>NZ_CP051627.1:1214444-1518055 GCF_023208015.1 Thermobifida alba | reverse complement strand
CCAGGGCGCTGCCCCTGCCGGCCGACGTCAGCGACCCGGACTCGGTGCGCACGGCCGCCGGGCAGCTCGAACGCTCCTGGGGAGGACTGGACACGTGCGTCGCCGCGGCCGGGGTCTCCCCCTACCTCAAGGACGCGGTCGACATCACCGACGAGGAGTGGCGCACCGTCCTCGGCGTCAACCTGGACGGCACCTTCTGGACGGTCCGGGAGGCCGCCCGGATCATGCGCGCCACCAACACCCCGGGGTCGATCACCGTCGTCTCGTCGATCCACGCCCGGGCGGCGGGCTCGCGCCTGGGCGCCTACTCGGCGAGCAAGGGAGCGGTGGAGGCCCTGGTCAGGAACCTCGCCGTGGACTGGGCCGAGTTCGGGATCCGCGTCAACGCACTCGCCCCCGGCTACTTCGAGACCGACATGACCGCGGGCCTGCGCAACAGCAGGCGCTTCGCCTCCGCACTCCTGCAGCGGGTCCCGATGGGCCGCTTCGGAGACCCCGCAGAACTCGTCCCCGCCGCGGTGTTCCTCGCCTCCCCGGCCTCGTCCTACGTCACCGGATCGGTCCTGGCCGTCGACGGCGGGTGGACGGCGGCCTAGCGGCCCCGCGCGCACCGGACCCCGAACCGAGCAGACCGGGCACCCGGCCCCGGACAGGCGGAAAAGGAAGGACAGGGAGCACCATGGGATTCGACCTGGAACTGGATGAGCGGACCGTGCAGTGGCGGGACCGGATCCGGGAGTTCGTCGAGGAGTTCGTCATCCCCCGGGAGCAGCAGGCGTTCGCCCTCGGACTGACCGAGGAGCTGCGGACGGAACTGCAGGAGGAGGCCCGCCGACGGGGGATCTTCGCACCCCAGGCGGCCGCGGAGTGGGGCGGCGGCGGTTTCCGGCTGGACGAGGCCGCGGTCCTGCTGGAGGAGGCGGGCACCAGCCTGCTGGGGCCGCTGGCCCTCAACTGCGCCGCCCCCGACGAGGGCAACATCCACATGCTCACCCAGATCGCCACCCCCCAGCAGCAGGAGCAGTACCTCAGACCCCTGGTCGCCGGCCGGGTGCGCTCCTGCTTCGCGATGACCGAACCCGCCCCCGGCGCCGGCTCCGACCCCGCGGCCCTGCAGACCCGGGCCGAACGCGCCGGCCGGGGCTGGGTGATCAACGGCCGCAAGCACCTCATCACCGGCGCCGACGGCGCGGCCTTCGCGATCGTCATGGCCGCCGGGGGCCACGACGACGGCACCGGCGCGACCATGTTCCTGGTCGACATGGACACCGAAGGCGTGCGGATCACCGGACACGCCTCCACCATCGACCGGATGATGATCGGCGGCCACTGCCAGCTGGAGTTGCGCGACGTGTTCGTCCCCGACGAACGGGTGCTGGGCGAGGCGGGCCGGGGGTTCGCCTACGCCCAGGTGCGCCTGGCCCCGGCCCGCCTGACCCACTGCATGCGCTGGCTGGGCGCGGCCCGGCGGACCCACGAGATCGCAGTGGCCCGCGCGGCGGAGCGGGAGATGTTCGGCTCCCGGCTGGCCGAGTTGGGCATGGCCCAGGCGCTGATCGCCGAGAACGAGATCGACCTGCACGCCGCCCGCGCCCTGCTGTGGCAGACCTGCTGGCTGCTGGCCACCGGCGACCGCGGCTCGGAGTCCTCCAGCCGCACCAAGGTGTTCGTCAGCGAGGCCGTGGGCCGGATCGTGGACCGCTCCGTGCAGCTGTGCGGCGGTCTGGGCACCACCGACGACCTGGTCGTCGGCCGCGTCTACGCCGAGGTCCGCGCCTTCCGGATCTACGACGGCTCCACCGAGACCCACAAGATGTCCATCGCCAAACGCGCCGTCCGCCGCATCACCGCAGGAGCACACGCATGACCACCGACCAGCACACCCGCCGGCCGACCGAGGTCGCCGGACTGCCCCGCGAACAGGTCGCCGCCTGGCTGCGCGAGGCCGTGCCCTCCCTGGACCTGGGACCGCACTGGACGGCCGAGATCATCACCGGCGGCCTGTCCAACATCACCTACCGGCTGCACACCGCCGACGGCACGGTGATCCTGCGCCGCCCGCCGCTGGCGGGCGCCCTGCCCAGCGCCCACGACATGGTGCGCGAGTACACCGTGCAGGCGGCACTGGCGGCCACCCCCACCCCGGTGCCCCGCATGCTGGGCCTGTGCACGGACCAGAACGTCATCGGCGCGCCGTTCTACGTGATGGAGGACGTCGCCGGACAGGTGCTGCGCTCGGCCGCCCAGACCGGCTCCCTCACCGAAGACGTCCGCGCCGCGGTCTCCACCGCGCTCGTCGACGCCCTGGCCACCCTGCACCGGGTCGACCCCGAAGAGGTGGGCCTCGGCGGGTTCGGCCGCCCGGCCGGGTACACCGCCCGCCAGATCCGGCGCTGGGCGCAGCAGTGGGAACGCTCCGCGACCCGCGAACTCCCCGATATGGAGAAGCTGTTCGCCCTGCTCGACGAACGCGTGCCCGAGCAGACCGACAGCGCGATCGTCCACGGCGACTTCCGGCTGGACAACACGGTCATCGACGTCTCCGGGCCGAGTCCTCGCATCGCCGCGATCCTCGACTGGGAGCTGTCCACCCTCGGCGACCCGCTGGCCGACCTGGGCCTGTTCCTCACCTACTGGTACGACAGCCATCTGTCCGAGGACCCGGCCTTCGAGCCGACCGCCCACCTGACCGACCACCCCGGCTTCCCCGCCGCGGAGGAGATGGCCGAACGCTACGCGCGCTCCTCCGGCCGCGACCTGTCGCAGCTCTCCTTCTACCGGGCGTTCGGGGCGATGAAGCTGGCGGTCATCCTCGAAGGGGTGCACGCCCGCTACCTCAGCGGGAAGACCGTGGGCGAGGGCTACGGCCAGGTCGCCCGCGCCGTTCCCGTCCTGACCGCACGCGCCCTGTCGTTCCTGCGGCAGCGGTGACGGACTCCGGGTGGGGAGCGGCCCGCACCCCGACAGCGGCCCCTCCCCACCCGCGGGGCCGGCGGCCCGCGGCCGCTACGGACGTCCCGCGCCCACGCCGTGGACGAGGTAGTCCCAGAAGACGTAGGCGAGGTCGCGGGTCCGCATGGTCCCGTCCTTGCGGTACCACTGGTAGGCCCAGTTGCACATGCCGAACAGGGCCAGCGCGGCGGTCCTCGGGTCCACGTCCCGGAACAGCCCCTCGGCGGTGCCCGCGGCGAACGTCTCCTCCACCATCGTCTGGTAGCGGTCCCGTTTCAGGCGGATCTCGGCCTGTTCCCTCTCCGGCAGTTCCCGGTGGTTCTCGAAGAACACGCGGACATGGCCGCGGTGGGTCTCCATCAGTTCGAGGATGTCCGCCATCACTTCGAGGACCAGCTGGTCGGGCCGCAGCCGCGCCGCGAGGCGGTTCTCGTGCCGGCTCAGGAGCTGGTCGATGAACTCCTCGTGGATCCGGCACAGGATCTCGTCCTTGCTCGTGAAGTAGTGGTAGAGCGTCGGCTTGGCGATTCCCGCGGCACGGGCGATGTCCTGCATGGACGTGTTGACGTACCCGTTGCGGTCGAAAAGGTCGGCCGCCGTGGCGACGATGTCGCGGCGCCGTTGGTCGGTCGACAGGTGGCGTCGCTCCTGCCGGTCCCGGGCGGTGTCGGCCTTGTTCACGGGCTGTTCCTTCTCGACGTTGCGGTTCTCGGTGCTCAGGGTCCGTCCCCGGTTCCCACCGGGGCGGTGGTCGGCCGGCGCGGAAGTCCCCCGTGGACCGGTCCGCCCAGCCACCCGGTGGGGCAGCGGCGGGCGCGGATGCCCCGCCGACGCGCACAGGGGGCTCCCCGCCGTGCGCGGGGAGCCGCGCGGACGGGGGGACGGGTCCTGGTCGAAGACTACCAACACTTGTCGACCGCCCGGTCGGTCGATGTTCCGGCGGGGCGGAGGCGCGACACCTCCGCCGAGGCCACGCGGCCCGGGGCGGCGAAGCACCCGGGGCAGGGGACCGGGCCGCTCCCCGGACCGGCCCGTTCTCCCCGCCGGGTGCCCGGACGCCGCGGCCCGGCCAGGGGCTCGACGCCGCCCCGACGACTGCTCCGCACCGCCGGAACCGCCCCGGGGACCGGGTCACTCCCGGCGGCTGTAGGCGTACACGGCCAGTGGGCAGAACACGAGGAAGAGGGCCGCGCACCAGAGCAGCGTGGCGGTGACGGCGCCGCCGACCGGGGTGCCGTTGAGAAGGGCACGGCAGGCGTCCATGACGTGGGTGACGGGGTTGACCCCGGCCCAGGCGCGCAGCCACGGGGGCAGGGTCTCCACGGGAGCGGCGAGGCTGGTGCCCAGTTGCAGCGGCAGGAAGCTGATGAAGCTGACGGCCAGGACGGTGTCGGCGTTCCTGGCCAGGACGCCGACGAACACGGTGACCCAACTGAGGCAGAAGCCGAAACCGACGGCCAGCGCGGCGGCGGCGAGCGCGGCGGTGAGGCCGCCGTGGCTGCGGAAGCCGAGCAGCATGCCGATGCCGAACAGCAGGGCGACGGCGAGCAGGTAGCGGACGAGGTCGGCCAGCACGGAGCCGAGCAGGGGCGCCAGGCGGCTGATGGGCAGGCTGCGGAACCGGTCGGTGACGCCCTTCGTGAGGTCGATGGTGAGGCTGGTGCCGGTCGAGACCATTCCGGCCAGTCCGGCGCCCATGACGAGGATGCCGGGGAAGAGGTACTGGACGTAGTCGGCGGTGGAGCCGGCGACCGAGCCCTCGAACAGGAAGAGGAACAGCACCAGGAACAGGGCGGGGGTGACGACCCCGTTGACGATCGGGCCGGGGTTGCGGGCGCTCTTGGCCAGACTGCGGCGGGCCAGCACGAGGCTGTGCCGGAGCCAGGCCGGCGGCCGGAAACGGGACCGCAGCGGTTCGGTGACGGGTGCGGTGGTGCTCATCATGCGGCCTTCGGTGCGTCGTCGGTGGGGGCGGGGGATGCGGTCAGGGCGAGGAAGACCTCGTCGAGGCTGGGCAGGCGGAGCGACAGTTCGCAGACGCCGATGCGGTGCTCGCGCAGCCGGGCGGCGACCTCGAAGAAGTGCGCGCGGTCGGTCACGGGCGCGACGAGCCCGTGACGGGTGGAGCGCTCCGGGGGCCGTCCGGTGACGTCGGCCAGGATCGCGGCGGCCGTGTCGGCCTCGGCGGGGTCGTCCAGACGCACGGCGACGGTGTGTCCGCCGACCCGGCGCTTCAGGTCCGCGGGGGTGCCCGAGGCGATGGTGCGGCTCCGGTCGAGGACGGCGATGACATCGGCGAGGGCGTCGGCCTCTTCCAGGTACTGGGTGGTCAGCAGGACGGTGACGCCGTCGGCGCGCAGGCCGCGGATCATCTGCCACAGTTCGTCGCGTTTGCCGGGGTCCAGTCCCACGGAGGGTTCGTCGAGGAAGACGACCTCGGGGCGGCCGACCATGCTCGCGGCCAGGTCGAGGCGTCGGCGCATGCCGCCGGAGTAGCCGGCCACCGGCCTGTCGGCCGCGTCCTCCAGGCCGAACCGGGCCAGCAGGTCGGCGGCGCGCCGGAGCGCCTGGCGGCGGGGCAGGTCGAGGAGTCGGCCGATCATGACCAGGTTCGCCAGGCCGGTCAGTTCCTCGTCCACGCTGGTGTGCTGGCCCGACAGTGCGATGCGCCGACGGACCTGTCCCGGCTGGCGGGCCACGTCGAAGCCGGCGAAGCGGGCCCGTCCGCCGTCGGGGCGCAGCAGGGTCGCGAGGATGCGGATCAGGGTGGTCTTGCCCGCGCCGTTGGGGCCCAGCAGGCCGAGCACCTGTCCGCGCGGGATGGCCAGGCTGACGCCGTCGAGCGCGGTGACCCTGCCGAATCTTCTGGTCAGGTTCTCGGTTTCCAGTCCGTGGTCGCTCACCGTCACCGTTCCTCGTCTCGGATCCAACCGGATTTCAGATGTTAGCAGTATCTGAATGATGAGAGTATCTCGATGGTGAGAGTATTGACGGGGGTCGGTGGTTCGACCGGTGCAGGAGCGGCAGGGAGAGTTGGCGGACGCAGCCTGCGGCACCGGCCACGAGGACAGCAGCACAGCCCTCCTCGCCAGCAGTCCTGTCACCACGGCCGATGCCCGGCCCGCACCGGCGCGGTGCCGGACCGGGGGACGCAGTCCCGGCGCGGTCCGGTCGCTGCGGTCGGACACGGCTCCAACGGGCGAGTGAACGGTGCGAGAAACCGGAGGTCTCGTGGAAGAAGGTTGACGGGAGTGGTCCGAGGCGTGGTGAACGGGAAGTGGTTTCGAGACCATCGCCCCTGCCCCGCAGTTGCCTGCCACCGCGTCCACCGGTCGCGGTCACTCGAAGCACGGTCGTCGGCTCGGGCGCCAGACCGCGCCGACTCGGACAGCTCCTCCTCGCGGTCCTCCGCCACGGGAGCAGTGGGCGACCGCGGAGGACGGGGCAGGGCAGCGGTATCGCCTCCCGGACTCCGGTCGTCAACGCCTGTCCGGAACGGGTGTGGTCCTGCGGTGCCGACGCTTCGCTGCTCGGGCGTTGCGAAGGAACCGCGGACAGACGCAGCTCGTCAACGGGAGCTTGTGCCGTGCCCCAGCCGTCGTGTGACAGGGGCCGGTGCCTTCTGCGTGTCTGCCGGTCATGGACGGGGGAGTCCGTCGGGCTGGCTGTGTGGGGGCACGGCCCGGGGGTTGTCGGACGTGGTTCGGTGTGCTCGTAGGAGACGACACGGGGTGGGGGAACTCCCGCAGCATTCCGGCACCGCCGCGCTTGATCGCGTGCCTGTTGTGATCAGAGCCTGTGTGGTCGGTGACCTGACCGGTCCGGGAGCTCTGTGCGGAGCATCGAATTCCGGTCCTTGACTGGCCGGAAGGTTGTGCATGTTGCGGGGCGGACGGTTCTCATCGTCCCTGGTGTCGTCGGCGGTCAACCGCTGTGCGGCCGGTGGACCGGAGCCGTCGGAGGCGGACCCGGTCCACCGCTCTTCCCGGGTGGTAACCGATCCTCGTCGCGACGTCTGCTCCACCGATCGCGGCATGGTGGGTGGGCAGAGCGGCGGCGGGGCTGTGCGCCCTGCTGGTTCTCGACCAACCGGACGCCGAAGGCGGTCTGGACGTACGGATGTTCGGCGTCCTCACACGGAAACCGCCCAGAGGGTCGACAGGTCCGGGCTTCGCCGAGGAACCAGAGGGCACTGCTGTAGCGGAGACCGATCGGCCCGATGGCCCCTCACCGCCGCACCACTGACCTGTCGACTGCTGCCGTGCGGAGTAAAAACACCGGGGCGGGGAGCAGTCCCGCCCCGGTTCTGCGCTCCGGTCGCCGCGGTCCCGGTGGGACACGGCGTGGCAGTCCACCGTGAACGGTGCCCGCCACTCGACCGGTCATCCGGGAGGAAGCGGGTTCCAGGGCGCGGACGCGGCCCGGCCGAGAGGGCTCCGCCCCGGCGGGGGCACGGCTTGCCCTCCTACGGACCTCCCGCCTCAAGACAGGTGAGGAGCGTGTCGAACTCGGCCGGGGAGAAGCCCGTACGGGTTTGCAACTCGCTGTCCCCCAGACCGTCCCGGACCGCCACCGCCCCTGCGAGGATCCCGTCCAGGACCGCGGTCGGCAGGGACAGCAGCACCGAGTCCGCGTCCAGGCGCACCAGGCGTACCGCCTCCTCCCCACCGCCGGGAGGAGGACTCGGGTGGCTGTCCTGGCTGTGCCGCAACTGTTCGCGGACACCGCGCAGCGGTCCGCGTACCTCCCGCAGCCTTCCCAGGGCCGTTTGGGCCGGGGAAGTGAGAAACCGGTAGCCGGCCATGTTCTCCGTCTCCGCTGCGAGACGGTAGAGCAGGGAGAAACCGCCACGGGTGAGGAGAACGGCGGTGTGCTCTTCTTCCACTGCGGGCCCGCTACTCCAGTTCCTCGAAATACGTTCTCCCTCAGAGGGGCAGAGGGAGTGAACACGGTGCCGCCGTGAGGCGAGCCCGCATCCTCGATGACGACGACTCCCCGCTCAGGGCCCAGTAAGCGGTACGCCCGTTCCGCAACCCGTACCGTACCCCCAGGCCCGGGATCTCCTGGTTGAGGACGTCATCGACGTACTCCGCGAGTTCGGTGTGGGCAATGCCTCTGACGTAGTGGTCCGTGGCGCCCTGGTCGAAGCGCTCGTTGGCGTGCTCCGCGATCGCCCCCGCTTCAGGACAGAGGCCGCCGACACTGTCGTTGTGGACGGGCAGGTCGGCGTTTCCGGCGGCGACGCGGTAGGTGTGCAGGCCGTCGACGGTGAGGTTGTGCACCCGCTGGTTCTCGGCCGTCCGGACGGTGACGGCGCTGACCTGGACCCAGGGGCCCGCGCTGGTGCGTAGCCAGGTGCCCGGTTCCAGGTCGACCGCGTCCACCCACCGAGCGAGTTCCGGTGCCCAGAAGGGTGGGGCGTCGGTGGTCCCCACGAGGCCGTCGCGGTCGAAGCCCCTGCCCGCATCCGGCGGGCTGCTGCTCCCGGCAGCGGTGCCGGGAGCAGCCTGCGACGCCTGGGACGGGGCCGGCCGAGCCGGGGCGGACAGGAGTCGGGCGCGGCGGCCCCGGCCACCGCTCGGCCCGCGGGGCTCAGTCGGACTGCTGGCCGCGGAGCACGGCACGGGCCGCTTCGAGGCGCTGGACCTCGTCGCGGTCGGAGGGGCCGCCCGACACCTCGTCGGCCCAGGCGAGCAGTTGCCGCAGGGGCGCCTCGGCGCCGTCGGCGACGATGAGTGGACGGCCGAGCACCACCTGCCCGCTGCTGCCGTCGACGGCCACGACGGTCCCCTCCTCGATCGTGCGTCCCGCGACGTGGATCGCGGCACGGGCGGGGTCCACGAGGAGACCGCCGACACCGACGACGGCGGGCCTGCCCATCGCCCGGGCCACGACCGCGGCGTGGCTGGCCGCTCCGCCGCGCGCGGTGACGACCCCCGCGGCCGCGGCCAGGCCGTTCATGTCGTCGGGGGAGGTCTCCGGACGCACGAGGACGACCGGGCCCTCGGCGGCCATGCGGATCGCCGCGCTGGTGGTGGTCGCGACCCTGCCGACGGCCACCCCGGGACTGGCGCCCGTACCGCGGGCGAGGACACTCGTCTCCGCCGACGGTGCGATACGCGGTGTGCGGGCGTGCCGCAGCTGCTCGGGCGAGACCCTCAGCAGCGCCTCGCGCCGGGTGATCACGCCTTCATTGGCGAGGTCGGTCGCCAGGCGCACGGCGGCGGCGCCGACGAACCGGCCGGGACGGGCCTGCAGCAGCCACAGCCGACCGGACTGGAAGGTGAACTCCAGGTAGCAGGCGTCGCGGTAGTGGCGCTCGACGCGGCGCAGCGCATCGAGGAGCGCGGCCCACACCGCCGGTTCCCGCGCGCCGAGTTCCCGCAGGGGCAGGGGCCGGGACCGGCCCGAGACGACGTCCTCGCCCTGGCGGGTGAACAGGACGTCCCCGAAGGGGGTGTTCTCCCCGGTGTCGGGGTTGCGGCTGAACGCGACCCCGGTGCCGCTGCGCTCGTCGCGGTTGCCGAACACCATGGCCTGCACGATGACGGCGGTGCCCAGGCCGTGGTCGATGCCGTGGATCTCGCGGTAGGTCCGCGCGCGGGGCGTGTTCCAGGAGGCGAGGACGGCCTCGACGGCCAACGCCAGCTGTTCGGCCGCGTCGTCGGGGATCGCGCGCCCGTACCGCCGCTCGACGTCGTGTTCGACCGCGGCGACGGTGCGGGCCAGGTCCGCTGCCGTGGCCGCGGCGCCGCACTCCGCGGCCGTGCCGGGGCCGGGGGCGGGCAGGCCGGTGAGTGCCGAGGTGAAGGTCGACAGCAGCCGCAGCCGCGAGTCCAACGCGAAACGCTCGTCCCGGTGCTCGGCGGCCAGCGCCGCGGTGGCGCGGCGGGTGAGCCCGAGGTTGAGGACGGTGTGCATCATGCCGGGCAGCGGCACGCTCGCCCCGGAGCGCACCGACACCGCCAGCGGCGGTACGCCGCCGAACCGGCGCCCGGTCGCGGCCTCCAGTTCGCCCACGGCGGCGGCCAGCTCCGCACGCAGCCCGTCCGGAAGACGCCCCCGGTCGAGGAACGCCCGGCAGGCGGCGGTGGTGACGACGAACCCGGGCGGCACCGGCAGGCCCAGACGGTGGAGCGCCACCAGCCCGTGGGCCTTGGCCCCCAGGAGTTCCACCGGATCGTCGAGCCGCGCGTCCAGCGGACGGGTCCACCTCCTCCTCATCGGGGGATGCCGAGGGTGGCGAGGAGGTCTTCGTGGAGCTCGGCCCACACGGTGTGGTACGAGTCGGTGGTGTCGGCGACGCAGGCGACCTCGCCGCCGCGGGCGCGCTCCAGGGCGTCGGTGAGGCGGACGCGGTACCGGCCGAAACGGGGCAGCGCGGCCTCCAGGTCCGCACAGACCGGCACGGCCCGCTCGTGCAGCGCGGCGAACCGGTCCAGGACGCGGGCGTCGTAGGCGGGGTCGCTGTGGTCGTTGACGGTCGCCGTGCCGTCGACGGGCCGCAGCTGCCAGGCCGTGCACAGGTCGAGCAGTTCGGGGTTGAGCACCAGGAAACGCTCGTACCCCGCGGTCACCGCCTCGCGGGCACCGGCCGAGTCCAGCTCCTCGGCGATGCGCCGGGCGTCGGCGGCGCGGCCCTCCCCGGTCAGCACCCAGGCGCCGAACACGCCGGACACATACGTGATGAGGCCCTGGCGTGCGAGGTCGATCAGTTCGGACTCGGCCTCGGCGACATCCAGGCCGGTGGCCGCGGCCACGCGGGCGGCACCGGAAGAGCCCCCGCAGCGCAGGGCGTGGAGAACCAGCAGGTCCTGGGCCGTGCGCGGGCTGTTGGGCGGGGTCACGTCCCCACCTCGCGCGGGTGCGTGTCGTGGTCGGTGCCGCTGGTGGCGGCCGCGTGGGCGGCGCCGCGCCCGCCGGCGCGGGCGACGACGGCACCGTCGCGGACGCGCACGGCCGCTTCGGTGCCGTCGCCGACGTCGGTGAGGCCGACCGCCTCGGCCAGTCGGGCGGTGTCGTCGACGACCAGCCGCAGGGGCTCCCAGGTCCGGGGAGGAAACACGCGCCGCAGACAGGTGATGAGGTCGCCGGTCCTGAGCCGCACCAGAGCGCCGGTCTCGGCCGGGTCGCCGGTGACGGCGGCGACCGTGACCTGCTCACCGGGGCGGGCCGAGCGGACGGCCTCCTCGGCGGCGGCCAGGCGTTGGGCGCCCAGGACGACGACCAGGCCGTCGGCGCCCAGGTCGACGGGGGAGCCGGTGATACGGTCCACCAGGCCCGTGGGCGGGGTCCAGGGGTCCTGGCAGGGGGTGGCGGGGGTGACGTAGGGCAGGTGGGGCGGCGCCCAGGTGTCGGACAGGTCGAGGTGCGCCAGGTGGGCGCAGGCGCGGGCCCGGTCGAAGGGGTCGCCGAAGCCCGGCGCCAGCTCGGCCAGAAGCCCGGATCCGCCCAGCAGGGTCACCGCGATTTCGGCCAGCCGCACGAGCCGTGCCGGCCGCTCGGGCGAGCACGCCTCCAGGCCGAGGGCGAGCAGCAGCGCTTCCAGCCGCGCGAGCTGGGCGAGGACGGCGCGGTGCCGGTCGTCGTCGACGACGCCCACCAGTGAGCGCAGGTGCAGGCGGCCGCCCGCCGCGGTGTCCTCGGTCAGGGGCAGCCGCTCCAGCCAGACCCGGGCGAAGGAACCCAGCGCATCGCCCACCGACCCCGGGAGGACGGTGGCGTCGGCCCCGCCGGCCGTCTCGACGAGGTCGAGGAGCACCGCCAGGTACAGGGCGCGCTTGCTCGGGAAGTTCGAGTACACCGCGCCGCGGGTCAGTTCGGCCCGTTCGGCGATCCGGTCGACCTTGGCCTGGCCGTATCCGTGCTCGACGAACTCCTGCCTCGCCGCCGCCAGCACCGAGGCGCGGGTGCGTGCCTGCTGCTGGGCCCGTGTCAGCCGAGCCATCACCGTTCCTTCCTCCGACGACACCCACGACGATACTCGAAGAATCTGGATGATGTCACCATTCGGATGGTGGAGGCAGGCGAAGGCGCGGGGCCGGAGGGGCTCACCAGAGGTCGTAGTGCTTTCCGTTCCACGGTAGGTCGGCGTCGTCGACGTGCACGCGCCAGCGCGCCCCGGCCAGGCTCCGGCGCATCTGCGCCAGCGCGTCAGCCAGGTGCTCCAGCTGCACGAACATGGGGTCCAGGCCGCAGTCGAGGTGGGAGAGTTTGCTGGCCCCGGACAGGAGCTCCCCGGGGTTCAGGTGGGCGGGGCCGTACAGGTGCAGGCCCTCGTACAGTTCGCTGACGTCGGTCAGCGACGGCGGCACCTCGCCGCTGCGGTGCCAGTGCGGCAGCCGTTCGGTCAGGGCCTCGGCCAGGCGCCGGTTCGCGTCCTCGGCGATCCGCTCGACGAGGACCTGCTCGCGCGCGTCCAGCCCCCGGTCGCGGTAGGCGGTGTAGTACAGCGACACTCCCACGGAAAACCTCCTCCGACCGACGCGGTCCGGGCGGGCCCCGGTCCCGCCCGCTGCGGTCTGCGCACCACCCTGACACGGCAGTCGGACACTTTCTCCCGTCCCGCAGGACCGGCGCCCGGATGCGAGCCCCTGGGGACGGGCTCTCGGCGAAGCAGCGGAGTGGACCGGTGGGCGGTGACCGTCCTCACCGCCCCCGGTTCGGGAGCGGCCCGCGCACCGGCCTGCCCCGCCGTTGACGGTCGGCGCGCACCCCCGGCGGGACCACAGCAGCCGGTGGTCGACACCGCCGCAGCCCGGGGGCGACCGCACCGCCGCGGAACCCTCCGGTGGTGCGGTGCGGACCGGCAGGACCGCGGCCGGTGCGAAGAGGGGGAGCGGGCCGGCGCCTGTGCACCCGCCCTGTTCCCCAACCGCCCACAACGGGGAGACTCAGGTCACATCCACCGGTGTCACAGGGCCCCGGGCCACCTCGTCCCAGGGGGTGGAGCCGCCGACGAGCACGGAGGAACCCCCTCATGGAAGCGCGACCGAACGACTTCGCCGGCCCGATCGTCCACCATGTCACGGCGGCGGGCCGTGCCGTCGGGGACTCGCCGCTGCCGGCCACGGCGCAGGAACCGGTGGCGCTGCGCGTGAGCCAGCCCGACGGCTGCGCGTTCTGCGTCGACAGGCACACCAAGGAGACCGCCGCAGCAGGCGGAACCCCGGTGCGGCCGAACCCGGTGGCGGCGTGGCGGGAGGCCACGGTCTTCGGCGGGGCCGAACGCGCCGCACCGGAACTGGCGGAGCAGGGCGCCCGCATCGCGGACACGGCCACCGGGGGCACCGACGAGGTGGGGGAACGCGCCACCCGGCACCACGACGAAGAACAGCTCACCGCCCCGATGGCCCTGGCCGCCTTCGGGAACACGGTGAACCGGCCCGACGCCCTCACCCGGCCGCCCGCCGGACACGACGAACCCGGACAGTCCCACTGACGCCACGACCACGGGCCGCCGGCCCCGAAGCCGCGCCCCAGCCCGCCCGCTCCGGCGGGCGCCAACGGACAGCACCCCGAACCGGGGGAGAGGAGGCCGGGTGATGACCAAGGCCGAGGACTTCGAGGAGCTGCGGCCGCTGCTGTTCTCGATCGCCTACCGGATCCTGGGCAGCGTGAGCGAAGCCGAGGACGCGGTGCAGGAGACGTGGCTGCGTTTCGATCGCTCAACGACCCGCCCCGCCTCGACCAAGGCCTTCCTGGCGGCCACGGTGACCCGGATCTCCATCGACGTGCTGCGCTCGGCGCGGAAGCGGCGGGAGGAGTACGTCGGCCCGTGGCTCCCCGAACCGCTGCTCGCCGACCCCTACCAGGACCCGCAGCGGTCGGCGGAGCTGGCCGACTCGGTCTCCATGGCGGCGCTTCTGCTGCTGGAGCGGCTCACTCCACGGGAGCGGGCGGTGTTCCTGCTGCGCGAGGTGTTCGCCTTCGGATTCGACGAGATCGCCGAGGCGGTGGGCCGCTCGGAGGCGGCCTGCCGCCAGCTGCTGGTGCGGGCCCGGCGACACATGCGCGCGGGACGGCCGAGGTTCGCCGCGGACCGCCGGGAGCAGCGGGAACTGGCGGCACGGTTCTTCGGCGCGCTGCACCACGGCGACGTGGACGGGCTGCGGGAACTGCTGGCCGCCGACGTGCACCTGGCCGGGGACGGCGGCGGCAGGGCCCCGCAACTGGCCAGGACCGTCACGGGCGCACAGAACGTGGCCCGACTGCTGGGCGCGGCCTTCCCGTGGCTGGCCCGAAGCGGCGTGACGATGCAGCAGCACGAGATCAACGGCCAGCCCGGCGCGGTCTTCTCCGAGCGGGACGGAAAGGTCCTGTGCGTCCTGGTCCTGGACGTGCTCGACGGAAAGATCCAGGCCATCCGCGGAGTGATCAACCCCGGCAAACTCGCCCACCTCGGACCGGTCGCCGACGCCTGGGCCGTCGACCGCGAGGTGCGGCAGGCCCGTCGACGGACCGACTGACCCCGACGGCCGTTTGTGGGGCCCGTCCCCGCCGCCGAGAGGGCGCTCCCCGGTCCGGCGGCCCGCACGGCATCGCCCGCCCCCGGTCGAGAAGCACCCCCAAAGCCGCAGCCGTTGCCGCCACCGCCGGCTGGTCTTGCGGCGCAGCCGGGGCACCGTTCCGATGCCGGGCGTGGGCGTGCTGTCGGCGGGCCCGAACCGGGACCGGTCCGACCCGGCCCGGGCCGGCCCCCATCCGCCACCGGCCCCTTCCGCGGTGCGAGTCGCCGCGTACCTGCCCCCAGGGGCCGACAGAGCCGAAAGAGAGGGGAGGAGAGCAGTCACGCCCATCCCGGGGCAGCGTGCGTGCTCGACCCCACCCCACCGCAGAAGCCCCGGGGGTCGGCCGCCCCCGGGAAGCACGGAGGCGACTCCCGTGCCCCGCGCCGCGCCCGCTGTGCCGCCCACCGCGCAGCGGGCGCAGAAGCCACCGCGGAGATGACGATTTCCGGGGTACCGGCGTTTCCCACGGGAATCTCCACTGCCATGCAACGAGGGGGGCGCGCACATGACGGCGACGGTGTGGACACGTCGACTGCAGATCCTGGTGTTCTCCTGCTCACTGGTCTTTGCCGTCGGCACCGTCCTGCACGGCTTCGTGATCATGAACCCCCGGACCGTGGAGGCGACGATGCGGCTGGCCGGCATGGCGCCGGGCGAGGCCGCCGAGGCGGCGCCGGGGTTCCTGACCGGTTTCCGCACCGTCGGCGCGCTGTACGTGGCGGGCAACGCGGTGGGCATGCTGGCGCTGCGCGGCAGTGCCTGGGTGTTCTGGGTGGTGCTCGTGGTGAACGCGACACAGGCGGCGGGCCCGTTCGGCCTGATCCCCCGCGAGATGTTCCGTGCGGCGGCCGACACCTACGGCCCGGTCGGGCTGCTGCCGTCGCTGGTCACCGACGGCGGCGCACTCCTCCTCACCCTCGTGCTGCTGGGCTTCTGGGTCAGGTACCGCCACCCCTGGGCCCGTGTCCCGGCCACGACACCGGGGGACAGCTGAGGGGGCGCGGGCCGGAACCGGCCACCGGTAGCGGTGCCACCGGACTGTCCTCGCCGCCACCCGAGACGCTTTCCCGCGTCGGCCCTGACCAGCCCCGCCACCCGCCCCGAGCCCTCCCGGCGGGAAACCCCGACCGCGAGCGCTCGCCCCCGCAGTGTCCTTCTTCCCGTGGGCCGCGGTGTGGGGGATACTCGGCGGTGGGTCCGCACGGTGCCGCGGCCCGCCGTCTGCACCGCCGGGCCCGCCCACGAACCCCGGGGAGACGGCCGGGACACCTCGTCGGCTCCGTATCCGCCGGGACCGTCCGGCAACCGTTCGAGAGAGGATCTGCGACGTGACCGACGCACCGTTCGACCCGCGAGCGCTGCTCGCGGAGAGCCGACTCGGTGTCCTCGCGACCATCAAGTCGGACGGCCGTCCCCAACTCTCCCCCGTCACGCCCTTCTACGACCTGCAGGCCGACACCGTCTACATCTCCACGGCCGAAGGACGGGCCAAGACGGCGAACCTGCGCCGGGACCCGCGGGCCGCACTGGAGGTCACCAGCCCCGACGGCTGGTCGTGGGCCACCGCCGAGGGCACCGTGACCCTCACCGGCCCGGGAAGCGACCCCCACGGTGCCGAGGTCGAGGCCCTGGTGGACTACTACCGTGCCGCCGCCGGGGAGCATCCGGACTGGGAGGAGTACCGGGCAGCGATGGTCGCCGAGCGCAGAGTGCTCGTGGTGATGCAGGTCGAGCACGTCTACGGCGCCAGGGTCCGCTGACGGCGTTCCCGGCGCCGCCGCGCCGCGCGCCAGGGGGCAGGGGCGTCCGGCCGTGCGGCGGTTCGGGCGCGGTCGTGCCCCACCGGCCGCCCACTCCGATGATCCGCTGGGCCGCGCCGTCGACAGCGGCCGCACGGCGCGGGGCCGTGCACCCGCAGACGGCGGAACGTCGGCCCGTTCACAGCGCAGATGACGGTCCCCGGACGCAGCGGCCGGGAAACGGAGCCGGACACGCCCGATCCGCTACCGGCGAGTCCACCGGGACCCGCGGGGGATTCGGCGGCGGACACCACGACGTTCCCTGCACGGACGCTCCTCCACTCCGGCCCCCGCCCAACCACCGTCGGGGCGGCGTGCGGTGCGTCGGCCCCGCACCACCCCTGCCAGGCCTACGGCACCGACGCCCTCCGCAGCCTCGACGAGGAGGACGTGCAGATCCGCAGCCCGACCGACCCCGTCCCGAAGGGGCCACGGCAACCGCCGGGACCGGCCCGCAGGACGCCCGCCTGAAAGCATCCGCGCCACTGGTGAAGGCGGTCGAAGAAACCATCAGGTGCTACGACCGGCCGCCCCTGCGACCGATGACGGTCGAGACGGAACGGTTCGGCCTGCCGCTGGACGCCGGGGACTGGAGCGAGGCGCTCCACGCGGCGACACCGGGCACCCCGCACCACGGAACGAGGCACGCGAGCAGATCCCGGAAGAACCGGTCACGATCCTGGCCGCCAGGAACGACGATGACGGCGTTGCGTCCGGCCTTCTCTGCAGTTCACTGCTGCGCCGCACGGAACGGGGCAGGACACTCGACCGCGCCTGGCCGCTGCCGGGGGCGACCGACATCGTCGCGGAGGCCGGTGCCCGCCTCCCCGCGCAGGTGCGCTCCCCGGCGCAGCCCCGGAGAGAGCCGAAGACTGCAACGCCTGCACCCGCGTCCCGGCCGGTGACGTGACCGGTGCGGTGGGCGGGGCGCGGACCCCGGGCGCTCCGACAGCACCCAAAACGTGTGAAAACAGACACACTCAACAAACTTGAGTTTACGAGACTCAACAGGGGGAATGTCAGGCAGTGCAAGGAGCCACAGTCCCGCTGGACACGCCACCAACCCGGTGGCCCACGAGTTCCGAGGAGGTACCGACCATGGCACTGCCCGTCGTCCGTTCCTCTCAGACCCCGACCCACTGGGACCCCTTCCGCGAACTGAGCGACCTTCACGCGCAGATGCACCGGTGGATGGACGCGGTGTTCGACCGGACCGCCGCCGTCGGCACCGACCACTCGCTCTGGTCGCCGCCGGCCGACCTGTCCGAAACCGAGGACGCCTACACCGTCGAGCTCGAACTCCCGGGTGTCGCCCGCGACGACATCACCATCGACCTGTCCGGCACCGAACTGGTCATCGAAGGCGAGCGCAAGGAACGCGAGCGCGAGGGCTGGTTCCGCTACCGCACCCGCAGCGTCGGCCGGTTCTACTACGCGGTCACCCTGCCCCGGGGCATCGACCCCGACGGCGTGGAGGCGACCCTGTCCAAGGGCGTGCTGACCGTCCGCGTCCCCAAGAGCCAGGCCCTCAAGCCGCGCCGGATCGCCATCACCGAACGCTGATCCGGTCCCGCCCACCGGTCCACCCACGGCGCCGCACCGCGCGGCGCCGCGTGAGGGCCCGCACTCCGGTCGTGTCCGGAGTGCGGGCCCTCACGCGTTCCCGGCCCCGCCGGTCCCGGAAGACGGTGACTCCCATCTGTTGGAGGGGAGGCCGACTCCACCGGCGATGTCCCTGCGGGAAAGGTTCCGCGCCCGGCCGGTACGAGCGCGTGCAACCGGGACAGCCCTGGCACGGCCCACCCGACTCGGCCATGACGGCCGAAGCGGCCGGGGACATCACCGCCCGGACACCCCGGTGCTGGCCCGGCCGATGAGCGAAGGCGGTCCGGCACAGGCCTTCCCGCCGGGGCGGTCGTACGTTCCAGCGGCGGTCAACAGAGCACCGTGCCCAGGAGACGACGGGGGCGTCGACGCCGTCGCCGCGTCACCCGTGATGGAAGCGGTCGGCCGCCTCCTCACAGGGCAGACCAGGACGGTCGGTGCCATCTCTACAGGCAGGATGTTCGACCCGTCCGGCTTTCTGCATGCTGTCCACGCACACCTCGAACCCGCGTCTGGAACGGGACAGACCGGTGGAGACGGCCGGGGCCACCGCACCGGAGAGACGGAACCGGGCGTCGCTTCCCTGACGGAGGCGGCACCTTGGGCAAGGGAGAACTCGACCATCGGCCCGGTGCCCGGAGCATGAACAAGAAGACCGCCTCTCACCGACGACGGCAGGCCACCATCGGGCCGCGAGGAAAACACAGCCAGGCCAGCGAAAAGCAATTCGACCACGGGGCCGGAGAAACAGCGGGAGAAGAAACCGAGCCCGCTGCCAGAAGACGCACACCGGGCGCAATGCGGACAGGCCCGCATCCGTGATTCCCGGACAGGTTCCTTTTTGGGACCATTGAGTCCCCGCTCCCTGTACGGAAAGGGCGTCATGGCCCACCCCTTGCGCAACGGCGACCCTGCCCGGATCGGCCCCTACCGACTGCACTCCCGGTTAGGGGGCGGTGGGATGGGACAGGTGTTCCTGGGTCGATCACGTGGTGGGCGTTGGGTGGCGGTGAAGGTGGTGCGCCCCGAACTCGCCGACGATCCGGAGTTCCGGCGACGTTTCGCCGCCGAAGTCGAAGCCGCCCGCCGAGTAGGGGGCTTCTACACGGCCCCGGTGGTGGACGCCGACACCGAGGCCGATCCACCGTGGCTGGCCGCCGCCTACATCCCCGGCCCCAGCCTGCAGGCCGCCGTGACCGACCACGGCCCCCTCCCGCTGGAGTCGGTGGTGGTATTGGGCACCGGGCTGGCCGAGGGACTGACCGCGGTCCACGCCAGCGGCCTGGTCCACCGCGACCTCAAACCCGGCAACGTCATCCTGGCCGCCGACGGACCCCGCCTCATCGACTTCGGCATCGCCCGCGCCCTGGACACCACCAGCCACACCCACACCGCCACCGTGCTGGGCACCGCCGCATACATGTCCCCCGAACAGGCCCGCGCCGAAAAGGTCGGCCCGCCCTCGGACGTGTTCTCCCTCGGCTGCGTCCTCACCTTCGCCGCCACCGGCCGCAGCCCCTTCGGCGAAGGCCCCCTGCACGCGGTGGTCTACCGGGTCGTGCACGCCGAACCGGACCTGTCCGACCTGCCCGCGCCCCTGGTCGCCCCGATCACCGCCTGTCTGGCCAAGGACCCTGTCGAGCGGCCCTCCCCGCAGGACCTGCTGGCCGATTTGACCGCACTGGCCGCCCCCGAGCCGTCCCACCCCGAGAGGCGCTGGCTGCCCGAACCGGTCACCGAGATCATCACCCACCGCGCCACCCTGCTGCTGCCTCGAAACGACACCGGACCGGCCACCGGCGCAGCCAACCTCCCCACCAAAGAATCCCGACACCGACCCGCAGCGGACCAGGAGAAACAGGAGCAACCGGGCCGGGTGAGCCTGGTGATCGGCAACCTCGGCCCGACCGGCCTGGAGTTGGCCGTGGACGACGCCGCCCTGGGCACGGTCCCCGCATACGAGACCCGCACCTTCCCCCTCACCCCGGGCGTCCACTCCCTGCTGGTGCAGAGCACCAGACACCGCGGCGTCGTCCGACGCATCGAAGCAGCCGACGGCGCCACCGTCAGAATGGCCTACGACCTTCCCAGGAAGCGCGGTGCCGCGCCGCAAGCGGTTCAGGCCGTGACGTTCACTCCGAGTTGGACATCGAGAATGGAACTGATGTTCAAAGGGACGGCGGTGTCGGCCATCATCCTGTCGGCAGCGTCCCTCCTGCTGCTAGGAGGGCTGATGCCGTTCATGACCCTGGTGGCCAGCCTGGTCCTGGGCATCCTGACCACCCTGCTCAACATGGTGTCCTCTCGTCGGCTCACCTTGAACAACAGCGGAATTGTGTTCCCCTTCTCCTCCGAAGCCAATAAGCCGGTCAGGTGGGACAGTGTCGGACAGGTCAGTGTGATCGAAGAGAAACGGGGTTCCGTACTCGTCCTCTGGCCCCGTGGAGCCGACCACTGGCTGGAGGGGGCGAACAGCCCGGACGGCACCATCAGGTACCAGATCGACCGCCTCGGTTTCGTGAGCAGCGAGAAGAGGCGTCGACGGTTCCACGCGGCACTGCGTTGGTTCGCCGCTGACGCCTATTTCGAACAACTGTAATTCCCTCACCGCACACGCCGTTGGGGCAGGCGCGGGCGGTGAACCTTTTTCCCTTCCGCCCTGGCAGAGGCAGCGGGTTTCAGAAAGTCCTGTGGGGCAGGGGTCGCCGGATGCGGCAAAGTGGGTGGCGCAGCGGAACGGGGATGGCTAGCGTGAAGTTTCCACCGCCCGGACAAGACCGCATGGAAAGCATCGCGGCACACAACCGAATGCACGAAGGGGTCCGCAGGGGATGGACGGCAGTGAACTGGTGGCGGCCGGGACCACGGCCCTGGTCCAGTCCATGACCAGCACAACCTGGGAGACGGTGCGGCAGCGGATGGCCGCCCTGTTCGGCCACAACCGCCAAACCGTCGAGGCCGAACTGCAACAGACCCGCGACGAACTCACCAGCAACGAGAGCACGCCCGCCGAGGTCGAGAACGAATGGCGACCCAAACTGCGCCGCCTGCTCAAACACAACCCCGAGGCCGCCCGGGAACTCCGCAAGATCCTCGCCGACCTCGACTCCGTTTCAGGACCGGTGGTCAACACGGTCGGCGACGTGAGCGGAACCGTGGTCCAGGCCCACAGCATCTCCGGCGGGGTCAGAACCATCGTCTACCACGGCGACCACATCGACCAACGTGGTGCCCGGGCACGGGGCAACGTGATTGGAGTGCAGCACCACCACGAACCGGGCGGAAAGAGCTGAAAGCGCGGGCCGGGACAAGCCCAAGAAGAGGACGAAGAAACCGAAGACCGCCCTGAGGAACAGGGAAGCAGACCAACAGAAGGCGACGCGTCGTCGGCCAGTCGGGCGGTGTCCCCCACCGACGCCTGGGTCTTCGTCCCGTGCCACATCGCTGAGGCAGCAGCCAGCCCCGATCAGATCCACGACCCCGCGGATCCGGCCGGGGCCCACGTCATCCCCCAACGCCTCCCCGCGGACACGTGGTCCCGACATCCAGGAAGGCGACTCCGAAAGCGCGGAGCACACCAAGCCCTCCACAAGACCGGAACGGAACAGTCCGCGACACCGCGTCACACCGCGCCCGCAAACTCCCGGAGCCCAGTCGTGACCGGGCGTGCCGGTTGCAAAGTCGGCCGCACCCTCTACCATGCAGACCGGTCCCGAACCGTCCGACAGCGCCTCGCCGACCGGTCCCTATCCCGAGGCCATCCAGGCGGTGAACGCTGCCGACCGTGTCCGGGAGTCGCGGCCGACCGCCCACGACAGGGGAGGCCGCAACCCGCGCCTGCGAACTCAACCGCACACGACTATGCCGCAGGAGAACGGAGCACAACCCTGATCAAGTTCATCGAAGCCCGCCTCGACGAAGACGAGCGGGTAGCGCGCGCTGCCATCGATCCCGACCGGCCCGGCACGCACTGGCGGTGGATCAATCCGGACGATGACACCCCCGCCACACCCGACAGGAACGGATACCTGCGCGTCGCATCACTGCGCACCGTCGAACGCTATCTGACCAAACCCCTCAAAGACCTCCCAGAAATACCCCCCTTCAATCTCCCCGCGTTCGTCATCGACGAAGCCACCGAGGTCATGCCAGGAGCCGCGGACTACATCGCCCGATGGGCCCCGGCTCGAACGCTGCAGGAGATCGAGGCGAAGCGGCGCATGCTGAAGGAGTTGGACCTGACCTCCCAGACCCAACAGCACCTGCTGAAACTCCTGGCACTGCCCTACGCCGACCATCCCGACTACCGGCAGGAATGGAAGCCCTGACCCAAGGGCCCGAAACATTCGCCGGATCGGGGGCAGGCCGGCTTCGGTAGGCGGCCTGCCCCGCAGAACCCCCTGCTGACTGCACAGACAGGCACGTTCACCCCTTGGCGTCGGTCCATCCCCACGTGCGTGGGGCTCACGTGCGTCGTGTTCACCGGCGCGTCCTCCGTCCCGGTCCATCCCCACGTGCGTGGGGCTCACAGCTACCTCGCAGACAACGGTTTCGGCGCCGCCGGTCCATCCCCACGTGCGTGGGGCTCACGTCAGGCAGTCAGAAAGGCGGCTCTGCCGCCGCGGTCCATCCCCACGTGCGTGGGGCTCACAAAATCCCCACAGCGCCCGGACTGGGGGAGCACGGTCCATCCCCACGTGCGTGGGGCTCACGTCGACCTGCCCGAGTCCGCGAACCTTCACGTCGGTCCATCCCCACGTGCGTGGGGCTCACTAGCCGTCGACGAACATCTGCTGGGTCGTGGCCGGTCCATCCCCACGTGCGTGGGGCTCACCAGTTCGACGCCGACGACCTCGACGAGGACGGCGGTCCATCCCCACGTGCGTGGGGCTCACCATCTCCAACCGCACACCGTCGGGCACGGGGTACGGTCCATCCCCACGTGCGTGGGGCTCACCGCGCGGGTCTCGGCGGTGCGGGCCATCTCCGCGGTCCATCCCCACGTGCGTGGGGCTTACCCTGTATGCGCTGGGCCGCCCCAGCCGCGACGCGGTCCATCCCCACGTGCGTGGGGCTCACGTCAGGCAGTCAGAAAGGCGGCTCTGCCGCCGCGGTCCATCCCCACGTGCGTGGGGCTCACGGTGTCCGCGCGATTCGGGAGCGACGTCCCCGCGGTCCATCCCCACGTGCGTGGGGCTCACGAGGCCAGTATTTTCTCTGCGCATCCAGTGATCGGTCCATCCCCACGTGCGTGGGGCTCACACAAACCCCGCCTCCGCCAACAACCGGATACCCGGTCCATCCCCACGTGCGTGGGGCTCACGAGGGCTCCGTCGAGTTTGCGACGCACCCAGGAGGTCCATCCCCACGTGCGTGGGGCTCACTGACCAGCGAGTTTAGGGCGCGGTAGAAACTGCGGTCCATCCCCACGTGCGTGGGGCTCACGACCGGCGCGGGCAAGACCACCCTGATCGAGACGGTCCATCCCCACGTGCGTGGGGCTCACGGAGACACCCAGCGCTCTCACCGAGGTGCCTGAGGTCCATCCCCACGTGCGTGGGGCTCACCCAGCGCCCGAATCATCGCGTTGACGTCCGTACGGTCCATCCCCACGTGCGTGGGGCTCACTCGGTCAGCACGGTCAGGGCGCGCTCCCGCTCCGGTCCATCCCCACGTGCGTGGGGCTCACGGTGCGCATGGCGCGGGCGCGTTCGGCGATGGCCGGTCCATCCCCACGTGCGTGGGGCTCACCCCACGCACCGGTAGGACGGGACCTTGCCGTTCGGTCCATCCCCACGTGCGTGGGGCTCACTCCCGTCCTCGTGGTGGTCGGTAGTAACTGGGCGGTCCATCCCCACGTGCGTGGGGCTCACGTACCGACCACTGCCACGGCGGACACCGCCACCGGTCCATCCCCACGTGCGTGGGGCTCACAGCGAAAGCCCCCCAGAAACGCGTCTGAGGGGCGGTCCATCCCCACGTGCGTGGGGCTCACACGGCGACCACTACCGTCACGGTGGCGCGGCCCGGTCCATCCCCACGTGCGTGGGGCTCACTCTAAGGGGCTTCACGAAGTTCTTGATTCCGTAGGTCCATCCCCACGTGCGTGGGGCTCACCCACCCCCGACGGGCGGGCGGCGTGGCCACGGCGGTCCATCCCCACGTGCGTGGGGCTCACTGTGTGATGCGCACCCCCCGCCCCGGGGGGCGGTCCATCCCCACGTGCGTGGGGCTCACACGACACATGTCGGAACTGATTCAGTTGTACACGGTCCATCCCCACGTGCGTGGGGCTCACCCCTTACCATCCAGGTAGATCACGGCGGTCGGCGGTCCATCCCCACGTGCGTGGGGCTCACCACGTTCGGGGAGTCGTCGATGACCATCGGCGCGGTCCATCCCCACGTGCGTGGGGCTCACCGGGGGTCTGGTGGAGCAGCATGATGTTCCTCCGGTCCATCCCCACGTGCGTGGGGCTCACCAGGTTTGCAGGCCGCAGGCGCACTGGGAACTCGGTCCATCCCCACGTGCGTGGGGCTCACCGGACATAGGCCCCGAGTCCGGGGCCTCGGGTCGGTCCATCCCCACGTGCGTGGGGCTCACGCGGAGGGCCGCCTGCGCCGCCACGCCGTCCGCGGTCCATCCCCACGTGCGTGGGGCTCACCACCGCGAGCAGCCCGTTGAAATCCGAGACCAGGGTCCATCCCCACGTGCGTGGGGCTCACCCGCCAACGCCCCCCAGACCGACACCTGGGGGGCGGTCCATCCCCACGTGCGTGGGGCTCACAGTACCGGTAGGTTTTCGTTACCGACACAGTCCGGTCCATCCCCACGTGCGTGGGGCTCACCCCCAGTGTTTTGGCAGGCACCCCAAGCGTTGCGGTCCATCCCCACGTGCGTGGGGCTCACTAGGTCCCGAGTCCGGGGCCGGTGCGGGTTCTCGGTCCATCCCCACGTGCGTGGGGCTCACTGTGGTGTCTTCTGTGCTGCCTGCGTGTGTGCCGGTCCATCCCCACGTGCGTGGGGCTCACGAACCGTCACTGCCCACCCGGGGACTCCTCCACGGTCCATCCCCACGTGCGTGGGGCTCACCCTCCCCACGGCCCTGGGTACCAGGGGAGGCCCGGTCCATCCCCACGTGCGTGGGGCTCACGGGCGCGGGTGAGGGGCCGGGCGGGGTGGGTGCGGTCCATCCCCACGTGCGTGGGGCTCACCCACGGCTGACGCACCTGACCTGGACGGCCTACGGTCCATCCCCACGTGCGTGGGGCTCACAGTGTCCGTTTCGTATGCAACACTGGGACCGCCGGTCCATCCCCACGTGCGTGGGGCTCACTCAGCGATCGCGAGGAGGAGCAGCCGCTCCTCCGGTCCATCCCCACGTGCGTGGGGCTCACAGAAGCTGACCTGCGGTTTTGCGGCACGTTATCTCCGCGTTACCTATCCTGCGGGCAGCCTTCTCACTGGCACCACTTTAGGCCATTTTCGTGAAAGCGCCCCGCTCGCGGCGGTTTGCTCGCTACGTTCTGCGCGTACCGAGACAGCAGAATGGGGGAGGAAACGTGCCCGAGCACGACCCCGCAGACGGGAAGCGCGGCGCCCCGTCGGTCGACTTGAGGTTCTGGGCCAAGGAACGCGGACTCCGGGGGAAGGTGTACCCGCTCGCCTGCCATTCCCTGGACACCGCCGCTGCGGCACTCGTCTTGTGGCGCGAGTACCTGTCTCCTGGGCTGCGGAAGACGATCGCCTCGGCCATGGAGACGGACGAGGAGCACGCGGGGCGCTGCATCGCTTTCTGGGCGGGGCTGCACGACATCGGGAAACTGACCCGCGAGTTCCAGCAGCAGATCGCCGTGGACCTGTCCGACTATCCCGGAGAGGAACTCAGCGGCGAACGACGGTCCCACGCCGCAGCCACCGGACAGTGGCTGCCGTTCGTGCTGTCCTCGGTCGGCTACCCGCCCACGGGACAGGCCGCGTGGCTGGCCGCCCAGCTGCTCGGCGGCCACCACGGTCGTTTCCACGAACACCCCACTGCCCACAGTCGCAGTCCGCTGGTGGAACTCGGCTTCTCCTCCGCCCGGTGGGAGGAGCAGCGTCGCGCACTGCTGCACGCGGTCTTTGACGCGACAGGCTGCCCCGGAGCACCGGACATGCTGGACGGGCCGACGGCCGCGGTCGTGTGCGGGCTGGTCATCCTCGCCGACTGGCTGGTCAGCCAGGAGGACTTCATCCTGGAACGCCTCGGCTCCCTTCCCGCCGACGGTTCTGTGTCCGCGCTGCGCACCCACTTCGAGGAGTCGCAGCGACGAGTCCCCGCTCTGCTGGACGCCGCCGGCCTGCGGCCGATCACGGTTCCCCCGGCCACGTTCGCCAAGTCGTTTCCCCACATCGACGAACCCAACGGCCTGCAGACCTCGCTGGCCGAACACCTGCCGTCGCTGTGCACCGGCCCGGGGCTGGTGCTGATCACCGCCCCCATGGGCGAGGGCAAGACCGAGGCCGCCTACCACGTGGCGGACCTGCTCGGTGCGGCGACCGGACGCCCAGGCCGTTTCCTGGCGCTGCCCACCACAGCCACCGCCGACCAGATGCACTCCCGTTTCAAGGAGTACGCGCGGCACCGCACGAAGGGCACCGATCCGGCCCGTCCCTCAACCCTGGCCCTGCTGCACTCGATGGCGTGGCTGAATCCCGACTACGCCCCCGCCGACGCGCCGGGAGTGTCGACCGTCCTCTCCGACGGCGCCGACCACCGCGATCCGTTCGCCGCGACCGAATGGCTGATGGGCCGCAAACGCGGTCTGCTCGCCTCTTGGGCGGTGGGCACGATCGACCAGGCGCTCATGGCGGTGCTGCGCGCCAAGCACAACGCGCTGCGCCTGTTCGGGCTCGCCGGGAAGGTGGTCGTCGTCGACGAGGCGCACGCGGTCGACCCCTACATGCAGCTCCTCCTGGAGCAGCTGCTGCGCTGGCTGGGCACGCTCGACACGCCTGTCGTGCTGCTGTCGGCGACCCTGCACCACAGCATCGCGAACTCGCTGGTCAAGGCGTACCTGGAGGGCGCCCGGGGATACCGCTGGCGCAGGTCTGAGCCGCAGCCCGTCCCCGAGGTCTCCTACCCCGGCTGGCTGCACGCCGACGCCCGTACCGGGAAGGTGACCCGCAGCGCCGACGTCGATCCCGTGCCCATCACCACGACTCCACGCGAGCCGCTGGCGGTGCGGCTCGTCGACATACCAGTCAGGAACGGAAGCCCCGACCGGTCGGAGGCGCTGCGCAGGGAGCTGACCCCGCTGCTGGAGGGAGGCGGCTGCGCGGCGGTCATCTGCACCACGGTCGCCGAGGCCCAGGAGGTCTACGACCTGCTCGCGGGCTGGTTCGCGGAGCGGGGCGGCAACGCCCCCGAGCTCCACCTGCTGCACTCGCGGTTCCCCAACCGGCAGCGCACCGAGATCACCGAGACCGTCGTCGACCTGTTCGGCAAGGACGGCGCGAAGCACGGGAAACGGCCGACGCACGGCGCCGTTCTGGTGGCCACGCAAGTCGTGGAACAGTCCCTCGACCTCGACCTGGACCTGATGGTCAGCGACATCGCGCCGGTGTCGCTGCTGCTGCAACGCGCGGGCCGCTGCTGGCGGCACGAGCACCTGGACGTCGTCGAACGTCCCGCGTGGGCCGAGCGTCCCGAACTCGTGGTGCTCACTCCCGAGCAGGACGCCGAGGCCGACGGTCCGCCGCGGTTCCCCCGTTCCTGGCAGGCGGTGTACCCGCTGTCGCTGCTCCAGCGCACGCATGCGCTGCTGCGCCGCCGGGACGGGGAACCGGTGCGGATTCCCGAGGACGTGCAGTCACTGGTGGACGACGTGTACGACGACGACTCGCTCGCCGAGGACCTGGACGCCGACCTGGAACGCATGGGGGACGAGCTGGCCAAGCGCGGCCTGGCCCGCAACGCGGTCATCCCCGACGTGGACGAGGTCGAGGACAGTCTGCACGGGCTCACCCAGTTCGACTTCGACGTGGACGAGCACCTGCTCGCGACCCGGTTCGGTGCCGGTTCGGTGCGGGTGCTGTGCTACTACGTCGACGCGGCGGGGCAGCGCTGGCTCGACCGCGACTGCACGGTCGAACTTCCCGAGAAGGGGACGGGCCAAGGCGGCCGGTTCACCGTGGCGGACTGCCGTGACCTGGTGGCCCGGACGGTTCCGGTGCGCATGGGGCTCTGGTTCGACCGGCTGTCCGAGGCCTACCGGTCGCCCGAGGCGTGGCGGGAGTCGTTCCACCTGCGCGACCTGGTGCTCATCCCCCAGCAGGTGACGGAGGAGGGCACCGTGCTCCCCACCGAGGCGGGCGGGCGCGAGTGGCTGCTCGATCCGCGTAAGGGGCTGGTCTTCTAGCCAACGATCTTGGCACTGCGGTCAGAATCGCTGGCCTTTCTGACCGCAGTGCCAAAAACGTGCGGGCCTTGTGGTGGAGAGTTGGTCGGCGAGGTGCACGCCGCGGGTGTTGGTGCACACCCGGACGGTGAACGTCTCACCGGGGTCGCCGGAGTGGGTGTGGCGCAGGGTGTTGGTGGCCAGTTCCGAGGTGATCAGGACGGCCCGGTCCACCACCTCGTCCGGGGCGGTGGCCTGCGGGCACAGGCAGGCGGATCGCCGCGGCGACGAACCGGCGGGCGGCGGCCACACGGGCCGGGACGCCGGAAAGGACGTGGACGCGACGGTCACCGGGCCGTCCCCGGCACGGAGCACAGCACGTGGGCGAGTCCCCGGGAGGTGCGCCGGGGCGGGGGAGATGATCCACGTGGTTCCGATGTCGACCGAGTTCCACCCCGAACTCATGGCGGGATTCCAAGTGATCACGGTTCCCGATCGAGGCAGATCCCTGTCCAGAGACACGGATCTCCGGAACAGCGGTCGATACACCCGACGAGCTGCACCACTATGCGCACCCCTTCGGGGAGCTGCGCTCCCACCCGATGCGTCGCGCAGGCTGATCGAAAGGATCAGAGGAGAGTTCTCGTGAACTTCCTCGCCGACCTGAAGAACGACCGGCCATGCCCCTGTTCCCCGTGGCTCCAGGCGCATGATCGGTAGACGAGTGTGACCCTGGGGACAGGCTCTCTGCCCAGATCTGGAACGGCACGATTAACCAAACGGAGGGCCCTGGCAGTGGCGTCAGGGCTTTCCTGTTCTTTGCAGTCCGTTTTCGTTCTGAAACGAACGTGCAAGGGGTCGCATTTAGTCAATTGAGGGGATTTTTCGCAGATCTCCCTCGCCTGCTCCGCAGCCCTGACATTCTTGTCACCGCAGGCGGCTACCGTGCCGTCCATCTCGTCCGATCCAGCCGACCGTGCCCGTCGGCTGTCCCGTATGTCCCTGTGGGAGGAGCCATTTCCTCACCGCCGTCATTCGACCTGACCGCCGCGCCGTGGCTCGTCGCGCGCGGCCGCGACGTCCTGGCCGCGCCTGAGATGCTGGGGCTGCGCGACGTCCTCGTCCGCTCCCACGAACTCGCCGACGTGGAGCTCCCGCTTCCCCCCGCCTCGGCCGTGCTGTGGCGACTGCTCGCACTGGTCACCGCCCGGATCACCGGACTCGACCAGGCGCTGGGCAAGAACCCGAAGTCGAGGTGGCAGGCCCGCCGCAGCCGGCTCCTCGGCGAGGGCCGCCTCGACCCCGCAGCGGTCGACGCGTACTTCGCCGAGCATGCGGGCCGCTTCGACCTGTTCCACCCGGAACGCCCCTGGTTGCAGGACCCGCGCCTGCGTGAGGAGTGCCCGAAGAGCTCGGGCGTCAACAAACTGGCGTGGGGGCGCACCGCCGGACAGAACCAGGTGTGGCTCGGCGGCCACCACCACGACCTCGACCCCCGTCCGCTCGACACCGCCGAGGCGGCCTGGCACCTGCTGGCGACCCTGGGCTACGGGCCGTCGGGAATGTGCTCGACCCGTGTTGTCCGAGGAAGAAGCGAACGCAACGTCACCGCCGGTCCGCTGCGCGGCACCGTCTCCTACCACCCGCTGGGCCGCACCCTGTTCGAGAGCCTGATTCTCAACATCCCCTATCCCGGCACCGGCGAGGCCGACCTCGCCCCGTGGGAGCGGCCCGACCTCAACGACCCGCTCGGCCTCCCGGAGGAGCCCACCGGCCTGGCCGGGCTTCTGGTCAACCAGTTCCGCCACGCCGTCCTGCTGCAGCCCTCGCCCGACGGCTCGCAGGTGGTGGACGCCTGGGTGACCTGGGCATGGCGGGAACGCGGCGCCCCACCGGAACTCGACCCCTACTTCATCCACCAGACCAGCAAGGAGGGACGGGTCTACCCGCGCCCCGCCCAGGCCGAGCGCGCCGTGTGGCGCGACCTCGACTCCCTGCTGCGCCACGGCGAGGACGGCAACTACCGGCCCCGCATCCTGGACCACTGCACCCGCATGGCACAGGTTCCCCAGGAGGTGCTGGACGCGCTGCGGCTGCGCGCCTTCGGGTTCGACCAGGACGGCCAGACCCGCGACAAGCAGTGGTTCACCGCCACCACCCCCGCCGTGCTGCGCTGGCTGGTGGACAGCGAGACCGACGACACCGAGAACGCCCGCACCGTGCGCCGCATCGGCCTGGCCCGCAAGGCCGCCGAGGCGCTCGGTCGACGCTTGGAGAAGGCGTTCAAGGAGGCGTGGAAGGAGAGCAACAGCCCCGGCTCCAGTAGTTCTTCTGGCGGTGGCGCCAAGACCGAGACCGGTGTCGGGCCGTGGGTCCGGCACGGCATGAGCCGCTACTGGTCGCAGGCGGAGCCGGTCTTCTGGGACGTCGTCTACGACCGGCCCGCCCGCGGCTACACCCCGGGCACGGCGGGGCCCGGCAATGCCTTCAACCTGGTGGCGCTGGCCGCCTACGACGAGGTGACCGGCCCCTACTGCGAACGTCCGCGCGTGGCCGAGGTCGTGGAGCGGCACCGCAGCGCCCTGTTCGACCACTGGACACCGCGACAGGAGGCCGCGTGAACGGTAACTACGTACTCCAACAAGCCGACGCCCTGGTGGAGCGGGTGAGCAAACTCGTCGTCGAGGAACCGGCGGCACGGGCCGCACTGCGGCGCGGCGTGGGACTGACACCCGACGATCCGCGCATGCTGGCCGCACACCGTGTGGTCGCGCCCCACGTTCCCGTTCCCCGAAGCGACGAGGACCGCCGCGGTCCCGTGTCCGCGTGGGAAGCCCAGGCCGTGGAGCGCGCCTTCTACGCGGTGGCGGCGATCATGGCCGCCCAGCCCAGAAACGCCCGAGACCAGGGCGCGGAGACCGCCGAGGAGGAGCGGGACAGCGCGGCGGCCGCCGAGACGCCCCCCGCCGAGCAGGGCGGCGGCAGCGCGGACGAGAAACCGCGGCAGCGACCCAACCTGGGAGTCTCTCTCGCGGAAGCGGTCTTCAAGAGAGGCCTCAACGCCGACACCACCGAGCAGCGCCTGCACCTGCTGGCCCGCCAGAACCTCGACGGCGTCCACCGCCACCTGCCGCGCCTGGTGCTGCACCTGCGCGGCGACGACGTCCACGTCGACTGGGGCCTGCTCACCCGCGACCTGGCCCGCTGGGGCCGCACCCCCCGACAGGTCGCCAAGGAGTGGGTGCAGAGCTACCACCGCACCCTGGAGACCCTGCGCCGCGAAGCGGACCGAGCCAAGAACGACGACACCACCGAGGGGACCGAAGCAGCATGACCTACCTGGACATCCACGCCATTCAGACCCTGCCCTACTCCAACATCAACCGCGACGACCTGGGCTCCCCCAAGACGCTCGTGTACGGCGGCAAGGAACGCACCCGCGTGTCCAGCCAGAGCTGGAAGCGCGCGGTCCGCCACGAGGTGGAGGCCCGCCTCGGCGACAGGGCCATCCGCACCCGCCGCATCATCAGCACGATCGCCGAACGGCTCCGGGAGCGCGGCTGGGAGGCCGAGCTCGCCGAAGCCGGGGCCCGCCAGGTCGTGCTGTCGGTCGGCAAGAGCGGCATCAAGCTGGAGAAGGAGAAGGACGGCGAGCTGCCCGCCACCTCCGTCCTGTTCTACCTGCCGCTTCCCGCGATCGACGAACTGGCCGCCATCGCCGAGGAGCACCGGGACGCCGTCGCCAAGGAGGCGGCCAAGAAGACCCCCAAGGGGGTGCTGCCCGCCGACCGCATCACCGAGGTCCTCAAGAGCCGCAACGTCTCGGTCAACCTGTTCGGCCGGATGCTCGCCGAACTGCCCTCCACCGAGGTGGACGGCGCGGTGCAGTTCGCGCACGCGTTCACCGTGCACGGCACCGCCGTGGAAGTCGACTTCTTCACCGCCGTGGACGACGTGCCCAAGGACAACGACCGCGGCAGCGGCCACATGAACGCCGGGCAGTTCAGCGCCGGAACGTTCTACCGCTACGCCAACGTCAACCTCGACCAGCTGGTGGACAACACCGGCGACGCCGAGGCGGCCCGCACCGCGATCACCGAGTTCCTGCGTGCCTTTGTGAGCACCGTGCCGTCGGGCAAGCAGAACGCGACCGCCGCCATGACCCTGCCCGACCTCGTCCACGTCGCCGTGCGCTCTGATCGGCCCGTCTCGTTCGCGCCCGCGTTCGAGACCGCGCTGTACGGCAGCGACGGCTACACCGCCCGCGCCTGCCAGGAACTGGACCGCTACGCCGGGCGGCTCCGCGAGGTGTGGCCCGACGACGCGGTCCGCGGCTACGCGACCGTGGAGGACAAGAGCGACTTCGCCGCACTGGGCGGGCGGCACGACTCCTACCCGGAGCTCATCGAGGCGATGGTCGCGGCCGCCTTCGCCGGGGAGCGGGCGTGAACGGGTTCCTGATGCGGCTGGCCGGGCCCATGCAGAGCTGGGGCGAGCACAGCGTTTTCGGGGAACGCGACACCCTGCCCTACCCGAGCCGCTCCGGTCTGGTCGGCATGTTCGCCGCAGCCCAGGGGGTGCGCCGCGGCGACCCCCTGGACCGCTACGCGGAGTTGGACCTCACCGTCCGCGTCGACCGGGCCGGGGTGCGGCTCAGCGACTTCCACACGATCGGCGGCGGCCTACCCAGGGAACGCACCGTGCCCACGGCTGAGGGAAAACGGCGCCCTGAGGGGCAGACGACCATCGTCACCCGCCGCTCCTACCTGGCCGACGCGGTGTTCACCGTCGCCGTCACCGGACCGGGCGCGGACGAGGTCGCCGACGCGCTGGCCGCACCGCACTGGCAGCCCTACCTGGGACGGCGTGCGTTCGTTCCCGACCCGTTGCTGGTGCTGCGCCGCCGCGTCGCCGACCCGGTACGGGAACTGGTACAGGCGGTCCCGCTGCCCCACCGCAGGGTGGAGGAGGGAACGACGACCGTGGTCGTGGACACGATCCACGAACACGGCGAGCACACGAACGCACGCGGTACCGCCGTACTCAGCGACGTCCCGCTCTCGTTCGAGAGCGGGAGCCGCCGCTACGCCCGGCGACAGATCAGCGTGGTCCCCACCGAGGTCCCCTCGGCGCTGGTGGCCGGCCCCGGCAGGGACTACCAGGAAAAACTCTTCGCATACGTCGGACAGTACGCCGGGGAGGCGGCATGACGTGGCTCACCAAGATCGTCCCCGACCTGCGGCACCGCCAGACACGGGCCGACTTCCGCACGGCCGGTGACCTGCACCGCACACTGATCCGGCTCTCCGCCGACCTCGGCGAGGAACGGGTCGCCAACCCCAGCCAGCAGTCGGGCCTGCTGTTCCGGATCGAAGAGACCCGGACCGGTCTGCACCTGCTCGTGCAGAGCCGCTCCCCGCTGCGGCTCGACCGGCTCGGCCCCGGATACCACGACGTCCAGACGCGTGACCTCGATCCCTTCCTGGCCCGGCTGGAGAAGGGCGGCCACGTCCGCTACCGGATCGTGGCCAGCCCCACCAAACGGCTCGGCAGGTCCGAGAACAACACCAGGCGCCTCGGCCTGGAAGAGCCGCCACCGAAACCGAAGGAGTACACCTGGGCGCTTCGCGGAGCGGACGCCGACCAGTGGTGGCACTCCCGGGCCGCCGCCAACGGCTTGGACCTGCGCAGCGCCTACGCGCAGGCGCTCGACGACGCCCGCGACCCCGGCACCGCCCACCGCCGCCGCAAGATCCGGCACCCGGCCGTGCGCTTCGAGGGCAGCGCCGTCATCGCCGACGCCGACGCGGTGCGTGCCGCCGTGCTCAACGGCATCGGGCGCGGCAAGTCCTACGGCTGCGGACTGCTCAGCCTCGCCCTGGTCGAGGAGTGAGATGAGCACCGACAACGCCCGCAAGGCGCTGGCCCGTCCGACACTGGCGATGCTGCCGCGCGTGTCGGACGGGCTGTCCTTCCTGTTCGTGGACATCTGCCGGGTGGTGCAGACCGACACCGGGGTGTGCGCGGAGGTCGAAACCGACGCCGGAGCCGTGCACCGAGTCCCCATCCCCACCGCGTCGCTGGCATGTGTCCTGCTGGGGCCGGGCACCTCGATCACCAGCCCGGCCATGGCGACCTTCATGCGCCACAACACCACGGTCGTGAACTGCGGTGCGGGCGGCATCCTCAACTACGGGAGTTTCCCCGCCCCCAACCGCACCACGAAGTGGATCGACCGGCAGGCCCGCGCCTACTCCGACGACCAGCGCCGCCTGGAGATCGCCACCCGGATGTACGAGATGCGGTTCGGCGCGGAACCGCCTCCCAGCACGTCCGTCGAGAGACTGCGGCAACTCGAAGGGGCCCGCATGAAGGCCCTCTACCGGAGTCTGGCGACCAAGAACCGGGTGAAGCCGTTCAAACGCAACTACGATCCCCACGACTGGGACGACCAGGACCCTGTCAACAAGGCACTGTCGGCGGGCAACGCCGCCCTCTACGGGGTGGTGCACTCGGTGCTGGCGCACCTGGGCTGCCATCCCGCGCTCGGATTCGTCCACTCCGGCAAACAGGACGCGTTCGTCTACGACATCGCCGACCTCTACAAAGCGCAGACCACCGTTCCCCTCGCCTTCTCCCTGAGCCGGGCGGAAAACCCGGAACGGGAAGCGCGTTTCCGGCTCCGCCAGGACCTGAAGCTGTACCGTCTCATCCCGCAGATCGTCCGGGACGTGCAGGCCCTCCTCTCCCCGGACTCCCCGGACGAGGACCGCTCGGAAGAGGAGACGCCGAGGTCGGGAGGACCGTGGCAGGTCGTCGACCTGTGGGACCCGGTGGCCGGAGCCGTCGCCGGAGGCGTGAACTACGCGGAACACACCGCGGATGACAGGGAGTCCTGATGGCCAGGCTCGTGATGATCGCAACGACAGCCGTCCCCGACCACGTGCGAGGCGCACTGTCGAGGTGGATGCTCGAACCGGTCGCCGGCGTGTACGTGGGCACGATGAGTGCCCGCGTCCGGGACGAGTTGTGGTCGGTGGTGAGCGCCTCGGTGGGTGTCGGAGCCGCCGTGTGTGTTCACCCTGACGACAACGAGCAGGGCTTCACCATCCGCACCGCAGGGGAGCGTCGCCGCACAACTGTCGATTTCGACGGGCTCCAGCTGATCCAACTGTCAGCACTGGAGGAAGCGGAACAAGAGATGCCCCCGGTCCCGGAAGGGTGGTAACGCGGAGATAACGGCCTGCAAAGGTGCAGGTCATCAACGGTGAGCCCCACGCACGTGGGGATGGACCGTCGCCCCGCGCCGCGAACGCGCCCGCGCGGTCGTGAGCCCCACGCACGTGGGGATGGACCGGCACTCCCAGTCGCATCCCTCATCATCCTCATGTGAGCCCCACGCACGTGGGGATGGACCTGCCCTCGCCGGGCTGGCACCCCGACGAGGGCGGTGAGCCCCACGCACGTGGGGATGGACCGTGGCGAGTCAAATACTGTCCCCGGTGGAGGTGGTGAGCCCCACGCACGTGGGGATGGACCGCGGGTACTGACCGGCAGGGTCCTGCCCGCCGTGTGAGCCCCACGCACGTGGGGATGGACCGACGCCGACATCCTGGCCTCTCGCGGCCTGGTGGTGAGCCCCACGCACGTGGGGATGGACCGCCCCCACGTGTGGGCGCACGTGGGGGCTGACAGTGAGCCCCACGCACGTGGGGATGGACCGCGACCCAGGCGGTTTTGGTCGCCGACCGCGCCGTGAGCCCCACGCACGTGGGGATGGACCGCACGCCAAGGTCACCAACTGGGTCGCGTTCGGGTGAGCCCCACGCACGTGGGGATGGACCTCCGGCATCCACGCCTGCACAATAGGCACCCCGGTGAGCCCCACGCACGTGGGGATGGACCGACGCGACGGCAGAGCTCACGGACTCCTCGTAGGTGAGCCCCACGCACGTGGGGATGGACCGGACCACGACGAGTTCGCTCCCATCGATCTCCGGTGAACCCCACGCACGTGGGGATGGACCGAAACTGGCGGTGCTCATCCCCGTGTCCGAGGAGTGAACCCCACGCACGTGGGGATGGACCGTCCTGGCCCAGGTCCTGAAGACCCTCGAAACCGTGAGCCCCACGCACGTGGGGATGGACCGGACCGCGGTTGGTACGCCAGCAAGAAGGCCGAGTGAGCCCCACGCACGTGGGGATGCGCAGATCGGTTCCTCGCAGACAGCACTACCTGTCGGGGAGGGGCCGTCTCCGGTGGTCGGGGACACCGTGGTGCTGGTCAGGAATCGAGAAGCATTGGGCGTCTCGGCGGGGTTAGCGTGACGGGTGTCCCGCACTGGCCACGAGTAGGGGAGGACGACCATGAGTACCCATGCCTCGGGGAAGAGCACCAGGAGGTCGGAGGGCTTCTCCGAGCAGGAGCGCGCTTCCATGAAGGAACGCGCGGCCGAGTTGAGGAAGGAGTCGGGGCGCGGTCGCGGCAGCAAAGCCGCCGCCGACGAACTGGACGTGCTGTCGAAGATCGCCGAGATGGAGGAACCCGACCGCGGGGTGGCCGAACGCATTCACGCCATCGTCACCGGCACCGCACCGGAGTTGGCGCCGAAACTGTGGTACGGGCAGCCGGCCTACGCCAGGAAGGGAAAGGTGCTCTGCTTCTTCCGTAGTGGGAAGGTGGACAAGGAGCGCTACTCGTCGTTCGGGTTCACCACCGAGGCGAACCTCGACGACTCCAGCGGTCTGTGGCCCACTTCCTACGCCGTGACCGAGTTGACCGAGAAGGCTGAGGAGATGATCGCGGCCCTCGTCAAGCGGGCCGTGAGCTGACCCCCGGCCGGGGAAAGGCACGGAGAAGGTCTGGCAGGCGAGCCGATTGGCCTGCGGTAGGAGGCCCGGCGCGGCCTTCACAGACATGCCGGGCACCAACAGTGTCGAACAGCGTCAACGTTGTGCCGTCACGATGACCGGAACCGCTGCCCAGCCACCCGTCATCGTGCCGGAACGACTGTCCGGATCGCCTGGTCGGAAGATCCGGCTGCTCCCGGCGCGATGAACCGGGCGGCGGTCCGAGGGCAGCGCAGGTGATGGAGTCACTCCGGCTGTTCGAGGTAGAGGTCGTTGGCGAACCAGCGCAGGACCAGGTGGAACCGTTCCCGGGCCTGCGCGTTTCGCACTCCGAAGCCCTTGATGTGGTATCTGACGGTCCCGTCCGGACCGTTCGCTCCCCGCAGCGGGGTGTCGGCTTTGCGGGGCCAGAGGACGAGCATGTCGCTGCGGCCGTAGTTGATCACGCTGACCTGTCCGATGCTGTTCCAGCTCCACTTCTGCGGGGTGGCCAAGAAGGTCGCCGTCATCGCCATCCCGCTGCTGCGCACAGTGAGTCGGGAGGGATGGGCAGCGGCTCTGAGCCCGAGGAACAGGCCGAGGCCCAGGCCGATCATCCCCACGGTCGACAGCGTTTCATCCCATTTCCAATCGGGCAGGCCTGCCTCTGCCAAAGTGGTTGCCAGCACGATCATCCCGAAGACCACCGCGACCAGCAGCAGTCCGCTCACCGCTCCGAAGACCAGCTCTCGCAACTTGCTTTCGGTGAACGTCACCGCCTGCACGGGGTGCGGCTCGGCGCGGCGCGCCTTGGGGAGGTCGAAAGCCAGTCTGGTGGTGGCACCGGTCTTCACTTCGACGCGTCGGAGCACGTCGCGGCGTCCGGGGGCCTGGACCAGCAGCGCGTGCCATCCCGGAGCGAGGGAGAAGGTGCGGATCTCGTTCGGGGGGACCGTGTCCAGTGCCGTGCCGTCCACGGTCACGCTCAGGAAGGCGGGACTGAAGTTGCCGATCGTCAGGCTCCCCCGGCTGTCCGTTTCCTCGGCTGCGCCGGATCTGGGCTGAGGGCCGTCGTCCCGGGATTCGCCTGCGCTGGCGGGCGGTTCCGTCGGTGGGCTGGTCAAGGTCAGCAGCAGGGTGCGCTGCCGCGTGATGACTTCGGTGACCTGGTCGGGAAGCCAGCCGCCGTGGAGCGGGGTCTGCCCGGGCGGGGCCAGGGCGGTCAGGTCGGCCAGCAGGTGGTCCAGGGTGGGGCGGGCCGCCGGGTCCTTCGCCACGCAGGCGGCCACCACGTCGACCAGTGGTGCGGGCAGATCCGACAGGTCGGGATCAGCGTGCACCACCCGGTAGACCACCGAGTGCAGGGGGCCCTCGCCGAAGGGACTGCGGCCGGTGGCGGCGAACGCCAGCACACAGCCCAGCGAGAACACGTCCGAGGCCGGACCCACCTGTTGGGCCGTGACCTGTTCGGGAGACATGAACGCGGCGGTGCCCAGCACCGTGGCGGTCCGGGTGTGGGAGGTGGTGTCCAGAGCCCGGGCGATACCGAAGTCGATGAGCCGGGGCCCGTCCTCGGCCACAAGGACATTGGCCGGTTTGAGGTCGCGGTGCACGAGGCCGTGCGCGTGGACCGCGGCCAACCCCTCGGTCAGCCCGGCCCCCAGTCGAGCCACTGCCGCGGGCGGCAGAGGACCGTGCTCGGTCACCGCGGCCTGCAGGGACGGACCGGGGATGTAGGCGGTGGCCAGCCACGGTTGGTCCCCGTCCGGATCGGCATCCACCACCTGGGCCGTGTAGAAACCACCCACTTTGCGTGCCGCGGCGACCTCGACCGCGAAACGACGCCGAAACTCCGGATCGTCGGCGAGCTCGGGGCGCACCACCTTGACCGCCACCAGGCGGCCGCCCGGTGAACGGCCCGCGAACACCCTGCCCATTCCACCCCCGCCCAGCCGGGCGAACAGCTCGTACGGGCCGATCCGGGTGGGGTCACCATCACCCAGGGGATGAACCACGACACCGCCTCCAGATAGGGGACGGGCCCAGATGATCCCAAAGAAAGCACGCGACCGGAAGGCGGATGCCCGCATTCGGTCATCCCCACCGAAGTGGATCAGGCGGCGGGAATGCAGGTCCTCGCAGAAGGAGTTCGCTGCTTTCCCTGCGGCGGAGTTCGGTAAATGAGCAGGCAGAGGTTCCTTCTGGAGACGCGGTGGGGAGCGGAGCCCGTCCGGTCCGCCGGGGCTTCGGGTGCCGTGTTAGGCCTGGTGCACGAGCTGGATCAGGTTGCCGCAGGTGTCGTCCAGGACCGCGGTGGTGACCGGGCCCGCCTCCAGGGGCTCCTGGGTGAAACGCACTCCGAGTCTGCGGAGCCGGTTGAACTCCGCGTGCACGTCGTCCACGGCGAAGGCGGCGGCCGGGATGCCGTCCCTGACCAGTGCCTCCCGGTACGGTTTCACCGCGGGGTGGCGCGCGGGTTCCAGCAGCAGTTCGGTTCCGTCGGGGTTCTCTGGTGAGACCACGGTCAGCCACCGGTCCTCGCCCAGCGGCACCTCGGTCTTCTTCACAAAGCCCAGCACCTCGGTGTAGAAGCGCAGAGCCTTGTCCTGGTCGTCGACGAAGACGCTGGTCAGGTGGATCCTCATGGTGTGCTCTCCGGCTCGTGGGGCGTGGTCCATCGTTCGGTGATGTGTTTCAGCGGTGCCGTGTCCAGGTCGTGGAACTTGTAGCGCCCCTCTCGTCGGCTCTTGACCAGTCCGGCGTCCTCCAGGACCGCGAGATGCTGGGAGACCGCCTGACGCGAGATGCCGATGTTGTGTTTCATGCTCAGCCGCGAGCAGATCTCGAACAGGGTCTGTCCCGACCGCTCGGCGAGTTCGTCGAGGATCGTGCGGCGGGTGGGATCGGCCAGGGCCTTGAAGAGTGCGTCGGCCACACCCCCACTATAGGCAAGTGGCCACTTGCCTATCAAGGTGTGGACCAGCTCCTTCACCCCACGCCAGGAACCACGGCCCACTCGTCCGGGGAGCCGTGTGAGAAGGGTTCGGTGGGGTTGCAGGGGTGAGCCGGGCTGTCGAGGCCGCTGCTTCGCCCGACGCCGTACCGGGGGTCGGCGATGGGGCCGGTCCAACCGGACAGCGGTGAAGAGGGAAGAAGAGAGAACGCGAAGACCGCACGCCTCGCCGGGCCCCCGCGGGGAACACGGAGTGGCTTCGGCCCCGGCCGTGCCGGTCGGCGATAGGGACCACGCCGGCGCGGAAGCAGGAGATCCCTGTGGGGTGTGTCCTGGTAACAGCGCACACCCGTCCTGTCCGCGGGCTCCCAGCGCCAGAGGAGGCGAGGAGCCGCACCGGAGGCCCGGACTTGCCGACCGGTCCTGCTCCTCACCGCTGCCATGACAGGCCGGAACCGGAGGTGTTCTACCGTGACACCGTGTTTCGACCGGTTTCCTTCCTCCGAGAGCGGATGGCCGCGACCGCGGAGCTGGCCGCGGGATGGGCCTCCACCCAACTCCGGGGCGTGCGGGAAGCTGTGCGTGTACGGTGGCGGACCACGCCCCTGGAGACAGGGGAGTCGGGCAGGGCTGCCGGCGTCGGCAGCCCTGCCCGACGAACCTCCGAGCGACTGCGGCGCAGTCCCGAGGCGGGACGTCGTTTCGGTCTCACAGGAGCGTGCCCTGATCGCTGCCGGTGTCGCCGGGAAGCAGAGTACGGCGGGGTTTGCGGTCCTTGGAGGTCTGCGGGAACTGCACCCCTGCGGCTGCGAGTTCCTTGGTGGTGAGGAGCGGGCCGGCCAGGACGCGGTCCAGCAGGTCGGCCTGGGCGGGTTCCAGGTCGGTGATGCGGCGCAGCGCGGTGAGGAGTTCGTTGAACTCGGTGATCCACTCGCGCGGCCAGGCCGCCAGGTGGATGTCGTCGAGCGGGCTGGTCCTCTTCCCGCCGGGGTTGGCCTTGCGGTAGGAGAACCACTTGCGCAGGACGTTCGTCCCCGCCACGTCGTAGGCCCACATGCGCGGAGTGACCGGGCCGAACGTGCCCTGGCCCACGTGAACCGTCCCACCCCCAGGAGATTCGGTGTAGGTGATCGTGCCGGGCGGCTCCTTGCCGATGGGGGTGAGGTTCTTGGGACGCCGCGGGTCGCCGGGAGCGAAGGCGATGGTGCCCTCGGGACGTCCGGCCTCGGGGGCGGCGCAGGCCTGCCCGTAGGTGGCTGCCCAGACCACCTCACGGCCGACCGTGACAGCCTCCTGCCACAGGCTGGTATCGGCGGTGAGGGGAACGCGGATGCCCGGGGTGGTCAGTTCGTCGGCGAACCGCTTGGTGAAGGCAGGGTGCGCAGTGACGCCGGCGATGTAGGCGGCCACATCCACAGCCGTCACAGGGACCCCGAGTATGCGGCCGAGGTGGACGAGAAGACCGGGGGCGAGGTTCGGGGCACCGTCGGGATGCCGCAGCGGCAGGATGCGGCCCCCTTCACTGCCCTTGAAGTGGTCCATGTCGGGGATGAGCGTGGAGAAGACCACCGCCGGGCCCGAGGAGACGGGCTGGGAGTGCTGCTCGTTCAAGAAGACTTGGCCCGGGACAAGGCGCGCACGCCACAGGTCTGGGCTGGGACCGTGGAAGAGGCGGTTGTCCGGGATAGTCCACTGGCGGTCGAATGACCGGTAAGCAATGCGGATTGGTTCGAGAAGGGGACCTGTCTCAGTTTCAATCGTTGAGGGACGGTCGGGGAACCCGGGCAGGGGCCCCACCACTGTGTCCAGCTTCCTGTCGCGGCTTTCCTTGAAGAGAACGCGTTTCTTTTCGGCATCGGGTTCGCTGACGAGCCGCTGCCAACGGCGTTCCAACAATTCTGGGGAAGGAGCGTAGACCCAGGTGCGGTTGGGTTTGATACCGGGCGCGGTCCAGCAGAACAGGTCGCCCAGCGCGGGGAAGGCGTCCCAGGCCGAGTCGGCTGCGGGCAGGAACGGGGCATCCCAGCCGGTGCGTACCGGTTTCCAGGCGTCGCTGCTGAGGGTGAGGGCGGCGAGTTGGGTGTACTTGTCCTCGCGGTGTCCGGTGACCTGGGTGTAGCGGATGTCGGCCGGAACACCGGGGTCGGTGTCGGCACGGCGCACGAAGATGGCGATGGCCAGCGGGTGCTGCACGCCGGGAAAGACTCGGGTGGGCACGTCGGGGCGCATGCCCTCGGGGGAGACGTTGATGATCCAGCCTTCTGAGCAGGTGCGGCGCAGGTATGCGCGCATGCCCTTGAAGCCGGGGCCCCTGAGGTAGCCGCTGGTGGTGATGAAGCAGATCACCCCGTGCCGGTCGGTGGGGTGGGCGTCGAACACCTTCCAGCACGCCCAGGCCCAGAAGTAGACGTAGAGGTTTTTGAGCACGTACTCGACACGGCCGTTGCCTTCCTTGCGGAACCGGTCCAACGGAACGAGGGCGTCGGTGTTGGCCGAGCCGCGCTCCACCCAGCCGCCCTGCCCTTCGGCGCGTTCCCGGTAGGGCGGGTTGCCGATGACCACGGTGACGGGGGTGTCGGCCTTGATCCGGTTGGCCTGCTTGTGCGACTTCGACAGCGCGGTCAGCCCGGGCAGGGCCACCACGTCGGCGTAGGGGTCGTCCAGGGTGTTGGTGACGTGCAGCCGCAGCCCGGTGGGGGGCGGGGCGGCACCGTGGCTTTTCAGCAGGTCCACGGTGCGCATCTCCGCGACCGTGTAGGGGCCCATCTGCAGTTCGAAGCCGATCAGGCGGCGGGCCAGGTCGCTGACGGCCGCCCCCGCCGCGCCGGGACCGTCGGTCTGGGCGGCGCGCGTGGCGGTGTGGTCGATGATGGCGTGCAGGAAGGTGCCGGTACCCATGGCCGGATCCACCGTGGTCACCGCCGGCGACAGGAAGCCGTCGGTGGCGTCGAGCCGGGTGGTCAATACCTCGTCGGTGAGGCGCACCATCGCTTGCACAACCTCGACCGGGGTGTAGTACGACCCGGACTCCTTGCGTAACTCCGGGTCGTAGACGGACAGGAACGACTCGTACAGGTGCAGGTAGGCGTCGTCACGGTCGGCCCAGATCGGCTCCCACGCGACGGCGCCGACGATGCGGCGCAGAAGGTCGAGGGTGAGGTGGAAGGACTCGACCGCGCTTTCGGAGAGCAGTTTGAGGGCCTGGCCCATCAGCGAGTGGTTCTGGTGTGCCCCCAACCGCTGGGCGATCTCGGTGGGCGGCAGGCCGGCGACGTCGATGCCTTCGGTGCGGGCCAGCAGCAGGGCGAAGGTGAGGGTCTGGGCGTAGCCGTCGGCGAACACCTCGTCGGTGGCGCTGGGAAACAGCAGGTTGCGCCAACTGCGGGCCAGGACCGAGAAGGGTTGGTCGTCCGGGTCGGCTCCGGCTTTGACGGCCCGGTGTTCGGCATCAAGCTGGTCCAGCACCGATGCGCGTAGCAGTCGGCACAGCGGAGCCACCGCCTCCACCAGGTGCGTGGCGGTGGTGATCGGCGGCGGTGTCCAGCGTAGAAACGCCTTCAGCAGGGTTTCCGCCTCCAGCCTCTGGCAGGTCAGGGTGCGTCCTGCCGTGGTCAGGTCTCCGGTGAAGGTGGTGGCGGCGATCAGGTCGCCGTGGCGGTACAGCCGCCACGAGGTGCCGTTGGTGTAGAGCAGGTTGGGGAGGTCCTTGAGGCGTTCCCACTGGCGCCGGTTGTGGCCGGTGAAGGCGGACGGGGCCAGGTTCGTTCCGGGCTTCTTCAGCTCCACATGTCCGGTGATCAACCCGTCCACCCGGACCGCGAAATCAGGTCTGGCCCCGCTGGCCGTGGCGGCTTCGTCGTGGGCGACCACTTCTAGCCCCAGGGCCCGCCCGACCGCGGTCAGTAGGTGCTCGACCGGGCCGCGGATCGCTGCCTCCTCCTGTCCCACCCCCCGGTGGAGTTTTTGTGCGCACCGTTCACCGAATTCCGCCACGACCCGTTCCAGCCACTCTGGTGCCATGCCGGCCCTCTCGCTCAAACGGATTTTTCTTGTCAGAAGACAAGCATTTTCCGTGGAGAGGAAGATGGCAATCCCTAAAATGGGTGTTGCCTTTCCAAGAGGGAGAGGGAGAGGTCTTGCGGTCGACGGCGGTCGGTGGCAGCTGCACCGAACCGCGGCTACTCCCGCAGGTGGTCCACGGGAGCGTCGAAAGTGACGAGTGCGTCGAAGAGGTGGAATTCACACAGGGAGAAACCCTCGACCTTGGGGGCGCCGCAGTACGTGCTCTCCCCAGGTCCTCCATAGCCCATCTGGTGGGCGCACTCGCCCGGTCGGAGGTCACGCAGGGCAACTCCGCGACACTGTGAGTCGTCGGGGACGGGGCCTTCTGTGAAGGCTTTCAGTTGAGCCTCATCCATCACTTCTCCCTCTAAGAGAACCAAAATGTAAGATTTTCCCAATTTCGACAGGAAAAACTTCGACACATTGGCCAGTCCGGTGCCGCCGATGCGCAGGGTGCCGTGGTCGAGGAGGGGCAGTCCCGGTGTCGTGGAAGAGCAGGTCGCCGGACCGGGTCCGGTCGCTCCGACCGGGGTGTCGAACCGCACCTGCCTCGCCGGTGGCCGACATGTCCGGGCAGAAGAAACCCGCGGTCAAGATACCGACGGAAGGGGTCCGATTCCATTCGGTGACGGTGAGGCTACCAGTTTGAGGATCTTCGGCCACCGCCCCACCGGGCTGCACACCACGCGCGGGCTCGCTGTCCCAGGGCGTTTCGGCTCCTCACGGTGTGGCGGCGACACCGAAGACGAGTCCGTCGTTCCCCTGCCCTGTTGCCACGGGACGGTGCGGCTCTTCAGAAGCACCGGAAGGTCCTCCTGCTGACCGAGGGGACACGAGGGACAGCCCGGTGGCGGTGGGGAGTGGAGGCCCTCCCCGCGACGGTGTTCGTCCAGGTCGGCGCGCTTTCCTTCCAGGAGGGAACCGGGGAGGCGAGCGGCGGGTCCCACCGGACGCCGCGACAGGCGCTGCGGTGTCCCACGAGGGAAGCTGCTTCCGCCCGTGTCGGTTGAAGGCCGGCGGCCGGGCAGTCCTCGCTGGGACAGGGGGACGAAGCGGTGGACGGGGTCGGGTGGCGATTCGTGCCGGACATCGAGCGTGTTCTTCACGAGCTCCCAGGGCGCCGCACCCTGGGACGGAGACTTGAGGGCCGGTCCCCGAGGGGGCGTGCGGTGTGGACGGCGTGGTGGAGAGGGCCGCGGCGGGAAGTGACAGTCCCGGGCGCTTTGGGACCCGTCCTTGACCGGTCCGGGAGACTGCTCGGGGGTCCACGGGTTTCCAAAATACCCCCATGGGGTATCTGGGGTGGGTGGATGCGAGGATGAGAGAAGCACCGACCACCGCACACGCCGCGGTTCTGGCTGCGTGCAGCACCCGGGACAGGCGCCACCGTGGCGTCGCACGACTCCGCTCCCACAGCAGGCCCCCTCCCGGAACACCCCACGAGGAGCCACACACGAGCACCGTCACCGTGCTTCGAACACGAGGTGCGGCACGGACGAACCCGCCGAGCACCCGGTGACGGCCGGGGCACAGCCGTGAAGGCCGAGACGGACATGACTTCCCACGACCACCACGCACACACCGGGCACCTCCACCACCCTCCGGGCGGGGCCCCCGATCCCCACGCCGGCCACGCGGCTCACGGCCGCCATACCGCGACGGGGCACCCGGGCCACGGCGACCACGCGGGACGGTTCCGACGACTGTTCTGGATCATGCTGGCCCTGGCAGTACCCACGGTTGCGGCCAGTGGTATGTTCGCCGACCTGCTTGGCTACTCCCTGCCGCCCGTCCCGGGACTGCGGTGGGTCTCCCCGCTGCTGGGCACCGTGGTCTTCCTCTGGGGCGGACGGCCGTTCCTGACCGGCGCGGTCGACGAGATCAGGGCACGCCGCCCCGGAATGATGCTGCTGATCGGACTGGCCCTCACCGTGGCGTTCCTCGCCTCCTGGGGAGCCGGCCTGGGCGTCCTGCCCCACCACCTGGACTTCTGGTGGGAGCTGGCGCTGCTGGTCGTCGTCATGCTGCTGGGCCACTGGATCGAGACGCGCTCCCTGGCGCAGACCTCCTCGGCCCTGGACTCGCTGGCCGCGCTGCTGCCGGACGAGGCGGAGAAGACCGTCGACGACACCGTGGTCACCGTGGCACCGTCCCAGCTGGTGGTCGGGGACCTGGTGATCGTCCGCCCCGGAGGCAGGATCCCCGCCGACGGACAGGTGGCCGAAGGGGTCGCCGAGGTCGACGAGTCGATGATCACCGGCGAGTCGCGACCGGTCCGGCGCGGCCCCGGCGACCCGGTCGTCGCCGGAACCATCGCTACCGACACCGCGCTGCGCGTCCGTGTCACCGCCGTCGGCGGCGACACCGCCCTGGCGGGAATCCAACGGCTGGTCGCCGCCGCCCAGAACTCCTCCTCCCGGGCGCAGCGGCTCGCGGACCGCGCCGCGGCCGGGCTGTTCTGGCTCGCCCTCGGCGCCGCCGCGGCCACCCTCACCGTCTGGCTGGCGGCGGGCCTGCCCGCGGACGCCCTGACCCGCACCGTCACCGTCCTGGTTATCGCCTGCCCGCACGCCCTGGGACTGGCCATTCCGCTGGTGGTGGCCATCGCGACCGAACGCGCCGCCCGGGGCGGAGTGCTCGTCAAGGACCGCCTGGCCCTGGAGAACATGCGCACCATTGACACCGTGCTGTTCGACAAGACCGGCACCCTGACCAGGGGACAGCCCGCGGTCACGCACGTCACCGCCGCGACCGGACACGACGAGCAGGAGGTGCTGGCACTGGCGGCCGCCGCGGAGGCCGCCAGCGAACACCCGCTGGCCGGGGCGATCGTGGCCGCCGCCCGCCACCGCGGCCTGACCATCCCCCGGGCCGTCGACTTCCGGGCCGTCCCGGCTCTGGGCGTCTTCGCGACCGTCGACGGTGCGCGGATCGGTGTGGGTGGCCCCGGCATGCTCGCCGCCCATGAGGCCATCGAACTGTCCGGCACCCAGGCCTGGGCGGCCGGAGGAAGCACGGTCCTGCACGTGCTGGCCGACGAGATCCGTGAGGAGTCCCGCCAGGCCGTCCACGCCCTGGGCCTTCAGGTCGTGATGATCACCGGCGACGCTGAGGACGTCGCCCGCGCGGTGGCCGGTGAACTGGGGATCGACCAGGTCTTCGCCCAGGTCAGGCCCGAGGACAAGGGCCGGCGGGTGGCTGAGTTGCAGCAGCGGGGCCATCGGGTGGTCATGGTCGGCGACGGCGTCAACGACGCCCCGGCGCTGGCCCGGGCCGACGTCGGACTGGCCATCGGCGCGGGCACCGACGTCGCGATCGCTTCTGCCGGGGTGATTCTGGCCAGTGATGATCCCCGGTCGGTGCTCTCGGTCATCGAGCTGTCCCGGGCCGGATACCGCAAGATGAAGCAGAACCTGTGGTGGGCCGCCGGCTACAACCTCGCCGCCCTTCCTCTGGCAGCCGGGGTGCTCGCCCCGGTGGGGTTCGTCCTGCCGATGAGTGTGGGGGCGCTGTTGATGTCGCTGTCCACCGTCGTCGCGCTCAACGCCCAGCTGCTGCGCCGTCTCGACCTGAGCCCGCACACCAGCACCCGGAGTGTGCTGGACACGGTGCGGACGCGTCCACGCCAGAGTGCGGGAGTCTAGGGCGTCCCCTGGGACGCGGATCCCGTGGGGGCAGGGCTGGTGCGGGGCGCCTGTGTGGGAGCGTGACGATGACGGTGTCCGGGCCCGGGGCGTCGCGGACGGGGGTGTCGGGGCCTGCTACCGCCCTGCGGTGTTGGTCCGTTCGGACCGCGGTCCGGCAGCACGCGGGGGAGCAGGGCGGCCTCCGGGTGGTTGCGGACACGGGGCGTGGTGATGGGGCAGAGAGGGGACGCTCGTGCGGGGCGTCGTGGGGGCGGGTGCCGTCCGCGGTCGGCAGCGGTGTGTCGGTGGCGCACACGGGGCAGTGGCGTGCCCCGTCCGATGTGGGGGCAGTCGTGGAAGGGCTCGCCGGTGACGACGTGGTTGAGTTCCTCCGGTACCAGGCGGTGCAGGTGGCCGTCGCGCAGCCGGTGGATGACGTGCCGGGACTGCTTGCGGGACTCCACCAGACCGGCCAGGCGCAGTTTGGCCGGGTGCGGGGAGACCGCGCGGTGCGTGAGGCGCCGCAGGCCTCGGTCAGTTGGCTCACGTCCGCCTCGCCTCCGGCCAGGGTCCACAGCAGGCGGAGTCGGGTGGGGGCGGACAGCAGGGCGAACACTCCGGCGGCCACGGCGAGTTGTCCGTGCCCGGGGGAGTCGGGTGCACGAGGCTGGGATGTCCTGCTCGTCGCCGGTGCGCACGGGCGCAGTCTGGGACGGGTGGGGTGGGGGAAACCCACCCGGCACGAAGTCATGTGCGTACCTGCGCACATCAATGATGTGCGTGGTGTCTCTCCTCCTCGCAGGTGGTGGTCGCGGTGTGGCGGGTACTGGCGGACTTCCGCTCCTACCGCAGACTGTTCTACGCCCAGGTCACAGCTCTGGCGGGCACGGGGCTGGCCACGGTCGCCCCGGCGCTGCCGGCCTGCGACCTGGCTCCGGAACAGGCCGGAGACAGGTGGTGGCACCGCCCTGACCATCAAGATGCTTGCCTACGTGGGCGCCGGCCCGCTGCTGATCGCGGCCCTGGCCCGCGTCCCGCGCCGCGCCGTGCTGGTGGTGGCCCTGGACGCGGTGCGGGCCCTGGCGGTGGCCACTCTGCCCCTGGTCGCCCAGGTCTGGCAGGTCTACGCGCTCATCGCCGTCCTGCAGTGCGCCTCGGCCGCCTTCACCCCCACCGTCCGGGCGGTCATCCCCGAACTGGTCGACGACCGCGGCTCCCCCTCGGCACTGGCGCTGTCCCGCCTGGCCTATGCCCTGGAGGCGCTGGCCTCCCCGCCGCTGGGCCGGGACTGTGTCGGCCCCGGTGGTGGACGCCGACCGGCGTCCACCACCGGGCGGTCAGCGGCCGTCGTTGTCGGGGGAAGAGGTTTCGAGCATGCCCCGCATCTGCTCGATCTCGGCCTCCTGGGTCTCGACGATGTCCCGGGCGAGTTGCCGGGCCTCGGGGTTGACGCCGTCGGCGAGTTCCTGTTCGGCCATCTCCACCGCGCCCTCGTGGTGGGCGATCATCATCTCCAGGAACCGGGTGTCGAAGGCGTCGCCCTGCAGGCCCCGCAGTTCGGTCATCTGCTCGTCGCTCATCATGCCGGGCATGCCGTGGTCCGCGTGCGGCATGCCGTGGCCGCCACCCGCGGGCTCTTCGCCCCAGGACTCCAGCAGCGTGGTCATCTGCTCGATCTCCGGTCCCTGGGCGGCCTCGATCTGCTCGGCGAGCTCCCTGACGTCCGCCCCGGCGCGTTCGACGGCCAGGCGCGACATCTCCACGGCCTGTTCGTGGTGCGGGATCATCATCTGCGCGAACGCCACGTCGGTCTCGTTGAACTCGGCCGTGGCGGTCTGCTCGGCGGTCGGCGGGGCCGGGGTGTCGGTCTCCTGGCCGGTGGTGCAGGCCGACACCAGCAGAGCGGCGGACGAGGCCAGCAGGAACACGCGCATGCGGATGGTCATGATCGGTCTGTCCTTCTCGGGTCGTTGTCCGCCCGCGACGACGGGGGTGTCGGGGCGGTGGAAAGCGGACGGATCGTGTCCGGAGGTGACGGCGCACGGGTACAGGTCACCCCGGACGAGGGGGTTTCTAGATCCGCAGCACCTGAAGACGGGCCAGAGAAGGGGGAGGGGGCGGCGGGGCGAAGCGCAGGGCCAGCCGGTGCAGCCAGGACGGGGGAGGGGCGAGGAGGCCGGGCCAGGCCAGCAGTGCCACCGAGGTCAGCGACAGCAGCGCCACCACGGTCACGTTGAGAGCCGGGCACATCGACGTCGGGTCGGTGTCGGGCAGGTCGGAGGCGTCGTGCACGGACGGTACGGCGTGCACGGCCGCTGCGGCAACGGGAACGGGGTGGCGCTCGGAGGGGGCGTTGTGGTGGCCGAGGGTGTGCATGGCGCCGAACCCGAACAGCACGGAGAGCAACAGGAGCAGGCGCACCCAGGCCGGTACCGGGTGGCGAACGCGTGCGGGCGTTGTCCTGCTCACAGGGCCATGATAGGCAGCCCCGCGGCAAAGTCCGGGGAGTTGTGAAGCCTGCCGCGGGACGGGCCAGGTGTTTGTGGGGCGGTTCGGTGACTGGTGACCGAATTTCCCCTCTCCGCGAAGCAGTGGAGCGGAGAGGACAGGCCCCTGGAGGCAGGCGGGAGTGGAGGCCTTCGTCCTGACGTTGTCTGTCGAACGAAGAAATGAGCACCCAAGCACTGCGGAGGTGTGGTGGCTGGAATGGTTTGAGCCATGACGGGCGCGGAGTGGTTCGAGTCCATCGCTCCCCCGGAGAGGGGGAATGCTCCGGAGTTTCCCTGGGAGCGGGTCACCTTTCTGGAGGGGCCGGGTCTCCCAGCGGCGACAGGGCGTTGACGGGCGGTCCGGTTCTTTCGTGCTCGACGCCCTCGCCGTCGTCAGCCACCCCGAGGGGATCCTCAACCACATCGAAAAGGCAGAAGCGACGCCGGGACAGCCGCGAATGGGGAACAGTCGCTCCTCGGGAACGGGTACGGGCCTACTGGGAGCTCTGGCAACGGGGAGGAGGCTGGGGTTGCGTGGTCTCGTGTTCTGGGAAGACGTCGACTCCGAACACGAGCTCTGCCGGCACGCGGTGGACGATCCGTATGACTGGAGGGCCGTGGGCAGGACCACTCCCCGGCAGGCCCCGGGGCGACATCGCCGGTTGCCGTTTTCTGGCCTGGAGTGGCACACAGGGCTTCAAGAAAGGCGCTCGGCCCCCGAAATCCCGGTGTTTCTCTCATGGTTCCCCTGCGCTTCGTGGTTGTGCTGGCCACCAAGGAGATATTAGCGTCCTTCCTGTCAAGAAAAGCGAAAAAAGGAGGTGCTGGTGTCGTATATGAGGATTTCGTTCAGATGGGAGGCGCACAAAGGATGCCTGGTTCTTTCCGGGGTCGACAGTTGGGGGGCGTCTCCGAGTGGGACCCGGAACGGGAGTCCTGGTTCAGAGACGAGGATTCCTTCATCTTCCCCGTCGCCTCCGCGGCCGAAGGGGAGGTCGAAGTTGAGGTCTGGAACGGAAGGCCGGATCCACTGCTCCCCAGAGAGGTTTTTTCTCGGTAAGAGGTCGTCGACGTGGAAGAAATGGAGATATTCGATCCCGGGGGCAGGCCAACGTGAGATTTCGGGTGCCCCGGAAGTTCCACGTCTCCCTGTTCGCGGACAACCAAGAACATCCGGGCAAGGTGCAGATTTTTGTCGAGTAGTGGCCCATGAGACTTTCCTGGTGAAGCGTGTAGTGCGGAGGGACGGTGTGCTCCTTGGAATCCTCCGAAACCCTCGTCTTCGAGGGATGGCCTGAGGCAGGTGTTCGCCTTGTGCAGTACGACGACGAGACTGGAGGTCCTCTGAAGGGGGCCTGACGCAGGCTGCGTCAGTGGCCGTGTCGAAGCGCTTCGGTGAATGAAGAGCCTCGGGGAATGGCAGATCGGGGACACGGCGCTCTGTCAACAGCCGGATCTGTTCCGAGCACCGTCCAGGCAGGGCCGAAAGCGCGTGACGGCCCCGCGTGCACCGTGCGTCCCAGGCGTCGATCCCGGTTTCCATGACCTGTTCGCACCCGTCTCTGGTGGAGGCCGGTACGCGGGCGGACTGGCGACGGTGCCGGTCAGGGCTGGCCGGGCCGGTGGGCCGTGCCGTAGACCAGGTGAGCCGATGAACGCGGTGAACAGCCGCAGAGGCCCGTTCCAGCAGGGGCAGGGTGCTTTCGGGGGCGGTGCGGGCACCGCTGCAAGGTGCCGCCGGGGCCAGGCCGACGGTGCCGGAGTGCCCGGTGTTCGGCCGATCCGATCAGTTCCTTGAACCGTCGGGCTGAGACCGGGAGGGCCGGTGAACTTCCTGGGTGAGTTGGAGCGACCGAACACCCCCGGATTCCGGCCACCCCGGATTCTCGGCCGCCCGCAGGACCGCCGAGAAAAAGGCGGGTGCTTGGACACCCCGGCAGTACCGGCCCGCCGCGGTCCACGAAACCTGCCGCCACAGGCCCTGTGCACCTTTGACCCCCGCCCGGTCCCGACCGGACGGAGGATCTCCGGCTCTCACCGCGCGGGGTCGACGGCGGAGCGGTCCGCCGCCTCGACGCCGCCGGAGACGGGCGGCTCCTCCCCAGCGGCGTCGGCGCCGATGTGGCGGAGCATCACCGCGGTGGCCGCGGCCAGGGCGAGGATGACCACGGCCCCCGTCCAGCCAGCCGCGTTCATCCCCGCGATGAACGCCTCCTGGGCCCGCTCGAACACCGGCGCGGGGATCTCCTCGGCCACCGACGTGGCCCCCGACAGGCTGTTCTCCACGGTCCGGGCCGTCTCCGCCGGCAGCCCGGCGAGGGCCTCCGGATCCATCCTGCTGCTGTAGACCGCGGCGGACAGACTGCCGACCAGGGCGATACCGGCCGCCAGCCCGAGCTCCTGGACGGTCTCCGACATGGCCGAGGCGGACCCGGCCTTCTCCTGGGGAGCGGCCCCCACCACCAGGTCGGTGCCCAGCGCCGCGATCGCTCCCAGCCCCAGGTACACCAGGCAGAAAGCCCCCACCACCAGGAACAGCCCGCCGGAGGCGCCGGCCAGCCCCAGCAGCGCGTACCCCACCGAGGACAGCGCCAGCACCCCCGCCACCACGTACCCGGGGCGGACCCAGCGGGTCAGCACCGGCGCGACGATCGAGGAGAACATCATCATCAGCGCGGGCGGCCCGTACCACAGGCCGGCGGCCAGGGGCGAGAGCTGCTCGATCAGCTGCAGGTACTGCGTGGTGAGGAACATGGTCCCGCCGACCCCCACCAGGCCGACCAGCATCATCGCCAGGGCGACGCTGAAAGCACGGTTCCGGAACAGGGTCACGTCCAGAAGCGGACTGGCCACCACGAGCTGGCGGCGCACGAAGACGACGCCGAAGACCGCGCCGACCACGACGGCGGCGAGGACCGGCAGGCCCGGCCCCTCCTTGGCGAACTCCTTGATCGCGTAGACGAGCGGCAGGATGGCCAGCAGGGACAGGAGCACACTGAGCAGGTCGAAGCGACCGCTCTGCGGGGCGCGGTACTCCGGCAGCAGGACCGGCGCCAGCACCAGCATCAGACCGATCATCGGAACGGCCAGCAGGAAGGCCGCACCCCACCAGAAGTGCTGCAGGAGCACACCGCCGACCAGCGGCCCGGCCGCCATGCCGCCGGCGAAGAAGGTAGCCCACAGGCCGATCGCGAGCGCACGCTGACGGGGATCGTGGAACATGTTGCTAATCAGCGCCAGCGTGGAGGGCATGAGCGTGGCGCCGGCCACGCCCAGCGCGGCGCGGGCGGCGATGAGCACCTCGGGCGTGGGCGCGTAGGCGGCCGTCAGCGACGCGGCGACGAAGGCGAGCCCGCCGATCATCAGGAGGCGGCGGCGGCCGATCCGGTCCCCGAGCGTGCCCATCGTGATGAGGAAGCCGGCGATCAGGAACCCGTAGGCGTCCACGATCCACAGCTCCTGGGTGCCGCTGGGCCGAAGGTCCACCGCCAGGGAGGGCAGGGCCAGGTGCAGAACGGTGAGGTCCAGCCCCAGAAGAACGGTCGGCAGGGACAGCACGGCCAGACCGGCCCATTCCGCGGGGCCTGCCCTGCCACTGCTCGGGCGGGTCATGTCACGGCTCCTTTACTCGTGTCGTCAGGGCAACGGCCTCAGCTTCGAGGGGAGCGTGCACGCGGCGCGCACGGAACGCGCACGGGACCCTGGGGGCCGACTTGTATGCTGAGGGCATGCGTTTTGGGGTGCTCGGCTCGCTCACGGTGTGGGATTCCAGTGGCGGCCAGATCCCGATCACCGAGACGAAGGTCCGGGCCGTCCTGGCCGACCTGCTGGCGCACCACGGCCGTTTCGTCTCCGCCGACCAGCTCATCGAGGACCTGTGGGAGGGGCGCCCGCCCGGCCGGCCCCGCAACACCCTGCAGACCAAGATCTCCCAGCTGCGCAGGGCGCTGGGCGCCGAACGCATCCTGCGCTCCCCGGCCGGCTACCGGGTCCGCGTCGACGACGACGAGCTCGACGCGGCCCGCTTCAGACGGGCCGTCGCGGAGGCGGACCGCACCGAGGACCCTGAGGCGCGCGGCCGGCTGCTCACCGAGGCGCTGGACCTGTGGAGGGGCCCGGCCTTCGCGGACTTCGCCGACGCGGCGTTCGTCCGCGCCGAGGCCGCGCGACTGGAGGAGCTGAGAATCGAGGCGGCCGAGCGCCTGGCCCAGGTGCGCATCGGAGCCGGACAGTGGGCCGCGGCGCTGGCCGTGCTGCGGGAACTGGTCGAGGAGAACCCGCTGCGGGAACGGCTGCACGGCCTGTACATGCTGGCCCTGGCCCGCTCCGGACGGCAGGGGGAGGCGCTGCGGGTCTTCCACGACCTGCGCGTCAGACTCCGCGACCAGCTGGGCGTCGACCCGGACCCGGCCATCAGCGAACTGCACACCTCGATCCTGCGCCAGGAGTCGGGATCGGTCCCGCTGCCGCGCGTCGCGGACCGCCCACGCAGCAACCTGCCCAGTCCGCTGACGGCGCTCATCGGCCGCGAGACGGAGAGCGCGTGCGTCCGAGAGGCGCTCTCCGCATCCCACGGCCCGCGCCTGGTGACCCTGACCGGTCCCGGCGGAGTGGGCAAGACCCGCCTGGCGATCGACGTGGCACGGTCACTGGTCGCAGACTTCCGCGACGGCGTGTGGATCGTGGAACTGGCCGGGATGGACCGCAAAGCCACAGCGGCCGACCTGGCCGAACGCGTGATCGCGACCCTGGGCCTGTGCGAGGGGGCAGCGGACTTCGCGGTCGACCTGGTGGAGTGGCTCCGCGGGGCCCTGGAGGGGTGGCGGACCCTCGTCGTCCTGGACAACTGCGAGCACGTGGTGGCCCAGGTCGCCGAGCTGACCGGGGCACTGCTGGCCGCCGACGGGGTAAGGGTCATGGTGACCACCCAGGAGGCGCTCAACGTCCCCGGGGAGACCGTCTTCGCGTTGGCGCCGCTCACCCTTCCCGAACACGCGTGCGGCCCGGAGGAGATGGCCGCCTCCTCCAGCGCGGTGCGGCTGTTCGTCGAACGGGCCCAGGCCGCCTGCCCCGGGTTCGCCCTGACCGAGGACAACGCCCCCACCGTCGCCACCATCTGCCGCCGCCTGGACGGCATCCCCCTGGCCATCGAACTGGTCGCGGCCCGGCTGCGCGCGCTGACCGCCGAGCAGATCGCCGCCGGCCTGGACGACCGCTTCACTCTGCCGACCGGGCCGGGACGCGGCCGCCCCGGCCGGCAGCAGACGCTCAGAGCGATGATCGACTGGAGCTGGAACCTGCTGACCGGCCGGGAGCGCAGGGTCCTGCGCCGACTGGCGGTCAACAGGGACGGGTGCACCCTTGAGGGGGCGCAGGCCGTCTGCGCCGACGGAACCGACGTGCTCGACGTGCTGTCCAGCCTGGTCGACCGTTCGCTGCTGGTGCGTGAGGGCGAACGGTACCGGCTGCTGGAGTCGGTCGCGGCGTACTGCCTCCACAGGCTGGAGGAGACCGGCGAAGTAGCGGAGGTGCGCCGCAGGTTCATCGCCTTCCACGCCCGCGAGGCCGAACGCAGGGACCCGCTGCTGCGGGGCGCCCGGCAGCGCGAGGCGCTGACGTGGTTCGACACCGAGACGGTCAACCTGCGCCACGCACTGGAGCTGGCGGTGCGCGCCCAGGACGCCGAGGCGGCGCTGCGGCTGGTCAACGCGATGGCGTGGTACTGGGTGCTGCGCAACCGGACGGCCGAGGCGCGGCGCTCGCTGCAGGCCGCACTGCGGTTGCCGGGCACGGCCTCGCCCGCACGGCACGCCGCCGGGGGCTGGCTCGCGGCCTTCGAGGGCCGCGAGCACCACCAGGACGGCACGGCGGGGGAGCCGGAGGCCCGGCTGCTCTGGTTCACCGGGGCGGCCCTCTACCGCGGCGGCGAGTCGGAGGCCGGGCGCGGCCGCGTCGAGGAGGCGCTGGCGCACGCCCGCAAGGTCGGCGACCGCTGGACGGAGGCCGCGGCCCTGGCCGAGCGCGCCGGGCACCGCCTCGACGACGGCGACGTCCCCGCCTCGCGCGCCGACGCCCGGCACAGCGCCGAGATCTTCCGGGAACTGGCGGACCGCTGGGGGCTGCTGCGGGCGCACGCGCCGCTGGCCCGGGCCGCGGAGACCGAACACGACGACCCCGGACTCACCGACCTGCTGGAAGAAGACCTGCGGGCCGCCGAGGAACTGGGCCTGTGGGTCGACGTCATCACGACGCTGTTCCGCCTCGGCCGGCTCGCGGCCGCGCGCGGTGAGCGCTCCCGTGCACGCTACCTCCACGAGCGGGCGCGCCAGATCGCCGCGGAGCGCTCCTACACCCCGGGGGTGGCCGAGGCCGACGCCTGGCTGGACCAGGATCGTGCTTCTGCGCAGGACGGCGCGCAGCCGGACGCCTGCCTGTCCGGCGGGAGAACCAGCGCCGCCTGAAAGCGGTCCGGTCGCGGCGGCCGGGAAAGGCCGGCCCCACGCCCCCGACAGGCCGTGCCGCTGCTCCTCGGCCGCCACACCAGGGCCAGAGGCACGACGGGACCGGCGCTCTCCCCCGCAGATGCCGTCGTCAGCCCCGGACAGGCACGGGGAGGGCGGGGGACCAGCCCCCGCCCTCCCCTCGCGTCCGGCCCCGGGCCCGGGTCAGTCCGCGGGCGGACCGTCCACCGGCTGGAGCGCTTGGGCCTGCGCCTTGGACTCCGGGGTGGAATCCCAGATCGGATAGGTGGCGAAGGCGATCCAGGTGGTCTCCCGGCCGGCCCGGAAAGTGACGGGAACGCTCGCCCGCACCCAGACCAGCTCGCCGGGACCGGCGGTGGTGGACCCGTCCTGGGAGTCGACCGTGAACTCCCCCGACCGCACCACGATGACCTCGTCGTAGCTGGGGGTCCACGTCATGGCGGCCCCGGGCAGGAAGCAGGCGAATCCCGCCCCCATCGACGTGGAGTTCTTCTCGTGCAGCACGTTGCCGATGTAGACCCCGGCGTCGCCGAACCGGACCCACGCCGCGTCGTCGGTGGTGAACCTGCTGGTGGACATGACTACCTCGATCCGTGGAGAAGAAGGGAAAAAGGGAAAGGGGAAACGGGGGCCGGTCAGGCCATCGGCGAGATCTTCTCGTCCACGCCGAGCAGCGCCTTGCCGTAGATCTCCTTGCCGATGGAGGGCTGGACCACGGCGTGCCGGGCGGCCATGTGGGCGTCGCGCCACACGCGCTGGAGCGGGTCGGCCTCGGCGAAGCCCCCCGAACCGTGGACGTGCATGAGGCCGTCGACCGCCGCCGTGACGTTCTCGACGACGTGGCCGAGGACCGCGCGGATCCGCGCACGGGTGAGGGCGTCGGGGTGGACCCCCTGCGCGGCGGCCCGGTCCACGGCATCGGCGGCACGGTAGGCGTGCAGGTGGGCGGTGTCGATCCGCAGGGCCGCCTCGGCGACGGCGACCTGGTAGGCCACCGAGTCGGTCTGTTTTTCGAAGAAGGTGAAGGCGATGGCCTTGTCCGGGGCCCTGCGGGTCACCGTCTCCAGGGCGGCTCTGCCGAGACCGAGCAGCGGTCCCACGATCACGGTTGAGACGAAGGGGGGCGAAAGCCGACCGGTAGACGGGGGTCTGCCCCTCCTCGACCGGGTGGGTGCCGGCGAACAGGGGCGGGAGCGACACGACGCGGTGGTCCGGCACGAAGACGTCCTCCACCACGAGGGTGTTGCTGCCGGTCGCGCGCAGCCCCGTGGTGAACCACGTCTCCTCGACGGTGTAGTCGCGGGCGGGCACCAGAGCCAGTCCCTGGTCGACCACCTCGCCGTCGGCGTCGGTGAGGGGGACGCCCAGCACCGCCCAGTCGGCGTGCCAGGAACCGGAGTTGTAGTTCCAGCGGCCCGTCACCGTGAAACCGCCGTCGACACGCCGCGTCGTGGAGGTCGGGGCGACGACACCCGAGACGATCGGAGCGCCGCCGGAACCGAACACCTCGTCGCGTGCCTGTTTCGGAAACAGGCACGCCATCCACGCACAGGAGTTGCACACGGCCACGAGCCACCCGCTGGCGCCGTCGCCCTCGGAGAGCGTCGAGGTCACGTCGAGGAAGGTCCGCAGAGGAGTCTCGTAGCCGCCGTACCGCCGGGGGAGGAGGAGCTTGAACATGCCTTCCCGGGTGAGCGCCTCGACGACCTCGTCGGTGAGCCGGCGGTCCTGCTCGGCCCGGGCCGCGTTGGCCTGCAGGAGCGGGATCAGAGCCCGGGCGCGTTCCACTGCCGTGTCGGAGGAAAGAGGGGTCGCGGTGTCCATGAGTGCCCCAATCGATGGTGAACGCCTCAGTGGCGTGTGAAGGCCAGAAGGTGGTCGGTGAGAACGCGTGGCATACGGGCGTATCCGGAATGGGTGCCGAACTCCCGGTTGCCGTAGACCAGCGAGGCGGCACCGGTGCTGTCGGCGTGCGCCACCAGCCCCATGAGCAGGACGTGGTCACCGCCCGGAACAGCACGGTGGAGCTCGCACACGGCCCACCCCGCCACGCCGCCCAGGCGGGGCAGCCCGTGCTCGACGCGCCACGCCGCACGGCGGAAACGGTCCTGCCGCCTGCCCGCGAACAGCCGGGCCGTCTCCTCGCCCCCGGCACCCAGGATGTTGACCCCGAACCGGCGCGTCCGCAGAATCCGCACGAGCAGCCGCGAGTCGCGGTCCAGCGCCACGGTGACCATCGGCGGCCGCAGCGACAGCGAACTGAAGGAACTGACGGTCGTACCGTGGGGGGTCCCGTCGTCCATCGCCGTCACGACCGTGACAGGGGCGCAGACGCCGGCCATCAGGTCTCGAAACGCTTCTTCGCTCAGCACAGGCGTTCCCCTGAACCGTCGTGGAAACCGTGCGGGGACTCTCCCCGGCACGGGTGGCGATCCCCGGTGCGGTGCCGTGGACGCGCGGCCGGAACGGCGGTCCGTCCGGCGGATCGTCACGTTCTCGTTTACGGAACGTAGTCGTCCGGGGGAGCGGGGAACCAGGAAAGCCGTCCACCACTACTCGAACACGCAGCGGCACCCGACCAGGGGAGCTGTACGGGGGAGGAGAGGCCGCTACCGGGGGTCGGGCAGCAGGTCCTTGAGGAACTCCTCGAACTCGTCCGCGCTCGGTTTCTGCTCGGTCAGCAGGCTGTGCAGGAGCAGACCGTCGATCGCGCCGGCGACGACACGGGCCCGGACGGGGTCGTCGGTGTAGCAGTGGGCGAACGCCCGGACGGCGGCGAGCCACCCGTCGGTCGCCTCGCGCAGGTGCGGGCGTCGGGCGGCGAGGAGGAACAGCTCGTACTCGGCGAGAAGCCGCCCCGGCTCCCTGACCACCTCGGCGAGGAGCACGGCGAGGTCGCGCCGGCGGTCACCGCCGGAGGAGAGCCGGCGCATCCGCTGGGAGTCCTCCTCCATGACACTGGTCAGGGCCGCGGTGAGCAGGTCGTCCAGGCTGGAGAAGTAGTACGTGGTGGCCGAGGTCGGAAACCCCGCTTCCTGGGAGACGACCGGATGGCTGACCCCTGCCACCCCGTCGCGTTCGATGACGCGCAGGGTTGCCTCGATGAGCGCATTCCGGCGGCGCAGACCCTTGAGCCTGCGTCCGTCCGTGATGGGCTCGTCCAGTGTTCCTCCTCAGCTCGGGGGCTGCCGCGCGTGGACCACCGCGGGGCGGCCGAGGCGCTGTCCGGCTCCGCGCCACGTCGGGCCCTTCCCACGGGCCACTCGACTTTCTCCCGCATTCTCCCATACCAGGCAATTTGAAGATGTACGCCTTTTTCTCACCAAACGCTTCGATGGGGAGGGCCTCTCACGCAGAGCAGTGCCGCGCCGGCTTCCCGACCCACCCCCGCCTTCGGTGAGACCCGGTTCCGCGGCCGAGGACTCCACCGGAGACGCCGTGTTGTCCAGCGGAGACCACCGCTACGGGGCGGTGGCCGGCGCCTCGGGAGGAGAAGGCCCGGACGGGAAGCTCCCCCCATGCAGCGGGGAGAGGCCGGTAGGGCCGGGCAGTGGTGGAGCGCGCTGCTGAAGCGGGTGGCCTCAAGGCTGTGAACAACCTCAGCATCCCGCTGGAGCGGCGGGAGGAGGTCGACGTGGCCGAGACGTGGCACTGGCGTGCCGTTGAGGCAGGCGATACCGGCGGTGCGAAGGTCAATCTCGGTGTCCTGCTCAAGCAGCGGGGAGACGTCGCCGAAGCGGAGTTGTGGTGTCGGCGTGCCCCACGTGCGTGGGGCTCACTCAAACGTCAGCTCACTGGACAACTCCGCAGCCGGTCCATTCCCACGTGCGTGGGGCTCACCGGCCGGCCGTCACCCGCGGTGCGCATGCGGGCGGTCCATCCCCACGTGCGTGGGGCTCACCGGCCGGCCGTCACCCGCGGTGCGCATGCGGGCGGTCCATCCCCACGTGCGTGGGGCTCACTTTCGGACCGAAGCTGAAGGCTGAACTGGGCGCGGTCCATCCCCACGTGCGTGGGGCTCACTGCCTCCTCGGCGCGGTCGGCCACGTCGCTGTGGGTCCATCCCCACGTGCGTGGGGCTCACATATCTGCCCCGGGAGCAGCACCCCCGGGGCACGGTCCATCCCCACGTGCGTGGGGCTCACCTGACCCGGCGTCAGGCACTCTGTTCGCCCCCCGGTCCATCCCCACGTGCGTGGGGCTCACGCCCCCGCGTGGTTCAGGTACCGCTGGAGGGCCGGTCCATCCCCACGTGCGTGGGGCTCACCTGGCAGGGGTGCTGGAGCCGCCCACACCGAGCGGTCCATCCCCACGTGCGTGGGGCTCACGTGCCGCGCCGGGCGCGGACGGCGCGGGGGGGGGGGGGGGCGGTCCATCCCCACGTGCGTGGGGCTCACTGGGCTCGTCGGTGCGGTCGCACGTGTGATCGCGGTCCATCCCCACGTGCGTGGGGCTCACCCCGGCAGACCTGTCCAACATGGGCTGGGACGACGGTCCATCCCCACGTGCGTGGGGCTCACCGCATGCCGGACCAGGTCCATCCCGACCACGGAGGTCCATCCCCACGTGCGTGGGGCTCACTCATCCACCCGCTGAGCTGCCCGGTACGCCCCCGGTCCATCCCCACGTGCGTGGGGCTCACGGGGTTGGGGGTCGCCGGTTTTCCTCACAGGGCGGTCCATCCCCACGTGCGTGGGGCTCACGGAGCCGGAGGGGCCGGTGAGGGCGATTCGGGCGGTCCATCCCCACGTGCGTGGGGCTCACAGCACCGGAGCCGCCGCCGGGTCCGTGGTCTGGGGTCCATCCCCACGTGCGTGGGGCTCACCGCACCTTCACATTCCGAAGCACGCCACACGACGGTCCATCCCCACGTGCGTGGGGCTCACTGGATGATGCGCGCTACCGCGGCGAGCTGGTGCTTGTAGGGACGAAACTCGGGGTTGAGACCGGGCAGGGTGAGCTGGACGTCGTCGTAGGAGCGCAGACGGAAGGTGAAGAGGTCGTTGTAGATCTCCTGGAGCCGTTCGGCGCGCTCGGGGTCCTCCCAGATCCATTCGGAGAACCGCGACCGCAGTTCTTCGAGCTTGGCGCGAGCAGCCTCGGTGGCCTCGTCGTCACGTTCGTAGATCGTCTGATCGCCTTGGCGGATCGCACGCTCCACGACGATTGATTCTTGCTTCAGGCCCTTGGTCAGCAGTTCGTAGGCGTTGAAGTCCTTGGTGCCGTAGGTCTGCTGGGCGACCACACTGTCGGAGGCACTGCCACGCACCGCCCACAGCCCCGGCGCGGGATACTCGACCACTGCCTCGTTGTCTTCGAGGACCTCGCGGACGAACTGCTCGACATACTCGGTGGGAATCCAGGGTGCCCCCAGCTTGGCCTCGATGTCGGCGGGAGTCAGCGCTTGGGGCTGGACCTCTTCCAACGCCTGGACATTGGCCGTGAACTTGGGGTCGGCCGCAGCCGCGGTGAGCGCCGCGCGCAACTTGAGACGTACGTTGCCCGAGAGGTACTCAGCGGCGGGGACGACCTTACCGCTTTGGGGATCGTCGAAGACCAAGGTGCCCAGGGCGCGCCGCGCTGACTCCTTGTCGGGCTCGCCCAGCAGGGTGGCGATGAAGTCCAAGTCCACGCCTCCGCGCACGTCCATGGAGAGCGTCAGCGCATCGGCAGGGGAATCGGCGCGCTCACGGGGCCTGCGCGGGGCGATGATCCGCTGGGTGAACACCTTGGACTTGGTGGCCTGCTGGGTCTCGGCGTTGAAATGCTCCAGCGCATAGACCACCGACGACAGCGGATCGCGGCGGAATCCGCCCTGCTTGGGGCGCTGCTTGCCCCCCCCCCGGGAGTCGACCTTGAACCGGTTGATCGGCCCATAGCGGCTCACGTAGGCGTCGTACTGCTGGTTGAGGCTGGCGCGCAGCCTTCTGATGGTGTCGGTGTCCTCGGCGGAGGCCTCCTCGGCGTCCAGCAGGTCCATGTAGGTGTCACGCAGCCGGATGAGGGCCTTCAGTTCCACTCGGTCCTTGGCGGGCTTGACCTCATAGGGGCGGGGCAGACCGCGGTCCAGCCTGGTGATGGAGCCGTCCTCGGCGATCTGCAACAGCCCGTCCGGGAGGTGGTTGCGCCCGACGGGTACCAGCCTCAGCGGGGACGTGTCGGGAGCGGGCGGCACAGCCAGCAGGTCCTGACTGCGTGCCCGCTCGGCGATGGCGGTGAAGGCCTGCCGGACCCTCTCGCCCAGCGGCTGTCCGCTGGGCGAGGAATCCACGGTCAACTCCGGCCCGAACCGGCCACGGCGGACGCCGAGGGTGCCCAAGACGTGGTCGGGGTTGTCCAGGAAGTACTGGTTGACCCACACCGGCGCGTCTACGTTCAAGTCCTGCTCGGCTAGGTCGACCGTCGTCTTCCAGGACTGGCCCGCCGGGGCCTGCCCCGGAAGACGGCGGCGCAGGACGAGGATGTCGGTGATCACCCTGGTGCCGGCCGCGCGCTGGTGGGCGTCGGCGGGCAGGCGGATCGCCCCCAGAAGGTCGGCCTTGGCGGCGATGGCATCGCGGGCTTGGGGGGCCTCGGCATCCATCGTCCAGTGGGACGTGATCACCGCGACCACACCCCCGGGTTTCACCGCGTCCAAGGCCTTGCTGATGAAGTGGTTGTGGATGCTGAGGCCCTCACGGTTGTGCTCCGGATCGTAGATCCGGTAGTTGCCGAAGGGCACGTTGCCCACGGCCGCATCGAACTCCCCTTCGGGGATGAAGGTGTCTCCGAAGGACTCGTGCAGCACCTGGGCGTCGGGGTACAGGTAGGAGGCGATGGCCGCGGTGGTGGCGTCCAGTTCCACCCCCACCATGTGCACCGGCACCGGGGTGTCTTGCGGAGCAAACCCGATGAAGTTGCCCGATCCGCAGCCCGGCTCCAAGACGTTGCCGCCCGCGAAGCCGAGATCGCGCAGGCCCTGCCACATCGCCTGCACCAGCGAGGCGTCGGTGTAGTGGGCGTTGAGGGTGGTGCGACGCGCAGCGGCGTAGTCGGCCACGCTCAGCAGGGACCGCAGCTCGGCGCGTTCGGCCACGAACTCCTCGTTGCGGGGGTCGAAGACCTGGGGGACTGCTCCCCAGCCCGACCAGCGGGCCAAGATCCGCTGTTCGTCCGCGGTGGGCGGGGTCTGCCGGGACCGCAGGACGCGCAGCAGACCTAGCGCGTCCAGGTTGGCACGCACCCGCTCCTTGGCCCCCTCGGGGGCCAAGGCGTGCTGTCCGGTGGGACGGAACCGCGGCCCGCTTAGGTGCGGAGACCCGTCCCCAGCTCCCCGGTCAGCCCGTCGAGGCCGTTCTCCTCCAGCTCCTCTGCGGTTTCCCAGCTCTCCTGTTCTGCCGTCGGGCCGAACAGTTCCTCCAGTCTCTCCTCCATCACCTGGGAGGCCGCCTGCTGGCGTGCCCAGTTCAGCCGCTGCAGCTTCTCCAGGTGTGTCTCCTGGTCCGGATCCGGTCCTGCCAGCTCGGGCCACCGCTCGGCGATCTGCTCCTCGATCTCCTCGCCCAACTGGGTCAGGAAGGCCTCCGCGTCGGCCATCTGCTCGATCTCGCCCGGCCGTACCCTGCGCCAGGTCTCCTCGATGGTCCGGGCGTAGTGGTTCATCAGCGGTCTCCTTGTCCTTGAAGGCGTCGAAGTCCAGTGCGGTCTGCTCGGTCCATCCCCACGTGCGTGGGGCTCACGAGGCGGCCATCCCGGCGGACATTCCGCCGAACGGTCCATCCCCACGTGCGTGGGGCTCACATTCCCTGTTCCCTGTTCCCTGTTCCGGTCCATCCCCACGTGCGTGGGGCTCACATGCCGCTCTGCCGCCAGGAGCTGTAGTGGCTCGGTCCATCCCCACGTGCGTGGGGCTCACACGGGGTGGTCGGCGCCCGGCCAGTACAGGGCCGGTCCATCCCCACGTGCGTGGGGCTCACGCTCTCCTTCCTGGGAGTAGGACCAGTTCCAGAGGTCCATCCCCACGTGCGTGGGGCTCACGATTTTTCAATGCGGTGCACTACCTCGAGCAACGGTCCATCCCCACGTGCGTGGGGCTCACGTCGACCCGCACGGGCTTGAAAGCCCAACGTTCGGTCCATCCCCACGTGCGTGGGGCTCACCCGGTGCCGCCATGTCAGCCCTAGCCCTCCTGCGGTCCATCCCCACGTGCGTGGGGCTCACGTGTCGACCGGAACGAACAGACGCTCCCGGCCCGGTCCATCCCCACGTGCGTGGGGCTCACTACAGATAGAGGAGACACCATCCTATGTTCGGCGGTCCATCCCCACGTGCGTGGGGCTCACCGCGCTGGAGGTGTACTCGCCACCCGAATCGGCGGTCCATCCCCACGTGCGTGGGGCTCACACGCTCCTGGCCTGTTGGCGGATCCTCGCACCCGGTCCATCCCCACGTGCGTGGGGCTCACGTCGCGTAGCCAGTCGCGTAGCCAGTCGGCGCAGGTCCATCCCCACGTGCGTGGGGCTCACGGGCTTGTTCCCCGCTGTTGCCACAAACCTAGCGGTCCATCCCCACGTGCGTGGGGCTCACAGATACGTCTCTTGCAACGTGGGGTCCGCGCGCGGTCCATCCCCACGTGCGTGGGGCTCACCGCGGGTCTCCACCCGCCAACCCGGCGACATCCGGTCCATCCCCACGTGCGTGGGGCTCACGTGTTCTCCGCGTGCAGCTCCTCGCGGGGGGTCGGTCCATCCCCACGTGCGTGGGGCTCACAACCGAGGCCCCCGCCACCAGCGTGGCGGGGGCGGTCCATCCCCACGTGCGTGGGGCTCACTGGTGGGTGGGCCGCCGGACTGGGCCGGGAAAAGGTCCATCCCCACGTGCGTGGGGCTCACAGAACGCCAAGGGTGGCGGGGAGATTCTCCGCGGTCCATCCCCACGTGCGTGGGGCTCACTGTACTGGCTCCATCATTCAACACCCCCGCTCCGGTCCATCCCCACGTGCGTGGGGCTCACAGGATCCAAATGCCTCGGTTCATGCGATGATTCGGTCCATCCCCACGTGCGTGGGGCTCACCGACGCGGGGTCTGCCACCCGGCGCAGCCGGGCGGTCCATCCCCACGTGCGTGGGGCTCACGGGTTCCGGCATGGGTTTCGGCATGGGTTCCGCTGGTCCATCCCCACGTGCGTGGGGCTCACCGACAGCCCAGGTGTGTGAAGCGCCTGGGCTGCGGTCCATCCCCACGTGCGTGGGGCTCACCGGGCCAGCAGGCGGGCCGGTGCGCTGGCCGCCGGTCCATCCCCACGTGCGTGGGGCTCACCTGATCGGAGAGCGCCCACAGGACGCTGACAGAGGTCCATCCCCACGTGCGTGGGGCTCACTCCTCGGCGCGCTGCTGGCCGTGCTGCCACGGCGGTCCATCCCCACGTGCGTGGGGCTCACGTGGCCTACCTCGCAGGCCACCACCTCGGCGACGGTCCATCCCCACGTGCGTGGGGCTCACATCGCGGCCGCTCTGGCCGCCGGGCGCCCCGTGGGTCCATCCCCACGTGCGTGGGGCTCACTCCTTGCCCTTGGCGCGGTTGGAGCACCACACCGGTCCATCCCCACGTGCGTGGGGCTCACAGAAGCTGACCTGCGACTTTGTGGCGCGTTATCTCCGCGTTACCTATTCTGCGGGCAGCCTTCTCCCTGGCACCACTTTAGGCCATTTTCGCGAAAGCGCCCCGCTCGCGGCGGTTTGCTCGCTACGTTCTGCGCGTACCGAGACAGCAGAATGGGGCAGAAAACACGCCCGAGCACGACCCCGCAGGTGGGGGCACAGCGCTCCGTTGGGTGCGGGGCTCACCATGTGGGGCCGGGCGCTCCTGTCGGGACAAGGACGGTGCCCCAGCATCATTCGGTTGTCTTCCCCGTCGCAGGGCGAGGGCGGTGAGAAGCCGATTCCCGAGGAGGCCATGCGGCATGTCAGGGCCGGGGACCGCGCTCCTGAGGAGATACGGAACACTTTGTGCGGCTCCACCGGGCACCGGCGGAGAAAACTGCTCCGGTAGTCCCCCTGAGCTGCTGATGCGGCGTGGAGTCCCCACGGTCGAAACCCCCTGGAACGGGCTCTCGGAACCCCTGCCCCGGGCCCTGTCGTGGGGGAGCGGGGAGAAAGCGCCCGGTTGTGGCCACCTTCGGCCATTGTTCTCCTGGGGCCGACTGATCCGGGTACGTCTGGTTTCGGCCGCTTCCTCCTTCGCTCTCCTGTTCCTTCTTCCCCCTCGTGGAGTCCTCCGGTGATGGGTTCATCTCACGCTGCCACTGGTGTGGCTGCGGGCGCTGCCGTGTTGGCCGGGTTGTCGTGGGCCGGCGCTCCGATCGGGTTTGCTGATGTGGCGTTCGGTGGGATGGTGTGCGCGGGTGCGGCCCTGCTGCCCGACCTCGACCATCCGACCTCGACGGCGACCCTGTCCCAGGGGCCGGTGTCAGCCGCGGCCTCTCGGGGGGTGCGTGCCCTGTCGTCGGTGGTGTGGCGGGCGACGCGGACACCGCAGGATCGGGGCGGTCGGGACGCTGACGGGACGCACCGGCACCTGTCGCACACGGTTCCCGCAGCGGTCGCCTGTGGGGCTGCGGTGGCCGCGGCCGGACTGTGGTGGCCTGCCCTGGCCCTTGTCGTGTGGGTCGTGTTCTCGTTGGCTGTGCGCGGCCTGGTGGCGTGCTGGAAAGATCGGCGGATGAGGTGGGCCGAGGCGAGCGGTGCCGCGCTGTTGTTGACGATCGGGGTGTTCGGGTTCGGGGTGGGACCGCTGGTGGTCGCGGGCATGGTGGCCTTGGGGATGGTGGTGCACGTGCTCGGGGACGCGTTGACGGTGGCGGGAGTCCCCCTGGCCTGGCCGCTGCGGGTACGGGGTGCACGGTGGCGGATGGTTGGTGCGCCGCTGCGGTTCCGCACGGGCCGGGAGAGCCCTGTCGAGGAGGTCATCCGTTGGGGGGCGCTCGGCACGACCCCGGCCTGGCTCCTGGTCGGACTGCTGTGAACTTCGAGGATTCCGGACGGTTTCTGGCCTGATGAGAAGGAGCGGGGTGGATGCTGCTGCTCCAGCAGGCCGGGACAGGCGGAACGTCGACCGGGGCCGGTGGAGACGAGGGCTGCACCGTGTTGAGCGACTGACCCGGCCGAGGAGGCGCCACCGGTGCGCGACGTCGCCGGGCACCGGCGCGTGAACGGTGCGCCGGACGTGCCCCGGGACGACCGTGGATCCACCGGTGGTGGTGTCCCCGCCGGGGCGACGCCGCCCCGGCCCCGCGTGCGTGGGACTCGGGCGTGTCGTCCGGCTCGCCCTCGCCGGATTCCGACAACTGCGCCCCGGCGCATCGGTCGGAGAGGCAGGCTCATGGGGAGAAGCCGCTGATCTGACCGGGGAGGCCGGATGGACTGGCAGGAGCACACGACCATGCTGGCCGACCAGGTGACACCGTCCGGGTCGGCGTGGCGTGACGCGGTGCTGCACGTGCCCAGGCAGGCACTGGTACCCGCCTGGTTCGAGCGGGACGGTCACGGGTGGCGGGTGCGGCGCGGTGTCGACGACCCGCAGGCATGGGCCGAGGCGGCCTACGCGGATCGCAGTCTCGTCACCCGGGTGGGGAGGCTGCACGCCGACCACGCGACGCCCGGTCAGACCGTGCACGGCCGGCCCACGTCGTCGGCGACCATGCCCGGTCTGACCGTCCGCATGTACGAGCACGCGCTCATCGCACCGGGCATGCGCGTGCTGGACGTCGGCACCGGCTCCGGATACGGCACCGGCCTGCTCGCCCACCGGTTCGGCGCCGACCAGGTGGTGTCGGTCGACGTCGACGAGTACCTGGTGGACGCGGCGGCCGCCCGGCTGGCCGCCGTCGGCCTGCGCCCCGCTATCTACCGCTGCAACGCACTCGGGGAGGAGTTGCCGCGCGGCGGCTACGACCGGATCGTCGCGACCGTGGGTATGCCGAGGATTCCCCCCGCATGGATCAGGGCGCTGCGAACCGGTGGCCGGGTGGTGGCCACACTCGCCGACACGAGCATGATCGTGGTCGCCACCAAACAGGAGGACGGGACCCTGCGCGGCCGCACCACCTGGGACCGGGCCGGGTTCATGCCCGCCCACTCCGGGGGTGGGCACCCCGACGACGGCGTGGACTGGGCAGCGGCGGCCACCGCATCGGGGATTTGTGAGACTGGCCGGTACCCGGTGCTCGACGTCGAACAGGCGTGGGACGTGCAGTCCATGATGGCGCTGCTCGCCCCGGGGATACGACACCGGTACTCGGTGGACGGGAACCGGCGGGTCATGGTGATGGCGCACCCGGACGGGTCATGGGCCCGCGCCGAAGCGTGGGGTGATCAGTCACCGGCGGTGCGGCAGGGCGGCCCGCGCCGCCTGTGGGACCTGTTGGATCACGTGCGGGACTCCTGGGTGCGGTGCGGGGAGTTGCCCGTGCGGGGCGCGTCGGTGCTGGTCGCCCCCGACGGGCGGATGGTGCTGCGCCGCGGTTCGTGGAAGGTGCTGGTGGGACACGAGTAGCCGGTCCCGCGGTGAGATGCTTACCCCCGCAGGGAGGGGCGGTATGTCCGCGGCACCACCGCAGGCACCCGGGTCCGGGAGCAGGGGCAGTAGTGGTCGTCCCGCTCCGGTACGGCGATGGGTCGGCCACCCTGTGGCGTCGTGGACGCCGGGGACGAACGTGTCGACGGACACCGCCCTTTGCGTCAGCGGCCCGTCCACCGCGCACCGGGCACCGAGGGGCACGTGGTCCACGACCGCGGGAGCTCCCACCCCTCTGGCCCCGTCCACGTCAGCGGAGGACGCGGAAGACGAAGGTGGCGGCCCCGGGGGTCTGGGTGAGTTCGAGCTGTTCGAGTCGGATCCGGGTGCCGCCCGGGTGGTCGAACAGCCGGGTGCCGTCGCCCAGCAGGACGGGCACGACGGACACGTAGATCTCGTCGAGCAGCCCCGCCCGGAGGCATTGGGCAGCCACCTGGGCGCCCAGGACGCCGACGTTGCGGTGACCCGCGGCCGCCTTGGCTGCGGTGACGGCACTGTCCAGGTCGGTGACGAAGGTGACACCGGGGACCGGGGCGTCGGGTACGTGGTGGGTGAGGACGAACTGGGGTCCGTCCCAGCCGCCGCCGTAGGGTTCGCCCTCGTGCTCGGTGCCTTTGTAGGGGTCGTCGCCGCCGAAGGTGCGCCTGCCCACCAGCAGGGCACCGGTCTGCCGCATGATGCGTTCGGCCGTCGGATCGGGGCCGAGGTGGGCGGCCAGCCAGGACATGTCCCCGCCCGGTCCGGCGATGAAGCCGTCCAACGACATGGTGCACTGGTACTGCAGCTTGGCCATGGGATGCCTCCGCCAGGATCGGGTGGCCGCTGTCGAGGTGACCGATCGTATGGGGAGAGCACGGCCGTGTCCTGCTCCCACGAGGACTTCACCGGCACCCGTTCCCGCCTCTTCCGGCTGGAGGCCCCGGGGGCAGGGGCATGCGGGACTCGGGGGCGCGTGCCGCAGGTGCTTTTGGCAGGGCTCCGGTGCTCAACAGCCGCTGGACGGCATCCCGGAAGAGGGAGTTGGCTGCGGGGCACAGCCCGAGTGCGCCGGGAGGCGAAAGCGTTCGGGGCCCTTGCTCTCCGGTCTGGGGAGAAGGGGAGACTCCTGTGCAGGGTGTGACGCTGGGGGAGAGCGGGCCGATCCCGTTGGCCTGACCGTGCGAACCTCCGCACAGAAGCCCGGGGGTGTCCGCAGGCGGAGGAGAACGGCGAGAACCGCCCCTCCCCGAGCTCCGCGGGGAGACAGAGACGCCGGGGACGGGCCAACGGCATCGGGAGGGCGTCTTCGCGTCGGACACGCCGCTGCGGAAACAGCGCCCCCCGGCTCGCCGTCGGCCCACCCGTGTCAGGAAAAGAACGAGGGGACCCGCGTCCCCACGGCGGGGGGCGGGCCGGTCATCCCTGGGCAGCGTGGTAGGCGTCGATGATCTCCTGAGGAAGGCGGCCCCGGTCGTTGACCTGCTTGCCGTGGGCTTTGGCCCAGGCCCGGATCCGGGCGGTGCGGTCCTTGTGGGGGAGGGACTTGGCGGTGAGGGCCGCGGAACGCCGGACGGGGGCCTTGCGGGCGGCGGTGACGAACGGGGCGAGCGCCTCACGGAGCCGGGCCGCGTTGGCATTGTTGAGGTCGATCTCGTAGACGGAGCCGTCCAGGGAGAAGGAGACGGTCTGTTCTGCCTGGCCGCCGTCGATGTCGTCGATGAGAAGAACCTGGACTTTTTGGGCCACGGGAGGATCTCCGTTCATGGGAGGGAAATCTTTTATATCTCCCACAATAGAACCCTGCGGGGTGGTGTGAAGGGTCTTCGTGTCACGAATCAATGATGGTTGTGGTCACGGTTTCCGTCACATCTGTAAAAGCTGAATAAAAGAGCGGGTTGTCTTGGGGGAGCCTGTGTGCCGATCGCTTTCCTTGTCGGATTTTTCAGACGGAAAGCATGATTCGGAACTTCTCTTCCCACTCCTCCACGACCCGCTTCCCGGCAGCGGCGAGAACCATGGGAATGAACGGCACAGCCATGCGCCCCCGGGCACTGACGAGCACGAACACGGCCAAGCCTGCGGTGAGCTCCTGGCAACCCGCTACGCGAAACCCGAAGGACCGGCACCACCCAGACGAGTACGCCGCCCCGCCACGGGAGAACACCGCAGCCGACGTACGACCTGCCGCCCCCTGAACGAGAAGAGCCCGCCCAGGAACACGCGGCGCGACACCGCCACCCCGCCCCTGCGGGGGCCTGGACCGAGCAGCCGGCCCGCAGTATCCAGGTTGGCCCTCACCGACCTGAGCGGCACCTCAAAACGACAGGACACTCCCACGGAAACGGGGACGAAGTCCCGAAGACCAGGGCCGAAGCGTGGCTGGAAGCGGCCGTTTTTCGGGGTTGACGACCACGAAAAAAGAAAGCTCGCGCGGCTCCGGTGACGCCCCGACGGTATGAGCGCCTCCCGCGTCGTCGGGTTCGGTTTACACGTGATCTCGGCCCGGCTGGTTTCACCCGGTACGACAACCCTTTGCCGGACCACCCGGATCCGGCGGAGTTGGCGCGTGCCGGATCAGGAGGATGGTGTGCTGCGCGGTATGAGCACGGGAGTACTGGCGGTGTGGCGGCGGGACTGCTGTGGGCGGTCCCGGCGGCAGCCGACGACGATACGGGCCCGAAGCACCCCCCGGAGTGCGGGGCGACACCACGCGCAGCAGTGACCACCCCGACGACGAGCGGTTCCACGGCGAGCCCGACCAGCCCGGGGAGTTCACCTTCTCCAGCGTCGACAGGGGACACCGAAACCCACTACTGCAGCCTCGACGACGACTCCTGCACCGCTTCGCCCGTCCCGGACACCCCGGCGCTTCGGGCACCGTCACCCTCACCCCGCACAGAGACGGCCCCGCCGTGGTCTACGCGCGCTGTCGACCCCCAGGGGCGTTCCTCGACTTCGGGGCACCTCGGGCAGGGACCGAAGAACGGCCCCACTCCGAGGATGAAGAGCGGGGTGAGGACAGGGAAGTTCGCTGAGGAGCACCTGGTCGGCCCCTGTGTGCGGCCGCCTCCGAGAAGCCGGCCAGTCGTTGGGCGTCGACTGCGGCGCCCGGTCAGCGGCGAACGAGTCAGACGACCACACGGTCCAGCACGTACGCACCGGAGGATGATGCGAGCGAAGGTTGAGGCACCGGTAGGCGACTCCCTGCACAGTGGGGAAGTGCGCGGGGAGGAGCGAGGAGCATGGCCGGATGTGGCCATTTTTGTGGTTGACGGTCGTGAAGGAGGAAATTTCCACAGCTCGTGGCGACTCCCTGGAAGCCTCGTTCACCCTCCGTGTCTTTAGGTGTGATTTACAAGTGATCTTGACCTGGCTACCTTGAGCCCAACCTAACGGAATATCGGCCGAGTCGCCCCGATTCGGCGGATGTGACGCGTGCTGGATCGGGTGGAGTTCGTGCTGCGCAGGACGGGTGCGAGTGTACTGGCCGGTGTGGTGGCGGCGGGACTGCTGTGGACGGTCCCGGCATCGGCCGACGACGAGGAACCGACGGAACCGGATCTGACATCCGAGGAAGAACAGGCCCTGGCCGAAGCCGCGGAGACCGGCGAACCGGTGGAGGTGGCCTCGGCCACCGACGAACGCTCCCAGGTCTTCGCCAACCCCGACGGCACCTTCACCCTGGAGACCCACGCCTCACCGGTGCGGGTACGCACGCCTGAGGGGTGGACCGACGTGGACACCACCCTGGTGCACACCCCCGACGGGAAGGTGCGGCCGCGCGCGGCCGCCGTGGACATGGCCTTCTCCGGCGGCGGCGACGGCGCACTGGCCCGCGTCACGCTGGGCGGCCGCTCGGTCGAGCTGGGCTGGCTGGGAGCGCTCCCCGAGCCGGTGCTGGACGAGGACCGCGCCACCTACCCGGACGTGCTGCCGGACGTCGACCTGGTGCTCACCGCCGGCGTGGACGGCTTCGCCCAGGTGCTGGTGGTGCACACCCCCGAGGCCGCGACCCACCCCGAACTGGCCGAGCTGGAACTGCCGCTGCGCGGCGAAGGGGTGGAGGTCACCACGGACGCGGGCGGCAACATCAACGCCGTCACCGCGGACGGCGAGAGCATCTTCACCGCCTCGGCCCCGGCCATGTGGGACTCCGCCGGCGAGGACCTCAGCACCGAGGAGAAAGCCGCGGCCCCGGCCACCGGCGCACGCGTGTCCTAACTCGACACCCGCCTCAACAGCGAGGCGATCACTCTGGAACCCGACCAGGACCTGCTCACCGACCCCGCCACCGAGTACCCGGTCTACATCGACCCGTCGGTGTCGGTGACCCGCCAGGCCTGGGCCTACGTGGACAAGAAGTTCCCCAACACCGCCTACTACAACCGCTCCGACGCCGACACCGGCGTGGGCTACGAGCCCCAGTACGGCCACACCAAGCGCGCGTTCTGGCGGTTCGCGGTCTTCGAACGCACCCGCAACGCCACCATCCAGTCGGCCACCCTGCGCACCGAGGTCACCCACGCCTTCGGCTGCACCAACGCCAAGGTTGAACTGTGGCGCACCGGCAACATCAGCTCGGCCACCACTTGGAACAACCAGCCCGACAAGCTCACCAAACTCGACACCCAGACCGTGCGCAAGGGACGGTCCGGCTGCGAGGGCTCGGGGGTGGAGTTCAACGCCACCGCCGCCTACGAGTGGGGCCGCGCCAACAACAAGACCAACATCATCCTGGGTCTGTACGGCAACGAGACCGTCTCCGGCTCCAACTACGACTGGCGGCGCTTCAAGAAGAACCCCTCCCTGGTGGTGGTCTACAACAACGCGCCCGCCGTCCCGGACGCCTCCACCATGCGCGACTCCCACGGCGGAGCCTGCTCCACCAACTCCGCGCAGCCCAGGCTGATCAACACCACCACGCCGCGCCTGTACGCCCAGGTCCGCGACACCGACTCGCAGTACGCCACGCAGAAGCTCAAGGCCCAGTTCCAGATCCAGTCCGACGGCACCACCATCCAGACCAAGGACTCCACCTCGGCCAACGTCGCCAAGTGGCCCGCGGGCAGCGAACGCTCGGTCACCACCGACACGCTGCCGGAGAACACGCTGATCCGCTACCGGGCCCGCGCCCACGACCAGACCACCTGGGGCGGCTGGTCGTCCTGGTGTTACCTGCGGGTGGACACCACCAACCCCGAGAGCGGCCCCGAGGTCACCTCCACCGACTACCCCGACGACGAGCAGTTCCACGGCTCCCCCGGGCAGCCGGGCGAGTTCACCTTCTCGGCCAACGGCGTGACCGACGCCGCCGGCTACCACTACAGCCTCAACGACGACACCTGCACCACCGTGCTCGTCCCCGACACCCCGGGCGGCTCGGTCACCGTCACCCTCACCCCCCGCACCGACGGCCCGAACCTGATCTACGCGCGCACCGTCGACGGGCACGGCAACTCCTCGGCGTGCATGCTGGTCCACACCTTCCTGGTGGCCCCGCCCTCAGCCCCCGTCGCCCACTTCACCTTCGACGAAGGCACGGGGACCGTGGCCGCCGACGCCGAACGACCCGGCGAGACCGCCACCGGATCGGGAATCTCCTGGATTCGCGGCCGGGTCGGCCCGGTGGAAGGCTCCATGCACCGTCTGGAAGGAACCGCCGTTCACACCGACGGCTACGTTCCCTCCGAGCCCGAATGGGACGAGATCACCACCAGCGGACCGGTGGTGGACACCAGCCGGACGTTCACGGTGGCGGCCTGGGTGAAGATGGACGACACCGACGCCCACCACACCGCGATCGGCCAGGACGGCGTCCAGCAGAGCCCGTTCCACCTGGGCTACCAGAAGAACGCGGACGCCTGGGTGTTCAAGATGTCACCCGAGGACGCCCCGGCAGCCCCCGACTCCGCCGGCTGGAGCTACGCGCTGTCCACCGAGCCCGCCAAGACCGGGGTGTGGACCCACCTGATGGGCACCTATGACGCGGCCACCGGCGAGATCGCCCTCTACGTCAATGGTGAGAAGCAGGGCAGTGCCGTGCACGAGGGAGCCTGGGCGGCCAGTGGACCGGTGACCATGGGCCGCAGCAAGTACCAGGGCGTCAAGAACTACTACTGGCCCGGCGGCATCGACGACGTCCGCTTCTACGACCGCCTCGTCACCGACATCCCGCTCAACAGCGGCACCTCCGAGGCATGGGAGCTGGCCAACCGGCCGGTGTCCTTGGACGGCTGGTGGAAACTCGACGAGACCGGCGGTGCCACCGCCGCCGACGCCAGTGACCACGGCCTGGACGCCGCCCTCACCGGGGACCCGGCCACCGTGTGGAACACCGCGTTCAACGACGTGGTCTACATCCCCGGCGCCACCCTCAACGGCACTGACGAGTACCTGACCACCACCGGCCTCGCAGTCCGCACCGACGCCAGCTTCAGCGTGGCCGCCTGGGTGCGCCTGGACTCCACCACCGCCAACCTGGCCGCACTCAGCCAGGACGGCAGCCAGCACAGCGGTTTCTCCCTCGGCATGCAAAGCACCCAGGACACGAACAACTGGGTGTTCACGATGACGCCGTCCGACACCGCAGACGCCTCCGACTGGTCCAGGGCCCTGTCCACCGGACCTCCCGAACTGGGCGCCTGGACCCACCTGGCCGCCACCTTCGACGCCACCACCCGCACCCTCACCCTGTACGTGGACAGCATCGAACAGGGCAGCGCCGTCCTGGACACCCCCCGGCACGCTGACGGGCCCCTACGCATCGGCGCCGCCACATTCGAAGGAACTCTGAGCGACCTGTGGCACGGCGACCTCGCCGACGTCCACGTCTACCAAGGCGTCCTCAACGAAGACGACATCGAATACCTGAGGTACGGATTCGGACCACCCGTGGCCCGATAACCCCTCCTGCCCCCGACCCCTTCCCCCTTGCTGAACAGTGGTCCGGCGGCCAGTGGAGCCGCCGGACCGGAGGAGCCTCATGTCCGAGTCCGCTTCTTCGCCGGCCCAGCCCCGCCGCACCCCCGTACGCAGTCTGCTGTCGTTCCTGCTCTCCCTGGTGATGCTCACCGGGATGCTCGTCGCGGTTCCCGCCTCCGCGATCGCCCGCAACCCCAGGCCCGACGTCCAGGATGACATTCCCGTCGAGGGCTACGACTTCGTCGCGGCCGGGAATGCGGAACCGAGTCAGACCGCCGAGGCTGCGGTCACCGACCTGGGCACGGCCGACTGGCCCGAACCCGACACGGTCGAGATTGACCTGGCCGCTCCAACGCAGGCACGGGCCAACCTCCTGGCCGAACCGGAAGAGGGCGAGACGGTCACTCTTGCCCCGGTCGACGAGGAAGTCTTCGAGGAGTGGGTTTCCCCGCTGCCCCAGGACAACCCGGACAGCAGAGCCGAGGCCAACGAGGGCGGGGACACGCAGAACACCCCCGCCCCCAGCCCGTCGGCGACCCCCGAACCGACACCGTCGTCCTCACCGGAACCCACCCCGCAGAACACCGAATCGGCAGAGGAAACCGACAAGCCCGAGCAGACCGAAAGCGACACCGAAGAGGACACCGACGAACCGGAAGCCGACTCCGAGGAACCGGAACCGGTGCGCAGCGCCGCCGTGGAGATCCTCGACCAGCAGGTGGCCGAGGACGCCGGAATCACCGGTCTGCTGATGCGGGTCAAGCGCACCGACGGAGCCGACACCACCGGTCCGGTCCAGATCGGCGTCGACTACTCCGACTTCGCCCCCGCCTTCGGCGCCGACTACGCCTCCCGACTGCGCCTGGTCGCCCTCGACGACTGCGTCCTGGACGCCAGCGTCCCCGAATGCGCCCCCCAGATCGAGTTGGACTCCACCAACAACACCCAGGCCATGACGCTCAGCGCGGTGGCCCCGGCCTCGGCTGGCAGCGGCACCCTGCTGGCGGCGGCTCCGGACAGTGAGGGCGAGACCGGCGACTACAAGGCAACCGAGTTGAACGCCGCCTCCAGTTGGGACGTCGGACTGCAGACCGGCGACTTCAACTGGTCGTACCCGATCACCGTACCCAAGACCGCAGGAGACCTTGCTCCCACCATCGGTCTCGGCTACTCCTCCGGCTCGGTGGACGGACGCACCGCCTCCTCCAACAGCCAGACCTCCTGGATCGGAGAGGGATTCAGCTACACGTCGGGCTACATCGAGCGCCGCTACAAGCCGTGCGCCGACGACGGCCAGGCCACAGGCAGCAAAACCGGAGACCAGTGCTGGTCCAGACACAACGCCACACTCTCGCTGAACGGCAAGGGCGGCGAACTGATCCTGGACTCCGACGGCACCTGGCGGCTGCGCAGCGACGACGGCACCCGGATCGAACGGCTGACCGGCGCCAACAACGGCGACAACGACGGCGAGTACTGGAAGGTCACCACCACCGACGGAACCCAGTACTTCTTCGGCCGCAACCGCCTGCCCGGCTGGTCCTCAGGCGACCCCGAGACCCAGTCGGCGTGGACCGTGCCCGTCTACGGCAACAACTCCGGTGAACCCTGCCACGGCTCCACCTTCGCCAACTCCTGGTGCCAGCAGGCCTGGCGGTGGAACCTCGACTACGTCGTCGACGTGCACGGAAACGTCATCACCTACTGGTACGAGAAGGAACGCAACCACTACGGCCGCAACCTGACCACCACCGCCACCCCCTACGACCGCGGCGGCTACCTCAAACGCATCGACTACGGCCTGCGCTCCGACGACGTCTACGCCACCGCCCCAGCCAGGGTGAACTTCACCGTCAGCGAGCGCTGCATCCCCACCGACAGCTTCGACTGCGCACCCGCCAAACTCACCAAGGCCAACGCCTCCCACTGGCCCGACGTGCCCTTCGACCAGAACTGCGACGCCGGGACCCAGTGCACCAGCCAGCACTCACCGACCTTCTGGACCCGCAAGAAACTCGACAAGATCACCACCCAGGTCCACAACGGCACCTCCTACACCGACGTGGACTCCTGGACCCTGGAGCACGCCTTCCCCGCCCCGGGAGACGGCACCACACCGGCACTGTGGCTGGAGTCCATCACCCACACCGGCCACGTCGGCGGCACTGCCACCTCCCCGAAGGTGCGGCTTGAGGGCACCGCACTGGAAAACCGGGTCGACGGGCTGGCCGACGGCCTGGCGCCGATGCTCAAGTACCGCATCACCTCCGTCTACACCGAGTCCGGCGGCCAGATCGACGTCTCCTACTCCGAACCCGAGTGCACCCGCGGCTCCACCCCGCAGCCGCACAGCAACACCAAACGCTGCTATCCAGTCCGGTGGACCCCCGAGGGGGAACCGGAGATGGTCGACTGGTTCCACAAGTACGTCGTCACCCAGGTCGCCGAAATCGACCTGGTCACCGACCAACCCGACATGGTCACCACCTACGAGTACCTCGGCGGAGGTGCGTGGCGCTACGAGGAAGCCGACGGCTTCACCAAGGACAAATACCGCACCTGGTCGGACTGGCGCGGCTACGAACGGGTCCGGGAAATCTCCGGGGCACCCGGTGAACAGCGCTCCGAAGTCGAGCACGTGTTCTTCCGCGGCATGCACGGCGACAAACAACCCTCCGGCACCCGCTCGGTCACCATCACCGACTCCGAAGGACAGACCCACACCGACCACGACGAACTCAACGGAGTCACGCTCGAGGAGATCGTCCGCAACGGCGTGGGCGGAGAAGTCGTCACCAAAACCATCTCCATCCCGTGGCGCAAGAAAACCGGGGAACGCACCTACTCGTGGGGCACCGTCTCCTCCTACCTGGTCGACACCGCCTCAGAACGCGAGTACACAGCCCTCCACGGGGGAGGCTGGCGCCAGACCCGAGTCGACACCGTCTACGACGACTACGGGTTCCCCATCCAGATCCACAACCACGGAGACGTCGCCGACCCCGACGACGACGAGTGCACCCGCACCACCTACGTGCGCAACATGGGCGCGTGGCTGCTGGACGCAATCACACGCGAGGAGACCGTAGCCGTCGCGTGCTCACAAACCCCCGAGCGCCCCGCCGACGTGATCCGCGACGGCCGGACCTTCTACGACAACCAGGCCTACGGAACCGCCCCCGTCCGAGGGCTGGCGACCAGGACCGAACGCCTCGCCGACTACGACAACGGCGAACCCGTCTACGAACTCGTGAAGGAGACCAGCTACGACTCCTACGGGCGACAGACCGAAACCACCGACGCCGCAGGCCACACGACCGAGACCGCCTACACCTCAACCGTGCCCGGCGGCGCGCCCACGGTCGTCACCGACACCAACGCCCTCGGACACACCGCCACCCAGTACTTCGACCCCGCACGGTCCACGCTCATCGCGACCGTGGACGCCAACAACAACCGCAACGACCTGGTCTACGACCCGCTGGGCCGGTTGACAGAGGTCTGGCTGGCCGACCGGAACAAGACCACGCAATCCCCCAACCTCAAGTTCGAATACCACATCCGCAACGACGCCCCCACCACGGTGGTCGCCCAAACGCTGCGCAACGACGACCAGAGCTACACCACCACCTACACGCTCTACGACGCTTTCCTGCGCGAACGCCAAGTCCAGACACCGGCGGTGGGCGGCGGGCGGCTGGTCACCGACACCTTCCACGATTCGCGCGGCCTGGTCGTCAAGGAACGCGAACCCTACTACAACACCGAAGACCCCTCCGGCACTCTGCTGGTCGTCAACAACGACGACGACATCCCCCGCCAGACCGAGACCGTCTACGACGGCGCGGAACGGCCCACCGACGTCCTGCACGTCTCACGGGGCGAGGAGCAGTGGCGCACCACCACCGAGTACCGGGGCGACCGCACCCTGACCACCCCACCGGAAGGCGAGACCGCGACCACGGCCATCACCGACGCCAAGGACCGGATCGTCGAACTACGCCAGCACGAAGGCCCCACTCCCACCGGCGCCTTCGACGCCACCACCTACACCTACGCCAAGAACGGGGAACTGGCCACCGTCACCGATCCCGCGGGCAACGTGTGGGAGAACGTCTACGACCTGCGCGGCCGCAAGGTCGAAAGCACTGACCCAGACACCGGGACCACCACCTACACCTACGACGCACTGGACCGGCTGGCCACCCAGACCGACGCGCGCGGTGAGACGCTGGCCTACACCTACGACGCGCTCGGCCGCAAGACCGGACTGTTCGACGACTCCCCGCAGGGCACCCGGCGCGCCGAGTGGGTCTACGACACCAAAGCCAAGGGACAGCTCACCTCGTCCACCCGCTACATCGACGGCAACGCCTACACCACCGCGGTTCTGGCCTACGACAAGATGTACCGGCCTCTCACCGAGGTGATCACCATCCCCGCCTCCGAAGGCGCGCTGGCCGGAAACTACCGATACATCTACTCCTACAACCCCGACGGCACCCTCAAAAGCATGGCCTTCCCCGCGGCAGGCGAGCTCAGTGCCGAACCGGTGATCTTCGGCTACAACGAACTGGGCATGCCCACCACGGTCAAGGGGCGCAGCACCTACGTCGCGGAGACCATCTACTCCAAGACCGGCAACCTGCTGCAGCGGACGTTCGCAGCAGGCAGCAATGCAGACCAGACCTGGATCACCCGGGCGTTCGACATCGCCACCAACCGTATGGCCTCGACCAGCGTGGTGCACGAGGTTGGCTACGGGTCGTTGCTGGAGCAGCACTACACCTACGACGACGCAGGCAACATCCTGCGCATCAGCGACACCCCCACCAGCACCGGACTGCCCAGCGACACACAGTGCTTCGCCTACGACCACCTGCGTCGCCTCATCGAAGCCTGGACCCCCGGCACCCATGACGCCACCGCGTGCGGGACCGCACCCGACGTCAACAGCCTCGGTGGCGCGGCACCCTACTGGCACTCCTATACCTACGACGCGGTGGGCAACCGTCTGAGTGAAACCAAGCACTCCGCCAGCGGCGACACCGTCCGCACCTACACCCACCCCGCAGCCGGACAGCCCCAACCGCACACTCTCACCCAGGTCGAGCAGACCGGCCCCACCGGCACCCAGCTGGAACAGTACGGCTACGACGAGGCGGGCAACATGACCAGCCGCCTCACCCCCAACTACGACCAGGAACTGGAATGGGACTCCGAAGGCCACCTGGTTCGGGTGGTGGAAAACGGTGCCGAGACGGAGTTCCGCTACAACGCCGACGGACAGCGTCTGATCCGTGAAACACCCCAAGACACGACCCTGTACCTGCCAGGTATGGAGGTGCGCCTGGACAAGATCGCCCTGCTGAGTGAGGCCACCCGCTACTACGACCATGCCGGCGAGACAGTCGCGCTCCGCCAGGACGACGAAACTCCCCACTGGCTGTTCTCCGACCACCACGGCACCGGCGAACTCAGCATCGACGGGCAGAGCGGGCAGACCGTGCAACGCCGGTTCACCGCGTTCGGCTCGATCCGTGGCTCTACCGGGCAGTGGGTGGACGAGAAGGGATTCGTGGGCGGCACCATCGACGAGACCACCGGGTTGGTCCAGTTGGGCGCGCGTGCCTACGACTCGGCGATCGGCCGGTTCGTCTCCATCGACCCGGTCATCGACTTCACCGATCCCCAGCAGGTCCACGGCTATGTCTACGCCAACAACAACCCCGTCAGCTTCAGCGACCCCGACGGGCTGAAACTGGTGAAGAAGTACAAGAGTCCCGCCATCTTCACCAAGGTCAAAGTTACCCAAGGCGTTGCGGGATCGTCGGTCGGTCGGCGGCTTCCGCCCCGCCCGACCTTCCAGCAGGCGGTCCATACCGGTCTCCGCAGAACGAACACGGTGATGAACCGGATCCCGTTCTACCCGCAGTTCAGGGATGCCAATGCGGGTGCCATGGTGGCCCTGTACGAGTCATCGCTCATCTCGTTGGCAGCCGATCCGGCGATGGAGTACTTCACCGGAATGTCCATGTCCGAAAGCCTGCGGATTTTCGGGGTGAACAAGGACTCCGGTTGGTACAAGGCGGGCTACATCCAGTCCTTCGTCGGCACGCTCATCACTCCGGGAGGATGGGGCAGCGCCGGTGCCAAGGCGGCTTCCCTGGGTGGCAGGGCGATGAGTGGGCTGAAAGGCTTCGGCTCGGCGGTGGCGAATGGAGCCAGAAGCGCGGGAAGCGCTATACGAAGCGGTGTCAACAGGCTCTTCGGCAAGTGCAACAGCTTCGTTCCCGGCACCCGGGTGCTGATGGCCGATGGCACGTCCAAGCCGATCGAGAACGTCAAGGTCGGCGACCAGGTGCTGGCCACCGATCCGGAGACCGGTGAGCAGATCGCCAGGACGGTGCTGGCCACCATCGTCGGTGTGGGCGCCAAGACCCTGGTTGAGATCACCGTCGACACCACCACCGAAAAACCTGCGGGGGACGAGGACAGCGGCAACGGTGCTCCCGGGCCGACCGCGGCCGGTGACGTCATCATCGCTACTGACGGCCACCCCTTCTGGGTCCCCGAACTCGGCCAGTGGGTTGATGCCATCGACCTGGCCCCCGGGATGTGGCTGCAGACCTCGGCCGGCACCTGGGTCCAGATCACCGCCATCAGAGCGTGGACCCAAGCTGCCACCGCCCACAACCTCACCGTCCAAGACCTGCACACGTACCATGTGCTGGCGGGCAAGACGTCGGTCCTTGCGCATAACTCTTCCTGCTGGGCAGGAAAAGGTGGACCGGGGGTTTGGGGAATTGTCAATGAAGCAATGTCGGCGCGGGCTGCTGCCTACCAGACAAGAGTAACTGGAGTACCACTAGGGTTTGGCTACATTGTCAACGGAGTGAAGTTCGACGGATTTCGAGGCGGAGTTCTCTTGGATGCCAAGGGGCCCGGCTATGCGAGATTTGTTCAGGATGGCGAATTCCGTTCCTGGTATACTGGAGCAAAAGCGTTGCTGGAGCAGGCGCGGCGTCAAGTTTCTGCTGCAGGGGGAGTGCCTATTAATTGGCTTGTCGCTGAGGCTGATGCCGCTAATGCAATGCGAAATCTATTTGTTGGGGAGGGAGTGTCCTCCAGGATCAATATTTTGTATAAGCCCTAGGTGAAAGGAGTGAGGTATGGTGGATGCTTTTTATGTGGGCGCCTACTGGGGGCCCCGCTCCGAGTCGGTTGGTGGGTGTGCCCAGCAGTTGGCTCTGTGTCTGAGTCGGCTTGGGGAGGCGCATCCGGCCTTGGCGACGTGGTTTCGGCAGGGAATGAGCAGGGCTGAGGCCTCTTCTGGTGGTCCTGTGGGGACCAGCGCAGAGGCTCTGGAGAGCATGCTCAAGGCTGGTCGTAATCGCAGGGATACTGATGGTCAGGTTATCAGTGAGCTTGGATTCAGTTTGTCATTGTGGAACAACAATCCTGCCGAAGCCTCCTTCTCGGTCACATGCTGTATCGCTCCAGCGATGGATTTCATGAAGAACTGCTTCGTTCTCAAGCTTCCTAAACCGGTTGGAGTCGCTGCTGAGCTGTATGATCCAGAGATTGTGAGATCTGTTTTCTGCTCGGTGGTCGATATTTGGGATCCTCAGTGGGCAACGTTTACGAATCGCTCAATGAGGGAAGCTCAGTATAAGGATCATGGGCATCCAATTGGCGGCTGGATGACGTATGTTTCGGGAGTTCGGAAAGCAAAGGCGGATGAAGTGACCGGACTGTCTGCGGAAGAGTTCTCAAACGGGACTCTGTTGGTGGCTGGGGCCAACCCTCTGCAGATGTCAGATTCGCATCTTTCGAGTGTCGTTGATTTCCTTTCACGGCTCTGAAGAGGAGGTGAATAGCGTCAGCCTCTCGACCTGCTCGTTGCACCTGTTACCGCTGTTTCAGAAGCCTGATCCGCTGCCGCCTGGCCGCAAGGACGAACTGGCTACGTGCCCGGCGGTTTGGCCGAGTCCGTCCACGCAAGCACGCTCACGTTCCCTTGCTGGGGCAACTTCCAGTACGGCGTGTTCCCCGCGCATGCGGGGATGGCCCCCTGGGCGATGTCCGCACCCATGCGGATCGCCTGTGTTCCCCGCGCATGCGGGGATGGCCCTGCAGATCAGGGGTCAGCGGGGCTGGTCGGGAAGGTCGTGCTGCTTGCCGATGATGTCGCCGCCAGCGCGGGCGCGGCGCTGGATGATCCGGTCTCCGCCCAGGGTGGCCGGACCGCGTTTGCCGGTGATGCTGCCCTGGGCCCGGGCACCGCTCTGGTCGATGTCATCGCCTGTCGGTGAGGAGTCCTGGGGGCGGCGTGCGGCCCAGGCGGCAGCGGTGGCGATCAGGGCCAGGGCGCTGATGATCCCGGCCGCCCACCCGGCGGCCTCCCAGCCGCTGCGCTGGGTGGGGCCGCCACCCAGCCACAGGGCCGCGGCCAGGGCCACCGTCACCGCCACCGCCGCTGCGGCGGTCAGAAGCCATTTGATTTGAGAGGGCATGAACCGATTCTGCCCTTCCAGTCTCTCCATACTCCTGGAGACGGCCGAAACCAGCAGTTGGCAAAACCGACTAGGCCTCCCCTTCGTCGATGCCCTCGGCACCGCCGGCAATCCCTGTACACGCAGGATCACCGGTGGCCTTCATCTGCTGCGCCGCTGCCTCACAGGGCGGACCCCGTCCCCCGTGACCTGTCCGACCACAGGTGACCTGGTTTCTATGGCTGATGTGACCAACTCGGACTTCCGTGTATTCCGGATCGATTGTGAAGTGCTGGTCGAGTAAGCAGCGGCCTTTCTAGCCAGGGCTTGACATTCGCCTCTGATCGAAGCGGGGCCGTCGCACCATCGGCGCTTCCGCAGCTTCCGGGAACTGCCCCTGCTGCCCCCAGCGGTTCTGGTGCTGCGCCACTTTCGTAACGGCAGCCACATCACCTCCTGACCTGCGGACACGCCGTCAGCCAGGCCTCCTCGGCACCCCGGTTGATGAGACGGACGTCTACCGGCAGCCGCTCCCGGCCGAGCTCGCCGTGGTTTTGAGCTGCCCAGAAGAAGTCGTCCGGGCCATCCAATCCTGGTGGGCCCCGGTAGGGGGCGACGACCCACTCGTGATCTGGAATGGCGACAGGGTCCGGGAAGAACGAACGTGACCGGCGAGCTGGGACCGACACCGCGGTCGTGGGGATATCAACTCGTTCCCCTGGTGCGGCCGACACCGGAGAAGGGGGACCTGCTCTTGGAGGGCTGTAGTAGTCCTCCGGTTCACCGATGGCAAGCTGTGCGGGGGACCGAGACGTCTGAGGTTGCTCGTCGACCCGGCACACGGACGGGCCGATGCGGTGCTCGACAGTATCGAGACCTGTTCGCCCCGGACTTTCGGACTGCCGGAGAAGGATGGGACAACAGGCCAGCCCTCGGCAGCGCCTTCTTACCGGAGCACGTCCGGCAAGCGCCGGAGGTACCGGGCGCCCCGACCGGCTTCGGCGGCCTGACCGGCGTCTTCGAGAAAACGGGGGCACCCACCTCCCCAACACCCTGCTGACCAACAAGCTCCTGGGGCTCCTCAACCGGTGACCTCACGATCGGGCCAACCCACGACGAGAGTCCGCTGGCAACGCGGGTGCCGTCCGTCCTGGGACCCGAAGGAGGACTGCTGTTGCACTCCGCCGACCGCAGCCACCGCCGCCAGCCTGACCGGCAACAACTGCGAAGTCTGCGACGGGCCCCATACCCACCTCATGGACGAACTCGGTGCCGAACCGCTGGTTCCCTTCGACGGGTCCACATGTCGATCCCTCCCAGGCGGACGGAACTGGACCTGCTCAGAAGCGCACGGTGTCCAGGAGCTTTGCACCGGTCCTTCCAAGCCGGAGGGCGGTCCGCCCTCCACTCGGCCTTCGCAGCCGCAGCCTCCTCCTCGACCATCGCCACCAGTCCGGCCAACCCCTCCTCGAACTCGGCGTCCCACTCGGCGTCCCAGTCGACCGGAAGGTCCAGCACCTCTCCCAGGCAGTGGTGTACCGGCAGCTCCCCGGGTCCCAGACGATCGCGCCGCTCCTTCGTGCCCAGGTTCCCCTCCTCGAAGCGGCCGCTCACCTCCGAAACCGCGAAACCCAGCACGAACGCGCTGAACATCCGCCTTCAAGCGGCCACCCGTTCAGCCGGGATCCCCGCGTCCATCAGGGCCTCGCAGAGGGGCCACCACGCGCATCGCCTCCGGCAGGACTACCGGCCTGCTCAGCAGCGGGAACATCAGCGGATACCGGTGCGCCACGGCCCTGGCCCCCGCGTGCACGCGAGTGGACTGCAGGGACTACGCCGACGTGAACTCGGCCGCGCCGTCAACGAGATCTCCGAAGTCCTCCAGATCACCGGCTACCTCGACCGCAGAGTCGGTGTCCTCTCCGGCGGTCAGCAACGCAGGGTCCAAGCCGCCGCGGCCATGATCCACAAGCCCGCACCCCTCCTTTTGGACGAGCCCACCGCGGGCATGGACCCCGAGGCCCGTCAGTCCTTCCTTAAAGCGGTCCGTGACCACGCCCACACCGGGGCGACGGTCATCTACACCACCCACTACCTTCCCGAACTCACCGAACTGGGCGCAGAGCATCGCACCGATCTCGCCCGGATACTGGGCGGTGACCATGCTCAAGGCCGCGGTGGCGGGTGAGCCCGACACCGTCACACAGGCCGCGCTCATCCTCACAGCCGTCGGCATTGTGGCGGGCGCACTGGCCTGCGTCCGCATCAGCCGCGGTCTGAAGGAGCTCCAGGGATAAACAACATCGCGCCGCACGGTCCACCCCCATCACGTTGCACCACCGCCCCCTCCAGCCGACCCAGGGCGTACGCGTCGACCTGATGGCGTGCGGAAGGGGCAGCCACCCGCTTTCGGTGAATCCAGTACCATCCCGGCCCCAGCCCTCCGCAGTCGGCCGTGTCGACCGGACAACCCTGATCCTTCAGCAGCACGAGCACTCAAATCATGGAGAAGACCCCACGAGAAGCTTTGATCAAAAGTTCTTTTTGTGGATTTTTGTCCGTTTTTCTGGAAGTGAATGAAATCAGCGTTGAACGCTGGTAAAGTCGCAGGTCGTTCAGTGTGCTCCCCGCGCACGCGGGGATGGTCCCACGTCGGGGACACCGAGCACGAGCAGGGCGTGGTGCTCCCCGCGCACGCGGGGATGGTCCCACGGCGGTTTCGGGCCGCCAGGTGTTCGCAGCGGTGCTCCCCGCGCACGCGGGGATGGTCCCTGCAACGCGACGACCTGGGCGCGGACCGCTGCGTGCTCCCCGCGCACGCGGGGATGGTCCCCATTCCGGGTCCACCTCGGGGTTGCGGCACGCGTGCTCCCCGCGCACGCGGGGATGGTCCCTCTCGGGGGTTCCGCCGTCACCCCGCTCGAACGTGCTCCCCGCGCACGCGGGGATGATCCCCTGGTCGTGTTCCGGGGCGTGGACCGGGTGAGGTGCTCCCCGCGCACGCGGGGATGATCCACGCTGCCGCGAACTCGTCTGCGCTGAACCCGGCGTGCTCCCCGCGCACGCGGGGATGATCCCTCAACCCCGGCTGGTCCTGGACGCACGCCAGCGTGCTCCCCGCGCACGCGGGGATGATCCCTCAACCCCGGCTGGTCCTGGACGCACGCCAGCGTGCTCCCCGCGCACGCGGGGATGATCCCTGCTGCACGAACACCCGGATTCTCAGCAGGTCGTGCTCCCCGCGCACGCGGGGATGGTCCCGATCACCCCGAGTCACCCGTACACCGCCAGGTGTGCTCCCCGCGCACGCGGGGATGGTCCCGTGTGCTCGGTCGGCACCTGCAACCGGCCCGTGTGCTCCCCGCGCACGCGGGGATGGTCCCGACATCTGCGCCCGGGCCTGACTCCAAAAACCGTGCTCCCCGCGCACGCGGGGATGGTCCCGACCGGCTGATCTCCATCCAGCCCGAGGGCCGGTGCTCCCCGCGCACGCGGGGATGGTCCTCTCTGCGGGGATCCACATAGGTGCCTATGGCAGTGCTCCCCGCGCACGCGGGGATGGTCCATCTGTAAAGGGCGGGTTGGCCCCAGTGTGGGAGTGCTCCCCGCGCACGCGGGGATGGTCCGGAGACACTGGTAGTGGACTCCCCGCACGTGGGGTGCTCCCCGCGCACGCGGGGATGGTCCCGATCACGGTGGACGGGGAATACGGGCCGAAGTGTGCTCCCCGCGCACGCGGGGATGGTCCCTGGTGGTCGATCTCCTCACGCAGCCGCTCGGCGTGCTCCCCGCGCACGCGGGGATGGTCCCCGCATGCCCAGTTCTTCCAGGGACGCCTGCTCGTGCTCCCCGCGCACGCGGGGATGGCCCAGTGTGGAGGGCGTTGACCATCTGGCCGCCGCCGACGTGCATGGTGACGTGGCTGGGGAAGGGGTCGGAGCCGGTGTCGTAGAACAGCAGGTCGCCGGGCTGCAGTTCGTCGAGGGAGACCGGGGTGCCGATTTGACCTGGTCGGTGGTGATGCGGGGAATACTGACGTCGGCTGCGGCCGAGGCGGCCTGGGTGAGTCCCGAGCAGTCGAAGCCGTGCGGGCCGGTGCCGCCCCAGATGTAGGGTTTGCCGACCTGCTGCAGTGCCCACTCGGCCGCGGCCCGACCAGCCCGGCTGCCCGGCCTCCAGCAACGGTGACGGGCTGGAGGGTGGTGTAGGTGTCGATCCAGCCCAGGACGTTGGCCACGTGGGCGTCGCTGTGGTTGTAGCGGAACAGTGCCTCGGAGAGTTGGCTGTGGTCGGTGAAGTCGACCTTCTCGCCGCCGCTGACGAGGACTGGTGGCAGGGGTGGGGCCGGTCGAGGAAGAGACCGTGGTTGAGGGCCAGGTGCGGCTGGACCGCGAAGGTGTCGAGGGCCTCGTTGAAGGGCTGGGCGGCCTGTTCGGGGCTGGTGGACGCGGACTCGCCGTGGGTGACGGTGATGGCGGTGAGCGCGGGGGCGGTGTTGCGGATCTGGCCCAGCAGTCTGTTCTCACCGAGGAGCAGGTCGGCGGGGTGGGCCAGCACGGTCACGGCCAGGGCGGCGATGAGGACGCTGACGGCGAGTTCACCCGCGCCCCGGAAGATGCGGCCGCGTAGCATCTGCACCCCGCACCAGGCCGAGCCGAAGAGCAGGAACACCGTGGACGGGGAAGGCACGGACGGCCTCCCGCAACACCACGACCACCAACTGCGGGCGCTCCTTGGTGCCGCGGACTAGGCCGCGCAGTGCGTGGGCGGTGATCACGGCCCGGCTCGGCATCAACTGGACCACGATCCGCGCGGCCAGGTCGCGCTCCTCGCCGTGCTGCACCGCGCGCTCCAGCAGCGCCGACAGCATCAGGTCGGTGCGGTGGTCGATCGGCCACCTGGAGGCGGCCTCGATCGCCTACAGCGAACCCAGCCCGGCCAACCGCTCATCGGTGTCGGCCCCCACACCGCCGCTCCCACTCGCGGTTGAGCTGCCCGATGACCGTCGTGGTGCTCCACTGCTTCGTTCATGAAAACCTCAGGAGGAAGGAATGAACGCCCCTGGGCATCACCGCTTGCCCGAACGAGGCAAGCTGCCGAAAGCCACGGGACCGCAGCGACTCCAGCAGAGCGCTGAGCCCATGGTTGGAGGAGTTGGGCGACTGGTTCGTGACGAGACCGGTCTGCGTCTGGAGGACTCTGGTCAGTCGTCGAACTCGAATCCGGCAGCTTTGGCGGACAAGACGAGTTTTCGCATCCGGTCCCCGTCCCGGGCGACGGCGCTCATCAGGGCGCCGAGCTCTTGGAGCGCTGTTCGGTCGTTGCCGTAGGCGCAGAACATGCCGGCCTCCGGATCATAGGAGAAGCGTCCTTCGAGGGTGCTGGCCTCTGTGCTCACGAGGAAGCGCGCGACGCCTGCCCAGAAGTAGCCGTTGGGGTCGTGGCCGAGCTGCTCGACGAGTTCGTCCACTTGGGTTGTCCCTGCGTCCAGCAGCAGCGAGAATGCCCCGGGGCTGGTCTCGATCAGTTTCAACGGAGTCATGGGCAGAGCATGGCACCCGGGTATGACAGAGCATCGGCCTCGGCGTCAGCAAGCACGACACACATGCGGGCCCCGTTCTCTGCCCGCAGCCGCTGGGCCCAAGCCGTGACGTCCTGGTCGATGTCGACCATGGTGACCTGGCCGGAATCACCGACGAGTTCAGCGAGAGGGCTGCGTTGCAGCCGCCCGAACCGGCCTCGCGGTCAACACAGCTGAAACCACGGGCGGTCGCGGTGGGGGTGTCCGGAGAGGTCTGCCAGCAGCCATGTCCGGCTGTCTGCGGGCAGCAGTGCCAGCGGTCGGCGTTCCGCGGTGCCGGTCACCACGACCTGCTCCGCGGTGCCGGTGAGCAGCCGGGTGAGGAGTTCCCGCATCCGGTTGGGATCGGTCAGCGGCAGCGAGCGCACCGCGTCCTGGAGGCCGTGGGAGGGCGGTACCACGTGGGCCAGGGCGGTGAGGAGGCGGTCGTGGACGGTCGCAGCGGTGGAAAGAGAAGGCATGGTCGCCCTTTCGAGGACAAGGGGGCCGCGGGCCGGTTCCGGGGCATGGCGGCGGGGCCCGGTGGCCGCGGTGCGGTCGGGCTGTGCGGGAGGCCGGGGAGTCAGCTGGTGGCCAGGACGGTGGTCATCGCGGCGTGGTCGCTGAGCCGCAGGTCACGGGGGGCGTGGTCGTAGGTGCAGGAGCGGATGCGCCCGGGGGCGGTGGTGAAGGTGTGGTCGAAGCGGTAGCCGTCGCCGGAGCGCCCGTACCAGGAGTGGTCGAGCAGGTCGGGGTGCAGGTGCCGGAACGCGTCGGTGAAGCGGTGGGCGGCGAAGGCGCGGTAGAAGTCGTACTCCCAGGCCCCGAAGACCCTGTGGTGGGGGCGGTGGCCGGGCTCCACCACGTTGAGGTCCCCGGCGGCCACGGCGATCTCGGCGTCTTGTCCGGCCAGGGCGGGCAGGAGGGCGGCGATGGATTCCTGGACCAGGCGTTTGTCGACGTTGCGCCGTTCGCGCGGACCGCGCGAGGGCACGTACAGGCCCATGACCACCAGCCGGATTCCGTCCACGGCCAGCTGTGCGGTCACCGCCCGGTGCGGCAGGTGGGCCAGCCGCAGTTCCGGCACCGGCGAGAGTGTTCCGGTGCGGGAGGCGAGGAGGACCCGGTAGTCCCCGCCGCTGTCGGGGGCCAGGACGTCGTAGCCGTGCTCGGTGAGCGCCTGGGCCAGCACGGTGTGCGTGCCGGAGACCTCGCTGGCCACCACGATGTCGGCGCGACCGTGTGCGGCGAGCCAGTCGGCCTGGGCACGGGACCGCTCGGGCGAGGCGTGCTGGGCGTTGAAGACCACCAGCCCCGCTTCGCCGGTGCCGCGCCGCCGCGCGGGTCCGGCCGTGTCCAGCAGGCTCATCTGGGCCGGGAAGATCTCGCTCATGTCGCTTCCACTCGGTCGGTTCGTCGCAGAACACTTCGCCGTCGACGCCGAGTCTCCGTTGACCAGAGGAAAACGCATCGACCCACAGCGGCACCGGACAGACCAAAAGTCGTGGTGGACGGCTTTAAGACCTGTTTTCACGGTCAGGAGAACTCGGTCAGGTCCGGGCCCCTGCCGTTCTCGTCTGGTTCGAGAGTCTGGATGCCGTACCGTTTGGGGTGCCGAAGAGGGTGTGCTCTCCCGGGCAGGACTCCACGCCGAGGACATCCTCCAGTTCCCTGAGCGCGGCCTCCAGGCGGGGCGCGTTGGCGCGGTACATCTCGGGGTGGGGGTTGCCAAAGAAGTCGTAGTAGACCCACACATCATGGTGCACGCTCAGTCTTACCCGGGCCGCGATCGGGTTGGTGTACACCTCCAGCTCCACCAGGTGTGATTCGCGGCGGCGCCGGCCTTCCGCGTCGATCCAGATGCCAGGGCCCAGCAATTCGATCCAGTCGACTGCGGCGTCGGGGCAGCCCACAGGACGAGAAGACAGGATGCGTTCGACGGTCTCAGGCGAGTCCAGGGGATGGTCACTCAGAGAGAAGGAGGTGACGATACCGGTTCCCCCCTTTCCGGGGATCACTCATGGGCATCTGATTCCGTATGGTTGGAGGAGGTCGTGTCTGGCGAGCACGTCCATGGTGTGCCTGGCCAGGCGCAGGCCGGTGGCCAGGCCGGGGTCGGGCATGTCGTCAAGGTCGAAGCTCCACGAGCCGTTCTCCTTGGGAGAACTGATCAGAAAAGCCATGAAACCCTTCTTGTCCTGGCGGTGCTGAGCACAGCCTCGCACCGGTTGCCCTGACTCTCTACTGAACGGCAGAAAGTCTTCGGTAAGCGGGGCTTCCACCAAGAAGGACCAGCAACAGAAGCTGCCCCCGCCACCTGTTTGTGGACCGCGCCTGCCTGCCGTTGGCACATCCACGCCCTGACCCTGATAGTCCGCACCGTCCCCAACCACCAGGTCAGGATGGCGCTGCCAGGAATCGCCGTCCAAGTCTTCACGCGCTTGCCTGCTCGCCCGGCCGGGGTCCTGCGGAGCAGGGGACTGGTCAGACAGCGAAGACACGTCTGTGCGGTGGGGCGGCACCCTCCTCACCGGTGACCACCAGACGACCCGGGGGCATCCTCCTGCCAGGAATCCAGCCGGACGCATGCGGATGATCCCCTCGTCCTGCCCTGCGACGACTCCTATCCGCCAGGCCGGGGGACAGCGGATGCAGAAAGGCCGATGGTGTCCACCCCTGCTACGGGGCCTGTCTCCCAGCACCCCTTTTCGGGGAGCGCGGTGCAGGGGCAGGCAGCGGGTCAGGCCCCGGATCCGCATGGGTACCATCAGGAGCCCGTCCTCGACCAGCTGCTCCGCCCAGGCCGGGGGCAGGTCCCAGGCTCCCGCGGTCACGAGGATCCGGTCGAAGGGCGCCCGGGCCGCGAACCCGTGGGTGCCGACACCGAGCAGAGTGCCACGCCCCGCTCCTCGTCGCGTTTGGTCACCACTGCCTGGTGCGGGTCGTAGGCCTCGGCCAGCGGCAGGCCGGGCAGGCCCCGCCGCGCGGGCAACGGCACACAGGGCCTGGTCGACGTTGTGCGGCAGCGGCGGCACGCCGAACCGGACACGCTCGGCCGTCATGGCATCGACCATGGCCATACACGCCTGTCCGGGAGTGAGCAAGAGGAGCTGAAGACACAGATTCTCTTCCCAACATCAGCCGTATAGGTCCGGCATGTTGCTCGTTTGACCCTGACAGAGACCGCACGGCCAACACGGGCGTTCGAAACAATCAAGCTGTTTCAGTACGTCATGGAAGGGCGTCTATCCCGGGCCCAGCGGCGCTCTGGTGCACATCAGCGACGGAGTGGTCGCCGTGGACACCGCCACGGGTGGGGAGCGCGAGCCGACGTCACTCCGGACGGCACGACCGCATTTCTCTCCCACTCTCTGGAGGACGGAGACGACCGGGTGCTTCGGGCACAGTCGTCCTCTGCGTAGAAACCGGGCAGATCCTCGAAGAAAACGAACTCGACGCTGCGGGCCGATCGGATTTTCTGGTCTCTGAAGTACGCACCGGCCGTGAAGGAGAGCTCTGAGATGCCTCGGCGTACGACCTGGTTGGCAACACGAGGGCATGGCGTCGGCAGGGCGATCCGGAATGCGTTGTGGATCATACGGCCGTGTTCGGTGACCTGCTCCCGCAGGCGAGCGTGTACGCAGAAGCACTCCGCGAAGACGACCCGATGGAGCGGGCGGAGTCCCTGGACGAAGTGGAGGCACGGGTTATCGCCCTGGACGCCGCCACGGGAGAGGAGCGGTGGCGCCGCGTCTGGACGACGAGGGGCTTTCTTCCCGACCTCCTCATGCCACGAACGGCCGCACACTCCCCGAGGCGGTGGACGGCGGCCCCTACGTTCTGGTCACGTACGGCGGCAGCAACTTGGCAGGCCTGGTGGAACAGGTGAGCAACCTTGAGACTGGTGAACCTGTTGCCGGGATGTGGAGCAGTTGAGAAGCGCGTCGAGCATCGGGGAGTCACCCCGGGCCGGACTCGCCCGTGTTGGGTGCGGAGAAAGGCAGGGAAGTCGAACGGCGGATCCCGACCGGGGAGAGGTGCTGGAGACGGCCAGGAAAACGGAGACCGTTGCCGACCACGGTCCGGAGTCGGCTCTGCTGTCCGGTGCCGTGGTCTGGTGCCCGCGGAACGCAGCGACAGAGGCCGGTGGCTCGACGTTCACATCATCCTGTGGGGCGGAGCAAACAGAACGGGTGATCGATCTCGAAGAAGCCCTGGAGATGGTGATCCCACCGTATTCCGGCGACGTGATGAGGCGCTTTCGGGTCCTGTTGGCCTCCGGGGCGGTGATCGCGTACGCGCAGGAGGATAACGTGAGCGGGGTCCCGGACGGAGCAGACAACACCAGAATCGTGGGAATCCCGTAGAAGGATTCTCACGCGATGGAACAGGGGATTTTCCTGCGACGGGCCAAAACGGCGGCGAAACCGAGGAAAGCCGGGAGGTCAACGACCGGGCAGCCTTGCCGTGGGCAAGACCATCGCAGCGCGTATGGCGGCCGACTCCGGCCACGTGTGACAGTGACGGCAGACCTGGCCGAAGTCAGCGCTTTGGGCCGCGGCGAAGCGCCCGTCATCCCCACAGCAGACGCCCCCTGGCCAACTGCCGCAGCACCTGCACCGGCTGACCGACTCGGATCCGACTCCCCGGTTCAGGCAGTTGCCCTGCCCAAGAAGCGACCTCTGACTCCTCCTCGGGAGTTGCCCTTGTTACGCTTTCCCCTCGGCGCTAATCACCAGGCATGCCCCAATGATTTCCTGGACCACTCAGGTCCACGTCTCCCCTTCGTTGCAATCAGGCTCATACTCGCTTTTCCAGGACCTCTCGAAGAGATCCCCCGGTTCGCCTTCAGAAAACCCCTCGCTCAGAAGTGTCTCCGCATCCCTTTGGATCTCTGAATGAATAGAAGCAAGTTCTCTCCTGCTCCTCGGAATTTCCAGAATATTTTCACCGTCAATATTCCAATCCTGTTGGAGGTAGGCTTCAACGAAATATCTTAGGCTCTGGAACCTCTCCGGAGAGATCCTTTCGGTGGTCACCCGAATTCTCCTCCTTGGACGGGTGGACGAAACTCGAATTCTCTTGCACCTGAAGCTGGTGGGGAGAGGGGGCGTGACTTCCCTACAGATCCGTGCCCGTTGGCGGACGGCATCACGGTCCCGTGTCGGTCGACGGACCGTCTGATCGAACACGGCCCAGCGCACTATCGCCTTGGACACTGCCGCTCACCGCCGTTGCTCCTCTCAGTCGCGTCACAACCGCATATGTCCGGGGCAGCAGTGCCAGAGCCTCTTGCGCTCTGAAGGTCGGCGGCCGCGGTTTCACCGCCACGGTTGGAGGTGGTGTGGACCCATCGGCGCAGAACTGTGGTGATCCGTCCAGTGACCGTGCCCTCCTAACGGGAGGAATACCGGTACACGGTCTGGTGGAGGCAGGAAGTCCACCTGAAAGCGTTGCCAGGCGTAGGCAGCGCACATCACGTACAGACCCTGTTGGCCGCGCCACGGTGGGGATCGGGTGCCCGGGTTGGTCGGTGGAAGCAGGGGCTCGAACAGAACCCACCGGTCATCAGTCAGGGCTGAAGGATATGTCGGACGTCGTGGTATGGCGGCCATGGTCGTGAAGACACCCCCACGAGCGGGGGTGTCTTTCGTGCAGAGCGTCGTCCCCCTGCGCACAGATGGCCGGTTTCGACCATTGGTGCGACAGTTCTCCGTGCGTTTTCCGATGTGATGTGGACTGATGCGCTTTTCGGATTCTTCGGTGTTGTCTGGAGAGCTGCCGTTTTTCTCTACAGTGGTGCCGCTCGGTGGACTACCTAGAGGCGCGGAGGCTGTCGGGTGAGCGGCGACGGAGTGATCAACCCCGACAAGATGCTGATTCCCAACGCGGCCCCGGACGCGATCGAGGCCGCGGGTAAGGCCCTCAAAGACGACGCCACCGACATCGCCCAGGCCGGCCACGACATCAAAACGGCCCGGTCTGGCCTGGAAGGCAACTACGTCGCCCCCGAGTCCGAGGAACTGCTGGCCGCGGCCGATCCGGTCGCCGACGACGGCGACGAGATGGAAGACAAGATCACCACGATTGGTCAGGCGCTCATCGACTTCGTTGAGGAAATCCGCCCCCTACTGGCCAAGTGGAAAAGTCTCAAAGCCGACGCTGAGACCATGGCCGCCGAGATCAGGGAAATCGGCGAGGAGTGCAACAAGGACGAGGCCAAGGTCGAAGAGCACAACCAGCTCAACAACGACCTGGCTGCGGTCGACACCGAATACCGGGCGGCCGAACGTGACTGCGCCAACGCCATCACCGCCCTGGTCGAGGGCGGTACCCGTTTCATCGCCGCCGAGCTGGACGGCTCCACCGTCGCAGGCGACAACGAGGTGATCTACGGTCTGGCCAAGGCCCCCGTGGACATGATCACCGACTGGGCCACCCCCAGGAGTACGACGCACCCTGGTGGGTCGACGTGGGCGTGGCCGTCTACGACTACGCGCTGGGCAGTGTGCAGGCCTTCGCGGGCATGTTCGGTTTCTACCACGACGAACGCGGCTGGGGCGCGGAATCCTGGGGCGAATGGGTGGACAACGCCACCGACTACTGGAGTGAAACCCTGGCCACTCCCGCCTATCTGCTGGGCCTGTACGACGGTGAGAACATCGTGGGCTCCTGGAGTTGAATGGGCCGACAACATGGCCACTGTCGGGGGCGAGGTCATCCATTCGGTTTTCCCCTGGACCGAATGGCACAACTGCCCCGGCTATGTGATCACCACCGCCCTCAACCTGGGCAGCATCGCGCTGGACGTGGCCGCGGTCGTCGGCGGCGCGGCGCTGAGCGCCACCGGCTACGGCGCGGTACTGGGCGTGCCCCTAGCGGCCTGGCACGGCGCCAGCCTGCTCAACCGGCTCGGCAAGTTCGGCAGCCTACTCCCCGACGCCCCCTCCTCCAGGACAGACGTGAACCCGTCCCTCGGTGAGGGACTTGACCTGCCCAACGGCCGTTTCAACCTGCCCGACGGCCGCAGCCCCGCCGACATCACCACCGACCGGGGCGAGGCCGTGCACTACCGGGAGCACGTCCTGGACCTGGGTGTGTCCGACGAGGCCGTCCTGGTGGAGCCTCGGGCGGCCAACACCGGGCAGAACATCACTTTCTCCCGGCAGGTACTGGCCGAGGCGGGCCTGGCCCCGGCCACGGTGATGCTGGTGACCATGCCCTACATGCAGCGACGCGCCTACGCCACCACCCGCAGGCTCTGGCCCGAGGTGGAGGCGGTGTGCGCCTCCGAACCGGTGGGCTTCCGCGACTACCTCGCGGGCATCGGCGACGACCGGCTCGTCATCGACACCATGGTCGGCGACCTGCAACGGGTCATCGAGTACCCCGACCGCGGCTTCGCCGTCGAACAGCACGTGCCCGACGACGTCCACGCCGCCTACCAGGCACTCGTCGACGCCGGATTCACCAGCCGCCTCATCGGAGCCTGACCCGGCGCAAAGACCAGGAAGCCCCAGAGCCCGCGCCCGCCCCCCCCAAAGCGGGGGAGAACGGTGTCCACAACTTTCGGGCATGACTGATCAGCGTGCCTGATCCCTCGTTGTTTCTGGTCCTCCCGTGCCGCAGGGCGCCCAGACCTGGTGAACTCTTATCTTCCAACGGAATCTGCACGCCCGAGGCTTCTTGATGACGGACCGCATCCGTTAGGGCGATCGGTCACGACTGTGTCACCCGCGGGGCCTTGGGCGTTAGAGCGTCTGTGGCTCCTCACCGCTGCGGTAGCGGCATGACGAGAACACGGACCGGCCACTGCCGGGCTCTGTTGACGACGGTGGGTTGCAGGCGGATCCCGTCAGGCTCGGATACGCACGTCCGCGAGCTGCTCACCCCACTGCCGGCTCGTCCTCGAACGGGATCCACGCCCCAACCCCGGATCTTTTCCGCCCCCGGGCCAGTCACCCTCCACCCGGGTGGCTACCTCACAGTCGCGTTCAGTCGCGCACCACATCAGGTGTTTGTAGGAGGAAGCCCGAGGAGCGCAGTAGTCACCACACCGTGGGATTTTCTTTCACTTCCTCCTCTGTGGTCTCATCTGGCCTTTCTGTTGAGGAAGATGGTAGGGGGCCGGAGTGCTCCTCATCCGCTGGACCCAATCACTGGTGCGGGTCACGATGTCGTCATCGGTGACGGCAACACTCCGTATGTTGCCTCCGTTGGTTCTGCGAAGCTGCACCTCGGTCGTCTCCGGTAGGAAAGCACTGTGGAAAGCGAAGGAGAACAGCTTCCACTCTCCGTCCTCACCAACAGGACGCAGCCACAGCGGTGAGGCTCGACGTTCGCCTACGGTTACTCTGTCCTTGGAGTAGACCACGGGAAGGCCGAGTGCCCCCAGGGGGAAGTGGTCGGAATTCCCTCGGATAACGGCTTCTCGTTCGGGCGTTTTGATCTTGGGCCAGTAGTTGGTGCTGGACGCACTGTTGTCGCTCGTCGCACGTGACAGCCGGTACTGCCATCCAACATGGGCCAGCAGTTGCTCCCAGGAGGGAGCGGAGTAGGCGCTGAGTCCTGCACAGGTACGAGTTCCACTGAACACTGGATAGGTGGGCGTCTCGTCAACCTGCCAGGGGCGTGCTGTACCGGTGTCGTCCAACCGGGTGAGCAAGGTGTCGATGTGGCGCAGGCAGTCAGCCAAGGGACCGATGGGTTGTAGCCGCTGGAGCTGGTCGAGTTCCCGGTAGTGGTCGAGGCCGGGGGTGGCGAGCCGGCCCGGATCTTCCCAGGGCGCAGGAAGGTCGTGACCGTTGGGGGAGACGCCGATGATACGCAGTCCGCCGAAGCCGCGCCGAGTGCGCGCGCCCACTCCACCGTAAGCACAGACCATCCACAGGGAGGCCAGAGTCAGGGCGTCAACAGGTTCGTCCTTCGACAGCGCGATCTTGAGTTTGAAGTATCGGTTGTGGTTGTCAGGGCGTACATAGGGCCGGAGGATGTAGTAGTCACCTCCGGTGATAGTTCCGAGGCCCTGGCCCAGCAGATAGCCGATCGCGGACTCCGCGTCCGGAATGTCGGGAACAGGCTGAGCTTTAAGAATGTTGGGAACGGACTGGACCCGGGGCAGCCCGGCTAGCCGTAGCCGCACCGGACAGGGTTTTTCGGTGCTGCCGAAAACCATGTCTTCGAGGCGGCGCAGAGTCCGAACGTCAGGGCCGACTTTACTCCCAGCCAATGCACGAAACCAGTAGCGCATGACCCCGCGCAGGGAACTGACACGTAGAGGTTCGTGATCATTCCCGTTGAACAGCGGGGTGGTGACACGCAGACGCAGGGTGATCCAGGACATGAGTGCTCCTTACTGCTTGTCGCGCCAGTGCGTGTGCGCCAGGGGCGCGGTGATGGGGCGCTCGTCCCACAGGATCTGAGAGAAAACACCGATGGCCAGACACCATGCGGCGGCCGTGACCAGAACCACGACGGGAGCGCTGCCAGACGTGGTCCACAGGCTGGCGATGTTGGTGTCGGAGGTCTGCTCACCGAAAACTGGCGCGATGATCGTCAGACCGAGAAGACTGACCAGGAATGCGTGCAGTGCACCGACGGCAGCCACCGTGGCCGCGCGACTGAGCGCCTGTGCGGGGCCGACTCCGTGGTTGCGCGCCTCGATGACCAGATAGCCGTAGGACACTCCGAGTAGCAGGAGCGGCGCCAGCGAAGTGACGTCGGTGATCGACCAGTTGAACTGGATGCGCTGCCACCAGTCGGGAAAGGCAACCAGGGGAACGAGCCCAAGCGTAGCGGCGGCCGGCAGCCTCAGCAGCCACAGAGCTGTCCACACCCGTCCAAAACGCACGGCTCCCAAGCCGATGAGGGCGTAGCAGGCCGCAGCCAGTACTGCCGCAGTCGTATACGAGTGGCAGAACAGAGCCATGCCCGCAGCGGCGAGCCCGAAACCACAGACCAGGGCGGATACGAGGAGAGGAAAAGCGAACACGACCTTGGTGGGATCGATGAGGGAAATGGTCTCCAAGAACCTGAACCGGGGAAGCAGGTGGTTGTGGAGGACTTCCCAGACCATGTCCTCGTCCTCACCATCGGGTGGAGCGATCTTGTCCAGGGAGTAGGAGGACAAGATGAGTGGACCGGTGGAGTAACCGCGGGCAGTACAGATTTCCCGGAGTTCGCCTTCGAGCTGGTGTAACTCGGCTTGGGCCAACAGCGGGTGGGACTGGTAGGTGTTGAGATAGGCATACCAGTCGCGGCGGGCGGTACGGACCCTGTCCACCAGCAACAAGTAGGTGTCTGCTCCGAAGACATGTTGCGTGGGACTGTCAGTGGCCCCGAAGACACTGCTGCGGCTGGGAATCCACGGGCTGTCAAGGACTGCGCGGTAGCGCATCGGCTCGGCGAGGGCGAGAAAGCGGTTGCGTGCGGCAAGAGGACGCAGCCGAGCCAGTTCGCCATAGCGGTCAGCACCCGAGTCGACATGGCGCCACACCGCTTCGACCGTTACACAGGTACGCATCCAGTGGACACGGACCTCTTCGCTGTCTGCGGCCCGGGAGGTGTGACCAGTACCGGTGTCGAGGGATTGGTCCAGGAGTTCGTGGGGGTACAGAAGAAGGGTGCGGAGTTGGCGTCGCACTCTCTCACCGGGGGTGGCGAAATAGGCGCTGAAATGGTTGATCGCCTCTTCGAGCAGGTCGTTCCCGGGCAGAGGGACCGATCGGGGACCGGAACCGGCAGGAACCAACGCCCACAGACGCTCCAGGTGAGGGCGGAGGTCTTTCCAGATCGGACCAGTGCCTTGCAGGGCGAGCGTGCTCAACTGTTGTGCGCTGGGAAGCACACCGCCGCGTAGCCGCGCGTAGAGGGGACGGAGCGCGGCCGGAAGTGATGTCGACCGCTCGGTGTCGTCGGTCACGACCAGTCTCCTTGGTCAGGGAATGAGGTGGATGAGTCCTTCACCGAACGGGGTCAGACGCCATTCCTCACGGTGGCGTTCGTAGGCGTACCCTTCCAGCAACCGGTGGGGGGACATGGGGAGCAGGCGGCGCCCCATGCCGTTCGAGGGCTGGTCGTTCTTGTCCACGCCCTCAAATTCCTTCTCCAGCACCTCGTAAGGCAGGACGCGTAGCGGCAGGCGGATCAGGCTGTTCAGGTCGTCCTCATGGAGGACATAGGCGGATACCGAGGCGACCTCGCCGTTATGGACGAGGCCACGCATGCCTTCGGCCAGTCCGATGAGGTAGGGGATGGTGGCCTTGTAGCCGCCGGACAGGTGGAAAACGTAGTCCGCTCCCGGGCCCACGATGTGTCTGATGAGAGTATGGCCGAGTCGGCCCAGGCTTCCCATGGCCTGGAACATGGCAGTGTCGCCGCCGACGGCGAGACCGGGAATCGGTGCGATGATGACACGGCCCGCAGCGTGTCCGACGGTGTCCTGCGGGTTGGCGAACCAGACGATGCGGGTGGGATCGCCCGAGGTCAGCGCCAAGGCGTTCCACAGCGCCGAGCGCAGTCCCGGCACGGTGTCGGTGGCCAGGAGGACGACGGTGTCTTTGCTTCGAGAACCCAGTCGCGCCTTGCGTGGCAGAGGCTTGGATCGAGAGTCGCTGTAGCGGGCCAGGGAGGCGAGTTCAGCGCTGACCCGACTCAGCCACAGGTCAGGGCGGACTTCACCGATCTCCGCGGCGAGGTCGGCGGCGAGGGGGGTACCCGGGACGAGCTGCTCGGAGAGGTGCCGTCGATGACGGATGAGGTCACCGCTGGCGGGAATCATCTCCGAGGCCCGGTCGATGAGGGCGTGGAGCACGTCTTCGTGGTCGCCGTCCAGACATTGGTCCGGCTTGTTGACAAGGCTGTTGCGTAGGGACAGGCCCACGGAGACCAGATGGACGGTCACGGTTCCTCCCAGTTGTCGGTGGATGTGGCGGTGAGGTAGCCATAGCCTGCGGTGGTGCGCGCGCCGATCCCGTTCTCGCTACAGGCACGGGCGAGCCATTCCGCGGCTTGCTCAGTGGACTCAGAACTGTCACCGACGAGGTCGGCGACGAAGGTACCGCTCAGCGACAGGAACGGCAGCGGGATCGGCTGGTGATGCTCACCGGGTGTACACGGTTCTGTGCCGCTGTCGGTGTGGTAGGTGTGCTGGTGCGGGGTGATCACGTCACTGTGCACGCGCAGACAGTGACGGGGTTCGCGGCTGGCTTTGGGAAGGGCATCCAGAAAGCGCACGCCGCATCGGCTGCCGTGGAGGTCTTCCTCATCCTCTGAGGTGGTCGGGGTGCCGAAGACCGCCGTGTAGCGCTCAGCGGACACTTTCTGGTGGCGTGCCCAGGCAGCGGCTGCTCCTTTGAGGGTGGAACCCGGTATGAGCGGCCAGCCGTAGGTGCCGTGCAGGCTGAGACCGAACTCGTGAGCGCCGGTCTGCTCTCCCAAACCGGTGACCAGTCGCCACTCAGCGGTCAGTTCCACACGGCGTATGTACCGGTGCCCACGCTGACGAGTGTTGAGGGCGCGCAGGGCGTGACGACGGCGCTGGTCGACCACGGCTGCCCAGTCGTCCTGGTACCCGAGACGGTGTTTGCTGGCCCAGTCGAGTACGGGTTCTTCGGGGCGTGCCTTGGAGTTGCTGGGGGAAGAGTCGAGCACGGTCAAACGGCGTAGGACGACCAGGGCGTTGGCGGAGTCGTTCAGCTTGGGGTCGGGGCGTCCGGTGTAGTGGATCGTGCTGGACCGGTGGGGCAGGCGACTCTTGTCCAGCAGGTTCGGTTCCTGCTTCACACTGGCGCTTAGAACCTTGCCCAGTGCTCCGGCATAGGAGACGGACAGAATCTCCTCCGGAGGGAGGTTGTCCCGATTACGGCGGCTGGGACGGGTTTCGCGACGGCCACGGGGAGGGGTCATGCCTGTTCCTCGACTTCTTCGCCGACGGTGCGTTCGGTTGTCTCTTCCAGCTCGGCGCGGGCAGCGGCCGCCAGCTTTCCGTAATAGGCGTCAGCGATCCGGCTCAGCCATCCGGCAAGCAAGTCGATTTCGGCACTGACCCGGCTGTAGGTGGTGAGGCCGGCGTTGGTGAGCATGGTCAGGAATTCGCGAGGGGTGGACTGGGCGGTCAGCCCGGGCAGCAGGTCGCGTTGACTGACGTGCTGGATGATCACCTCGCACAGTCGGGTGTAGGCCTGTTCGAGAGGGTCACCGTTGCCGCTCCTGCTCTCCGCGAATGCGAACGCGGCGACCAGTCCTGAAGAACGCAGTCGCATGGGGAACTGGCGCATCCGGGTACGGAGGCGTTTGGCGAGTTGGGGGTTGGTCACCACGGGACCGATGACCCTCTCGGCCTGGGCCGCCATCTGCTGATCCACTCGTTCAACCATTGCGGTTTCCTTCAACGATTCGGGTCCACACCAGGCCTTTTCCGAGGGTCTCGTCACCGCCGACCTGGAGCAGTGAGCCGTGCAGCAGCCCCCGAAGCCGCTGGACGGTTTCGGGGCTGGGGGTTCCCCGCAGGGTCAGCACTGCGGCAAGGATTGTTTCAGCGGGCAGGTATTCGCTGGTGAAAGGGCCTTCGACGACTTGTTTTCGTTCGGGGTGGAGCTGCACGCGTACCGAAAACTCGGTGCACTCGCGCAGTAGCACGGACATCGGTTCGGAACCGACCACCAGAAGGTCCTTGGCGAGTTTGGAGGCGAATGCGCTCAGGTGGTCGGCGTCGCCGACGGCGTCACTGGCCAACAATTTCGCCCAATCAGTGACCGGATCGGGAGTGTTGTCGCCACCACCGGGGCGTTGGAGCTTAACCAGGCAGGGGCCGAGTACTTCTGGAGACGCCCCGCCCCATTCGCCTCGACCGCAGGCCCCCTCTTTGCCGTCTGTGTTGGGAATTGTGGGTACGGTGTCGCCGCGTCCGATGATGGTGTACTTGCGGGCCAGGCGGCTCAGCGCGAGCTGGGAGGTGGCCCAGGCGAAGGAACGGCGTAGGGTGGGGACCGGAAGTGCCACGAGTTGGGCGTCGCCCACCGCGAGCTTCCCCGGGGTGCTCTCCTCTTCGTCGCTCACCTCAGAGCCGAACACTTCTTTCTGTTGGCTTGTGCTCCAACCGGCGTCGCGGGCGGCCTGCCGCAGCGCGCCTTTGAGGCTCTGACCCCAGATAAGCGGATAGTTGGTGCTTTTCTCCCGTTGAATGGGCAGGTCGAGCGCGCCGTCGCTGGCCGCGGCTCCGGGATGCAGAGGAGACTCGGCGTACAGGTACAGCAGAAAAGCGGTCATGTCCAGACTCCTGTCAGTACGATGCCGAATCCGGCGGTGTCCAGCCGGGGAGCGTCAGTGGGGGGATGTGGCTCGCCGTCAGACGGGATGGTCCAGTCAGCGGAGGGGGCCAGTGCCCGGCCGTGCCAGGAAGCCGCGGTAGCGGCGGCGGTGTCTTCGGGAAGGCGGATCAGGTACACCGATCCAGGGGGGACCGCCCAACGCAGTGTGCGGGTACGGTTGAAACCCCGTTTGGGTGAGGCGGTGGCCACCGGGATCGGATCGCCCAGGGCCGCTGCGACCAGAGTCGCCTCCGGCGGCAGTGGCGGGCGCCAGCCGTCGGGCCACAACGCGGGTGTGGCCACGTACAGCAGCACTCGGCCACCGGGAAAGTCCTCGGGTCCCTGAGGCCATGCCACGGAGCCCGTAGGGAGAGCGGTGACCTCGGCAAGCCGGGAGATCCCGCCCAGCGCCACTGTGCTACGCGCCAGCCCTGTCCGCTCGGGGGGCGGGACGACCTCGGCGAGAAAGGCCCACCCATCACGGGGGCGCAGGTGCGTGGCCTGGTAGAGGTACCCCGGACGCACACGCCGGTCCTGGAGAGCGATCCCGATCCGGTGTTCGGGCACCAGGGGTTCCTCGTCGTCCGGCATTCCCAGGCGAGAGCGTTTCAAGGCATGGTTCTGAAACAGCGTGCCGCGCAGGTAGGACGACAGGCTCCTTCCGGACATCCACCCTTGCACCGGCTCCATCTTGGTCAACACCTGCGGCGGCAATTCCAACAGGGATTCAGGAGCACCCTTGAGATCAGCCAGGTCGGTGTCGTGCACGGCGGATCCCACGGTGAGCCGATACACCGATTCCCGGTTTTTGGCAGCCACCACGTCGGAGGGGACGGAGAAGTAGGGGCGCCATACCCCGCTGGTGTCCTTCTTGCCCAGCACCGGACCGCGTACCGCCGCTAGGTCGCCCCCGTAGGCACTGGCCAGTGCCCCAGCTATGGTGCTGGGCCGGGGAGTGACCGTCTCTGCCAGGGCCGTGTTGCTGTCCCGGGAACTGAATTGCCGGCCGTCGCGTACATGGACAGTGTCGTGGGGTTCAAGCACCACCCACGTGGTGTCTCTGCTGCCGGTACGGTCAGTTTTCATCGGCACTCCTGACGCAGGAACACCCCGACCCGGGCCGCCGCAATCAGGGTCTGCTCGGACTTCGTGGGCGAAGCACCGTCGGACAACCCCAGGATCCGGAGTCGGTCCGCGGCCCGTAGAGCGAACTCCTTCCGCTGGTGATCGGTAGGGGCGGAAGTGTGCCGGTAGATGAGACGCTGCAGTTCGGCAGCGAAGGTGTCCGGGCTGAGGCCGAACAGGGCAGGAGCGTCGCGTTCCAGATCCCGCAGCAATCCCGGGGACAGCCGCGCCGTCTGCATCCCTGACCGGGTGAAGTCCGACAGGTAGTCGCACACCAACATCTCGGGGTTAGACGGGTCGGGAACCCATTTCCGCACATATGTCTCCTGGGTGCCGGAGCGCCGCAGGTATCCCACAGCCAGGGCGTGCTTACCAGGCACACTCTTGGCGGCGGCTAGGGCCGCGCGGCTTGCGGCCAAGGCCAGCCGCAGCGGGTACCTGCGATGGAAGAACAGCAGTGCGCTACTGGCGTCAGGCAGGTCCGCGGACACCTCGGTGACCGCCTTCTTGCAGGCACGGGCTCCCGCCAGAGCCGTGGCTGCGGGTAGGAAGGCCAGCAGATCGTCGCCCCCCGCGTAGACCTCGACGCCCAGTTGCGCCGGATCACGCAGAAGAGAGGTCTGTTTCTCAGCGACCCGCCTGAGCTGGTCGGAGATCTCGGCGTGCCGCTTTCGGGACAGGTTCTCCTTTTTTGTCTTTCTGGAGAGATGAGAGCCCATGTCGTCCAAGTCCTGGGCGAGAACCGCCAGGTAGGAGGCGGGAGGCGCCACCTGGAACTTCTCCTCCATGACTTTCTGGAGGTTGGCAGCCGCCATGCGGCCCAGGGCCACCACGTCACGAAAATCCGTGAACTCCGCTCCGGAAGTGGGCTTTCCGAGTTGACGGGCCAGTGACTCCGCCGACCACGAGTCGGGGTAGACCCACTGGCCACCATCTCGCCACAGCCACTGGGCAGCTTCACCCCGGGGTTTAGCCATACCAGGCAGTGGCCGTCCAGGGATTCCTACTCCCGCTTCCTTCACCGCCTCACGCAAGTCGTCCACCACGGTGGACACACGCGGGCATCCCATCTGCTCGAGCACGGCAGCCCGAAACGGGGCCGAGGCGATCCCGTAGGTCGAGGCGATCCCGCTGTGGTGGCGACCACGCTCGCGTTTCACCCAGTTGGCAGCGCTCAGCGTGTCACGTTCGAAGGGGCGTAGGTTCTGACGCGGCGGCCTGGTGGCCGGCCAGCGGGGACTCAGCTGGCAAAGACCGGCCGACCGCACCTCCAACGCTGCGAAATCCCGGACCTGTTTGCGAGCCACCAGCCGGCGTTGGGCTTCCCTCCACTGCTCCGGATAACCGCCTTCCCGGGGTGGGACCACTACCCACGTCACGGCGGGCATACCAGGTGTGTCCTCATCACGCCCAAGGAACCGTCGCAGCCAGTCCTGCCAACACTCACGCACCCGTTCGGATGCTTTCCGTGCCAGCGCGGTCCCCTGCCCCGCGGGGGCCAGCGCCACCACCCGGTTGGGCATCCCCACTTCTTCCCGGGCTGAGGTCGGGAAGACCAGTTCGGCTTTGGAAGCCTCGCACACTGACACGGCCTGCGCGGTCAGTTCGGCGATGATTCGACTGCCCGCACGTAGGTCCGAGGTTGTTCGGGACTCCTCAATGAACCGCTGTACTCCTGACAGCGCGACCATCACTAGGTCCTGACCACCCACATGACCTCCATCTGACGTTTCACCTCCGTGAGGAACAGGCTGTCTCCTCCATCTCCAGCCCAGTTGTCCTTTCCTGGGGAAACCCCGCGCCGGGAGTAGCCCATGGTGTGGTCTCTCCGCCAGGTCGCACTACCGAAGCAGCGCAACGGCTTGGCAGTCGCGTCTGCCGCTTCAAGCGCAGGTCACGCTGGACACCTAAGGCAGGAATCACTGACATTAGCGACAAGCGCTGACTTTTGTTGGGAGAACGCTGTCAATTAGTTCAAATTGTGGATCGTCTCTCTCAGGTTGTAGGCAACCAAAACTATGCTTGACGCGCCGCCGAAACTGGGTAAACAGAGTGGTGTACCCATTGGACCAGGAAAAACGCTCGAGCATTCACATCCCGAACACCCCTGGTGCAGGACCGAAAACTCACGATTGCCTCTCGAACGGCTCCGCCGGGAAGTCCTCCGAAAGGCTGTCTCCTGTGGGTGACAGGAATGCTTCGGCTGTGCGAGGACGATGGTGAAGAGTCCGGCCCCCTGACAAGCTGCGGAAACGGTCCCAGCGGGTGGTGTCCAAACCGCCTACCCGGCACCAGTGCCGAAGCGGTGGACGACGGTGTGGGCGACGCCGACGACACCCGCAAAGGCACGGCACAGGTCTGCGACAGCCACGAAAATCTGGAAGCCCTGGTCGTACAGCGACGCGCCGACGGTGTACTGGCAGCCCTCCCGGGACTGAGTGAGAACCGTGGCGGATTGGAACGGCCCACCGGCGCAGCACCCCGCTCGCGCATCGTCGCCGCATCAGCCCTGTGCCTGCCCTACCTCCTGGACCGGTCGTCGCACTTCTCTGGTTGGGCATGCCGCCTCCTCCTCGCCGAGAAGGCAAGAGTGCGGCGAACCAGCCCTGTGACCGGCAGGCGAGGCCGGCGAGCTGGTCGGGTCCGCGCCGCCGACAACCTGCGGAGTCTGGGCAGCCTGGTGGGGCTCCGCCGCGATCGCCGTGTGGGAAGGGGAGGGTGAGCTGGCGCCATCGGCCCCAGGATGTCCCCCGTGGTCCGGACGGCCAGGGCGCTGTCGCCGCGACGATCCGGGCGTGCCAGGAAGTGGTTGTGTTTGCCTGACTGCTCACCCGGCAGAGGGCGTAGCGATCCCCGCACTGAGTCGCCGCGACCGGAGGGGGCGAACACCGGTGCAACCCAGGCGGTGTGCCTGGCCGAAGAGGTCACCGGCCCGACATGATCACCGCCCGGTTGGGGGACCGGGGCAACGCCGCTGGGACGGCTGCGATCCATGATGAAGGGGCAGGGGAGTTGGACTCCGCGTGTGGTTCTGCGCGCGCCGTGGGCTCACACGTCGTGGGGACGGCCCTGGGCCGGGAATGCGGTGCTTGTTGCGCTTACGCAGAGAACGGGCGACAGACGTCCGCAATAACGGAGGACTTGATGGGCTGCCCTGGCGGTGCTGGAGTCGGTCGGCCCTATCCCGAAGCCGCTGTGCGGGTCGACGGCTGCTTAGTAGGCTGACCACCATGGCTGATCGGACATCTCAAGAGATATCGGCCGAGTTCGCGGCGATCATGCTTGGCGGCCGGGTGAGCGACAAGCCCCCGCCTCCTGACTCCACGCTCGGGCGGCTGCGCGCCTATGCCGCGGAACACGGGGAGGAGACACTGACCCCGGAGCTTGTACGCAAGGCACGTGAGGGGGAGCTTTAGGCGAGGAACTCCAAGGGCGTCAAGGAGGGTACCCCGAGGTCTTGGGATTCACGGTTCGGTGGGGTTCAGCGGCTCCTGAGGAGCCCTTGGACTTGTCTCCTCTTTGCCGCCCTGCCGCAACCGTTGCGGAAGGCGCTCAGGGACGCCCTGAGTACGAGAGAGAAAGCCGTGCTCTTCCTCGGGGGCGAAGGACCCCTTGTTCTCAACGATAAGGAAATGTTTCCGCGAGAGCGGGGGAGTGGCAGGGGAATGCGGCCCCTGCCGCCCAGCGGCCGAGGACAAGGGAAACACCTCTGGTTCCGAGAAGGCGTACCGCCGGACCAAGGGCACTCCGATTCGGGACAGCTCCTGTCCGGTTTCCGTGCGCATACCAATTCGATGCTCTCGGCACCGCGGTTCCCACGGGGCAACCCTCTGTTCCGCGAGGTTCCCTGCCGTTCACCGTGGGAAAGGGTCTGCTGGACGAGTTCCCTGGTCTTCGGGCCTGGTGCTCGTCGGCGGTGTACGTCCGGTACCTGCGGTGTTCCGGGAGAGACACGGTGGTGCTTCAACGGGCAACCGTTAACCTGGCGGAAGCGTTTCTGTACGGAGTGCCGGGCCGTTGGCCAAGCAGATACGGGAGAGCGTGCCGTAACGGTCGCAACGGCGGCTGCGCGTAGGGGGTCGACGGCCCACACCCGCTGCCGGCAGGGCAGGACAGTCCACCCGACGCCAGGGCGAAGGACAAGGAGCGTTACTCCCGTGAACGCACGGGCGACAATGAGAAGTGCCGGAGCGGTGCGAACCGTCGCCCCGACAACCCACGGCACCCGCCCCCGGACCACGCCCCGTTTCCGGCGACCCTCCGCACGCCCCCGACCGACCGGACGCCGACACCGCGACCCGAGACCGGGACGCACCCGCACCCCTGAAAGGCACCGAATGAAGCGGCAGCTCTTCACCCCCGAACACGACGTGTTCCGCGAAACCGTGCGCTCCTTCCTGGCCCGAGAGGTACTGCCGCACTACGAGCAGTGGGAGAAGGACGGCATCGTCTCCCGCGACGCCTGGCGCGCGGCCGGCGAACAGGGCCTCCTCGGACTCGACGTGCCCGAGGAGTACGGGGGCGGCGGCACCGACGACTTCCGCTACAACGTCGTCCTCAACGAGGAGTTCGCCCGCGCCGCAGCCCCGGGGCTCGCCCTGAGCCTGCACAACGACATCATCGGCCCCTACCTGACCGGCCTGGCCACCGAGGAGCAGAAACGCCGCTGGCTGCCCGGCTTCTGCGACGGCACCCTCATCACGGCCATCGCCATGACCGAACCCCAGGCGGGCTCGGACCTGCAGGGCATCCGCACCCACGCCGAGGACGCGGGCGACCACTGGGTCCTCAACGGGTCCAAGACGTTCATCTCCAACGGCATCCTCGCCGACCTGGTCGTCGTCGTGGCGAGGACCACCCCGCAGGGCGGCGCCCACGGCCTGTCCCTCCTCGTCGTCGAGCGCGGCATGGAAGGCTTCGAACGCGGCCGCAATCTCGACAAGATCGGCCAGAAAGCACAGGACACCGCCGAACTGTTCTTCCACGACGTACGCGTGCCCAAGGGCAACCTGCTCGGCGAGCTCAACAAAGGCTTCGTCCACCTGATGACGAACCTCACGCAGGAGCGGCTGAGCATCGCCGTCGCCGCGATCGCTGCCGCCGAGCACGTCCTGGAGATCACCACCACCTACGTCAAAGAGCGCCAGGCCTTCGGCCGCCCCCTGGCTGCCAAGCAGCACATCCGCTTCGAGATCGCGGAGATGGCCACCGAGTGCGCCGTCACCCGCGCCTTCCTCGACCGCTGCATCGAGGAGCACGTCCGCGGCACACTCAGCGCTGTGGACGCCTCCATGGCCAAGTGGTGGGCGACCGAACTGCACAAGCGGGTCGTCGACCGCTGCCTCCAACTCCACGGCGGCTACGGCTACATGACCGAATACCCCGTCGCCCGCGCCTTCACCGACAGCCGCATCCAGACCATCTACGGCGGAACCACCGAGATCATGAAGGAGATCATCGGCCGCTCCCTGCTCGACTGAACCCCGCACCGGCTGCTTCGGTGGGCGCTGGGACGCCCGTGGACGACGCGCCCCACCCGCGCGGACACGGCCCGGTCCATGCCCCCGCGGCACGATGCCCGTCCGGGGAGCGGTTCCCCGTCCAGGCCATCGACATCCCCGAAACGGGCCACGCACCCCGGGGCCTCCACGGCCGAGGCCCCTCTCAGGCCTTCCAGGCGGCGCCGGTCAACACCGTCCCTAGGGAGAAAGAGGCTTCCCGCCACCGTCCACGGCACCGCAGAGCACGCGAAGACCTTCGAGAGCCGCCAAAAACTTCCCCGCGGGGATGTAGAGAACCCGCATACGGCTCCGTCTCCGAAGTGAGCACGACCACAATGGGTCGTACCGCACCAAGGAGAACACGATGGCCAAGTACCTGCTGCTCAAGCACTACCGAGGCGCGCCGGCACCGGTCAACGACGTGTCGATGGACCAGTGGACACCGGCCGAGGTCGAGGCCCACGTGCGCTACATGGAGGATTTCGCCGCCCGACTGGAGGAGACCGGCGAGTACGTCGACAGCCAGGCGCTCTCCCCGCAGGGCACGTTCGTCCGCTACGACGGCCAGGGGCGGCCGCCGGTCACCGACGGGCCCTTCGCCGAGACCAAGGACCTGATCGCCGGCTGGATGGTGATCGACGTCGACACCTACGACCGGGCACTGGAACTGGCCGGTGAACTGTCCGCGGCCCCCGGCGCGGGCGGCAGGCCCATCCACGAGTGGCTGGAGGTGCGCCCGTTCCTGGACCCGCACCCGACCACCACGGAGTGAGCGACGGTGGACGAAGCCCTGCTACGGGCTCTCATCCCCACCGTGATCGGCGTCCTCGTCCGCCGCGGAGCCGACTTCGCGACAGCCGAGGACGCCGTACAGGACGCCCTGGTCGAGGCCGTACGCCGGTGGCCGGACAGCCCGCCACGCGATCCCCGGGGCTGGCTGACCACCGTGGCCTGGCGCAAGTTCCTCGACACCGTCCGTGCCGACACCGCCCGGCGGCAACGCGAGGAACGCGCCGACAACGAACCCGCCCCCGGCCCGGGCCGGGCGGCGGACGACACGCTGTGGCTGTACTTCCTGTGCGCGCACCCCTCACTGACACCGGCCTCAGCCGTCGCCCTCACACTGCGCGCGGTCGGCGGCCTGACCACACGTCAGATCGCCCGCGCCTACCTCGTGCCGGAAGCGACCATGGCCCAGCGCATCAGCCGGGCCAAGCACACCGTCTCAGGGGTCCGCCTCGACCAGCCCGGTGACGTCGCCACCGTGCTGCGCGTGCTCTACCTCGTCTTCAACGAGGGCTACTCCGGCGACGTCGACCTCGCCGGAGAGGCGATCCGGCTCACCCGCCAACTGGCGGCCGCCACCGACCACGAAGAGGTCGCGGGCCTGCTCGCGCTCATGCTGCTCCACCACGCACGCCGCCCCGCGCGCACCGGCCCCGACGGCGGACTGGTGCCCCTGGCCGAACAGGACCGCACCCTGTGGGACACCCGCCTGATCGCCGAGGGCGTCGACATCCTGCAAACGGCCCTGGCCCGCGACCGCCTGGGCGAGTACCAGGCCCAGGCCGCCATCGCCGCGCTCCACGCCGACGCCCGGACCGTCGAGGAGGCCGACTGGGTGCAGATCGTGGAGTGGTACGACGAACTGGTACACCTGACTGACAGCCCGGTGGCCCGCCTCAACCGGGCCGTCGCGGTGGGCCAGGCCGACGGTCCACGGGCCGGCCTGGCCGCCCTGGCGGACCTGGACCCCTCCCTGCCCCGGTATACCGCCGCGGCGGCCTACCTGCACGAACGTGACGGTGACCTGCCTACTGCGGCGCGGCTGTACACAGAGGCCGCCCGGTCGGCCTCCACCCTCCCCGAACGCGACCACCTCACGCGGCAGGCCGCACGCCTCAACACGCGGTTGCGCGGGTGAGGCGAGCAGGCCGCCGGAGACGGACCGCGCCCGCCCGGCGGCTGGACGGACAGCACCGCAGGGCTGTTGCGGCTTCGAGCAGTCCGGGCTCTGCGACGGGCACCGCAGGCGGTCGTGCTGCCGGGCAGGACCGGCAGCAGCGGGGGAGGGGCGGACACCGGTGCGCCCCGATCGCGTCATCCGGGAAAAGGGGTGTGGACGAAGCGGCCCCACGCGACGAACGCGGCGAGCAGAAGGTAGGCCAGGTTCAACGCCATCAGCGCGAACTCGCCGCGGCGGCCGTGGGTGATCATCGCCCCGACCATCAGCGCGACCCAGCACAGGGCGGTCACCGGCACCAGAACCGGTGCGATGCCGAGCACGGCGGGCAGGACCAGGCCCACCGCGGCCAGGAGTTCGAGGACGCCGAGGGTCTTGACGAAGGCGGCACTGGCGTCGGCGGTCCATCCCCCGCCCTGGACGGCGGCCAGTCGGTCCTTGGGCACGAAGGTCTTGCTGATACCGCCGACCAGGGCCACTGCGGCCAGCAGCCCGGCGGCGATCCACAACACGAGGTCCATCACCTGCTCCTCACGGAAACGGTCTGCACCTCCCGTGACGAGACAGCGGCTCCGCCTGTGACACCTCCGCACCCGAGACCCGTGCAACGAACACGCCACCGACTGACTTCCGGTACGGCGAGCACGCGATCGACGCCGGGACGGTCCGGTCCCGGCGCCGCCCGCGCGGACAGGCCGTGACCGCAGTTTGAAGGTTTTTCTCCGTTGTCCAGCAGGAACGCCGCCGAAGTCCACACCGGAGGTTCACCGATACGGTCGAAGTGACTCCGGCTGCCGGGGGAGAGGAAGGGTATGGCGGACGGTTCCACGGCCATCGAACTCAGCCTGTCCGAACTGCGTGAAGTCACCGGTTACGCGGTGGCGTGCGCGCGGCCCGCGTTGGCGGTCTTCGAACGTGAACGCCCCGACGACCGGCGCCCGCGATCCGCGCTCGACGTCGCGCAGGCGTTCGCGGACGGAGCCAGGCGGACCAAGGCACTGCGGGACCACGCATGGGCGGCACACCGGGCGGCCCAGGAGACCCGCGACGCGGGACAGGCCGCGGCCAGCGACGCCGCGCGCGCTGCCGCCCACGCGTGCGGTGCGGCGTTCCTCCATCCCCTGGCCAAAGCCACCCAGGTCAAGCACATCCTCGCCTCAGCGGCCCACGCCGCACGCGCGCTCGAACTGGCCGCCGGAGACGATCCCACCGTCGGAGCCGACCACCTCGCACAGTCGCTGCTCCTCGCGAGCCCGGTCGTGGCGGACGTCCTGAGGCGCTACCCGGCCGCCCCGCCCGGCGGAGGACGGGTCGGAGCACTGATCCGCCAGTTGGACACGTCGCTCCGGTCCACTCCGACGCGCTGATCTGATCTACGTCGTAAAGAGGGTGGTTCTTGTACTACGAAAGACCACATGAGTTCATACACCTCCCCGGAAAAGTGAGGTGCTCCCCGCGCATGCGGGGAGCACGGCCGCACCAACGCCGAAGACTCGTCGATCACGGGACCATCCCCGCGTGCGCGGGGAGCATCGCCACCACAACGGCACCAGCGTGTCGACGATCGGACCATCCCCGCGTGCGCGGGGAGCATGGGGAGAGAATTTTCCCGCCCGGATCAGCAGAAGGACCATCCCCGCGTGCGCGGGGAGCATACTGAACGACCTGCGACTTTACCACCGCTCGGTGGTGTTTTCATTCACTCTTGAAAATCCGGCAAATCGTCCAAAGGGCCCAGTGGTGCATCTAAAGGAGTTAGGGCGGCTTGTAGCGGAGGCCCGCAAAGTCCTGGACGGAACGGTGCTCCTGCCCTGACCCGCCCCAACCACCCTGAGACCAGGGGGCCAGCCCGGCAGTGGTTGACCGTCGGCGACGGCACGGTCCCGGCATGCTTCTCCGAGAGAAGAGACCCCTGGCCGCTTTCCTCTGCTCAACGGCCGACTAGTAGTCGGTGTGGGCTCACCCCGGCCAGGCCGCGGCAGGTCGGATCCGCCCGAACATCGGGCAGACCTTTCCGTTGGAGCAGGCAGCCGACGCCCACACCGCCCTGGAGGCCCGCCGAACCCTGGGCAAGACCGTGCTGCTGGTCTGACCGGCGCGGGACGGGGCGCACCGGCAGGAACCGACAGCGGGTGACCATCGCGGCAGTCGCGCGGGAGGGCCTCACCGGGGTGTTCGGGGAGACGGCGTCCAGCGGCAGGATTGCAGCTCCAGCGGTGGGCTGGTCCCGCCCCTATCAGGACGTGGCAGGGGCGGGGCCGGCTAGGGCTGCCACGCCAGGTCCGGCCGGAGCAGGGGAGGGGCACGGGGGCGGACGCCGTCTCGGGGACGTGGGCGGGCTCTGCCGTACGGACCGGGTCATCCCGTCTTCGAAGTGCGGGAATTCGAGCTGCGCCGTGGGGCGGGCGTGCTCGGCTCGGGCAGGTCGAGGTGCCTGCGCAGGGCGGCGGTGATGTCGTCCACGGCGGCGAGTTGGTCGGGGGTGAGGGCGTCGACGAACAGTTCGCGGATGGTGCGCAGGTGCGGAACGGTGGCCGAGTGGAACGCCTTCGAGCCGTCGGGGGCCATCACGATGTGCGCGCCGCGGCTGTCGGTGGCGCACTCCTCGCGTCGGATGAGTCCGCGGCGCTCCATGCGGCCGAGGTGGTGGGACAGGCGGCTGCGTTCCCAGCCGACGACCGCGGCCAGTTCTGAGGAGCGGAGCCGGTTGTCCTCGGCCTCGCTCAGCGCGAGGAGGACGGCGTAGTCGCCGGGGGAGAGGCCGGTGTCGTGCTGCAGGCGGCTGGTGACCAGGGTGCGCAGCTTCTCCGTGGTTTCGAGGAAGTTCCGCCAGGTGCGCAGCTCGTCGCGGGTGGGCAGCTTCCGTGGGCGTGACATGGGCCTCACCTTCCCATAGTTGACGCGTCAATTACTAGGAGGCGATGACATGGACAACCTCGTACTGGGCCTGGACACCTTCGGCGACCTCCCCCGGGACGACTCCGGCGCGCTGTTCTCCCACCCCGCCGCGATCCGGCAGGTCATCGACGAAGCCGTGATCGCCGACGAACTCGGGGTCGACGTCATCGCCGTCGGCGAGCACCACCGCCCCGACTACTCGATCTCCGCCCCCGAGACCGTGCTGGCCGGAATCGCCGCACGCACCTCGCGCATCACCCTCGCCTCCGGCGTGACCGTGCTCAGCTCCGACGACCCCGTACGCGTCTTCCAGCGCTTCGCGACCGTGGACGCGATCTCCGAGGGCCGCGCCCAGGTCATCCTCGGCCGCGGCTCGTTCACCGAGTCCTTCCCGCTGTTCGGCTACGACCTGAGCGACTACGACGTGCTGTTCGAGGAGAAACTCGACCTGTTCGTGAAACTCCTCGACGAGAAGCCGGTCACCTGGAGCGGCACCACCCGCGCCGCGCTGCACAACGCCGACGTGTACCCCAAGACCGAGTCCGGCCGACTGGACACCTGGATCGGCGTCGGCGGATCCCCGCAGTCGGTCGTCCGCACCGCACGCTACGGACTGCCGCTCATACTCGTGATCATCGGCGGCTCCCCCCTGCGCTTCCGGCCCCACATCGACCTCTACCGGCGCGCCGCCGAGCAGTTCGGCACGGTCGCCCACCCCGTCGGAATGCACTCGCCGGGATTCGTGGCCGACACCGACGCCGAGGCCAGACAACTGTTCTACCCGGCCTACAAGGTGATGCATGACCGGATCGGCGCCGAGCGCGGCTGGCCGCCGCTGCGCCCGGCAGACTTCGAGGCCGAGATCGAGCACGGTTCGATGTACGTCGGCTCGCCCGAGACCGTCGCCCGCAAGATCGCAGGCGTGGTCAAGGAACTGGGCGTCGGACGCTTCGACCTGGTCTACAGCGGCGGACCCCAGTTGGCCGCGGCCCGGAAGCGCGCCGTCGAACTGTTCGGCGAGAAGGTGGCGCCCATGGTCCGTGACATCCTGGCGGGCTGAGCGATGGCCACCTTCGGAATCCTCGGCGCCAGGAACGCTCTGGACTGAACTGTTCGGCGCCAGTACCGACGCTGCCGAAGGCCGCGCGATGCTCGACCGGTTCCCCGCTTTCGAAGCGGGCCGCTGCCTCGCCGAGGTCCGCGCCGCATCACCTGCTGGAGCACACCGCTGACCGAAACCACCCCGCCCTCGTGGTGGTGCGCATCACCACACGCCCAGCAGTCGAGAGACGACCACGAACACCACCCCCAGACCGCCGCAGTAGGCTTTCCCGACGCCGGCGCGACAGGACCGGCCCCACCTGGGCCTGAACCGGGTATCTGTCCCGTGTCCGGCAAGTCGACCGGCCCAGCGAAGATCCCTGCGACACAAGACCGGGCCTGACAGCGACCAGCACACCGGTCGAGCACAACCGGCACGGGGAGCCGTCACCAGGGCTCTGCTCCGCCGACCGCCGCCACGGTGTGTGGGGGGCACTTCGACCCCCACACACCGTGGCGGACGCCGGATCCCGAACAGCCGGGACACGGACGTCGAGGGAATGCCTCCAGGAGCATCGGGCCTGGCGGTACGGGCGACGGTCCAGCGCACCACAGCCGGGACGACCTCTGTTCCGGTCCCGCACAAGCTGCTGTCGGGACCATCCCCGCGTGCGCGGGGAGCATGCGAAGCCGCTCCATGTGCGTGCCACCCAACGAGGACCATCCCCGCGTGCGCGGGGAGCATTCAGCGTCCGGAAAACCACTGTCCCCAACAAACGGACCATCCCCGCGTGCGCGGGGAGCATTACGAATAGGAGGACAAGTGGCCCTTAAAAACCGGACCATCCCCGCGTGCGCGGGGAGCATGTTCTGCGCGATGCTGGCGTCCCGCGGCCCTGTGGACCATCCCCGCGTGCGCGGGGAGCATACTGAACGACCTGCGACTTTACCACCGCTCGGCGGTGTTTTCATTCACTTCTCGAAAATCCGGCGAATCGCCCAAAAGGCCCAGGGGTGCATTTAGGGAAGTCGGGACGGCTCGCAGCGGAAGCCCGTAAAACCCTGGACGGAACGGTGTTCCTGCCCTGGCCCGCCCCAACCACACTGAGACCAGGGGGCCAGTCCGGCAGCGGCCGACCGTCGGCGACGGCACGGTCCCGGTATTGCCCCTCCACAACGAAGGAGAGCCCGGCCGCTTTCCTCTGCTCAACGGTCGGCCAGTAGTCGGCGGGGGCTCACCCCGGCCAGGGCGCGGCAGTCCCGTGACAGGTGCGGCTGGTCGGTGTAGCCGGCCGCGCACGCCAGATACGCCAGGTCGGCGGGCGCTCCCGGGCGGCGCGCCAGGCGCAGGAAGCGTTGCAGCCGCAGGATGCGGCGCAGCGTGGCCGGACCGTAGCCGAACACCGCGGTGCAGCGCCGGTGCAGCTGCCGCTCGCTCAACGCGGTCTCCCGCGCCAGCTCCGCCACCGGACGGGAAAGGTCGCGTTCCAGCAGGCCCGCCACGGCCACCCCCACCCGGTCCGCCTCGGGCGCCTCCGCCGACCAGCCGCGCACATGCTCCTGGAGCACGCGCAGCCGGTCACGCGCCCCGCCCGCCTCGGCGACCTGCTCGGCCACGTGCCGCTGCACCCGCGAACCGAACACGTCCTCCAAGCGCACCCGCCGGTCGCGTGCCCCCGGGACGTCCAAGCCCAGCGCGGTCGCGGCCCGCCCCGGGCGGAACCGCACCCCCACCGCCTCGGTGCCCGGCGGCAGCGCGAACGTCCACGCCGCCGTCTCCGGCCCGCACACCAGCACCGACCCGTTGTCGAGCCACAGCACGTCCACGCACCCGTCCGGGACCAGGCGGTGCGTACCGCCGCCCAGCCGCGTGGTCCAGCCCAGCACCACGTCACCGGCCAGGTCGGCGGGCGGAGCAACAGCGGTGTAGGGAGTCACACCCGACACGCTAGCGGCGGCCGGTGACATCCCGGCCCCTCAGCGGGGCGGGCGGGGCCGGGCGTCGGAGCCGCCCATCTCGATGGTCTGCTCGATACGCGCCGCCAGTTCCACGTCCGTCTCGGTCACCCCCGCCCCCGGGGTGGCCACCCGCACCACCAGCCCCTCGGGGGCGGCCTGCGTGGCCACGTGGTCGGACTCGTCCGCGGTGACACCGGTGACCGCCGCACGCATCCCCTCCGGATCGCCGGTGGGCGCCAGCCGGGCCAGGGAACCGGCCCGGTGCTCCCAGTGCGCCAGGCTCACCAGCGCGGTGGAGATCTCCTCCTCGCTCAACACCCGCACGGGAAGCCTCCTCTCCTCGCCTGTCGACGACGCTGCCCCCACGCTGCTACCCGGATCCGCCCCGGCCACCGCACCGCCGAGCCCGTGCGGCAAACCGCGGGTCAACATCCCCCTCGCCGGCATGGGGCGGCCCGCCCGGGGGAAGCGCGACGGGCATGGACCACCACCGTGTTCCGGCCCCGCGCGGCGCGGACCGTCGACCCCCGGGAGTCGACGACGCCACCGTCGCGGGCGTCGGCAAGCTCACCGAGGCCCTGGAGACCATCGAGCGCGCCCGCGGCCACCTGTACGCGATGCACCAGCTGACCGGGCGCGCCGACGCCATGCTGGACGAGGCGGTGCGGCTGCTGCGCGAGGCCGGGCACCACACGGTCGCCGAAGCGGTCCAGCGCCGCCTGGTCGGCCGCAACGTCGTCGACGGACGCTGGACCTACCAGCTGGTGGAGGAGTACGACGACGGCTACTACGCCGAGTTCCGCGCGCTGGAGCGGCACGCCCGGGAGGAACTGCTCGGCGGAGTGCGCCACGCGTACGAGTCGGCGATGAAGGAGGAGCGCCGCTCAGCGGGCGAACCCGGCCACGAGGCCCACCCCCCGCACCGGTGAGCCGCCGCTCACAGCAGGCCGTCCCACATCTGCTCGACGACCACCGACCACCAGTGCTCGGGGTCGGTGAACACCGAGGCGTCGATGCCGGCCAGCTCCTCCTGGAACTCCGCGACGGTGCGGCCCGCCGCGTAGGGGTCCTGGTCGCGCATGCCGGGCAGGGTGCGGGCCAGCAGCGCCAGACAGCGGCCGAACGCGGACACCGACCGGTTGATGTAGCGCAGCGCGCCGCTGTCCACGTCGACGGCCCACACCGTCCCGGCGTCGGGGGCGGTGCGGCGTACCACGACCGCGCTGCCGCCGTCGCTGCCGATCCGTACGTGGTCGCCCAGCGCCTCCTCCAGCGCCGGGTCGCCCACCCGGGCGCCCAGGGCGCGCAGGTGGGCGGCGGCGTCGCAGAACAGCCCCCCGGCGGGCGGGTGGTGGGGCGGGTCGGCGGCGAAGAAGTGGGGGACCAGGCCGGGCAGTCCGGCCCGGGCCAGGGTGTGCTGGGTGGGCTCGGGCAGGCCGGTGGCGGCCAGGATCTCGGTGTCGTAGCGCCGCACCTGCAGGAACGCCTCCGACAGCAGCTGCTGCAGGGTGTCGTCGGCCATCGGGGGGCCCGGGCGACCGGTGGGGAAGGGCACCCGGTTGGGGCGCGGCCGCGGCGGGGCGCCGGCCAGCCGCTGCACGGTCTCGGCCTGGTCGACGCGTGCGGCCATGCCGCGGGCGCGGGCCGCGCGCGTGGGCCCGTAGTCGTGGGAGCAGGACACCTCCACGCCGGTGAAGGTGTCGCGCAGGAACCGGCCGTGGTAGCCGCCGGGCAGGTCCGCGGGGTACAGGTCGGAGTGGATGCCCACGACCGCTTCGGGCGGCACCCCCATCCACCGCAGTTCGGTCCAGATCTGGATCTCCGGGGGCGGTAGCCCGGGGCCGGAGGAGCGGGTGAGGAGCATCTCCTCCCCGGTGGCGTCGCGGTAGGTGAACACCACCGAGTTGCCGGGTCCCACGACCGGCGGCAGCGACGGGTCGTAGGGGAAGTGGTCGCCGGCGTACTTGTCGCGGTACATCCGCACCACCTCGTCCAGGGGCGCCGACGGCCAGGTGCTCAGCTCGCCGGTGCGCCGGTCGACCACCGCGCACGCCTCGTCGGCGGGGGGACGCCGCTGCCCGGTCGCCGGGTCGTGGTCGAAGGCGGCGGGGGCGGCCCACACGACCCAGCCCAGGTCGAACTCGTGGGCCCGCACCTCCCGGCGCCGCCCCGGCGGGGCGTATCCGTTGAGCCACGCGTCCGCGATCGCGACCGCCTGCTCATACGTGATCATGTCTCTCCTTCGCGGGGGACGGCGACACAAAGCGTGCTTCCGGTGAGATTACCGTTCTGCCGGGCGGGACGATCCTGCCGTCCCACCCCGCCGCGGCACCCCCGCAGGGGGCCGCATCCGGGGCGTTGCGGGGCGTCCGGGCCGCCGCGCGGGGCGGCTGTCGGCCGCGCGCGGCGGCACGACGCGACAACCGGCGGCCGGGCAGGGCAGGGTAGAGGACGTGACCACGGCAGAGACCACCCGTACCAGTGCGCCGGACGCCGCCGCGGGCGTCGCGCGACGGCCCTTCGACCTGCTGTTCACCGTCGCCGGATGCGCACTGCTGGTCTTCGCCCTGCTGTCGGTGGCCCTCGTGGCCGAGCCGTCGACGGTGGGGGAGGCCGCCGAACTGCGTTTCCTGCTGCCGCCGTCCCTGCTGGGCCTGGCCGCGGGCCTGGCCAACCTGGCCGTGCTGCTGCTGGGCGGCATCACGGTGGCCGAACGCCTCATCCGCCGCGACGTGCGCCACGTGGTGCGGGTGCTGGCCGCGGCCGGGCTCGGCTACGGCGCCACGGTGGCCCTCAACACGGGCCTGACCGCGCTGCTGGGCGCGGCGGTGCCCGCCGTCCTCAGCGCCTCCGAGGGGGGTGTGGCCAGCAACCCGCTGCACGCCTACCTCGCCGCCGCCGTGGCCTACCTGCACGCCACCCGGCCCGTGCACCTGGTGCGCGTCACCGGTCTGATGGGCGTGGGCGTCGCCGTCACCGCCGCCTCGGTGCTGCTGTCCGGCTACACCACCGCCCTGGCCCTGGTGCTGACCCTGCTCGTCGGCGCGGTCAGCGCCTCCCTGACCAGCTACGTGGTGGGGGTGCGCATCCCGCCGCCGGCCACCGAACGGCTCGTCGGCGAACTGGGCCGCCTCGGCCTGGAGCCGCTGTGCCTGGACCCGGCGGGGGAGGACCACGAGGGCAACCAGCGGTTCGTGGCCGAGACCGTCGACCGCCGCCTGGAGGTGACCGTGCTCGCCTCCGACCCGGCCAGCGGGGTCGTCAAACGGCTGCTGTCGCGGATCGTGCTGCGGGACGCGGTGGCCCCGCCGCTGCTGCTGGGCCTGCGCGACCGGGTCGAGCACACCGCCCTGATGGAGTACGCGGCCGCCGCGGCGGGCGCGGCCGGTCCGCGACTGCTGGCCGTGGGGGAACTCGACTCCTCCGCGGCCTTCCTGGTCCGCGAGTACGTCACCGCCCGCCCGCTGGCCGAGCTGGCCGACGCCGAGGTGGGCGAGGACTTCCTCGACGAGGTCTGGGCCCAGCTGCGGCTGCTGCACCGCCGCCGCGTGGCCCACCGCGGGATCGGCCCCCGGGCCGTCAGCCGCCGCAGCGACGGACGCGCCGCCCTGACCGGGCTGTCCACCGGCAGTGTCGCCGCCGGCCCGTGGATGCTCAGCCTCGACAACGCCGCCCTGCTGGTCACGCTCGCGCTGCGGGTGGGGCCGCGCCGCGCCGTGGACTCGGCCGTGCGCAACCTCGGCACCGACACCGTCGCCGCCGTGCTGCCGTTCCTGCAGAGCGTGGGGCTGCCCGCGGGGCTGCGCCGCGCGCTGCGCGGCCACCGCGGCCTGCTCGGCCGGTTGCGTGCGGAGATCTCCCGGGTGGCCCCGCACGCGCCCGCCCAGCCGGTGCAGCTGGAGCGGATGCCGCCGCGCACCGTCGTCACCGTCGTCGTGGCCACCGTGGTGGGCCTGGCCCTGGCCTACCAGCTCGCCGGGGTGGACTGGGGCACCATCAGCGACCCCGACCCCCTCTGGACCGGTGCCGCGGTGGCCCTGTCGCTGGTGTGCGTGGCCGCGCCCGCCGTGGCGCTGCTGGGGTTCTCCCCGGTGCGGCTGCGGCTGTGGCGCACCGTGCTGGTGCAGTACGCCTCCTCCTTCGTGCGCATCGCCACCCCGGCGGGCGTGGGGTCGCTGGCGCTCAACACCCGCTACCTGATCCGGGAGGGCACCAGCACCGCCCAGGCGGTCTCCGCGGTGGGGGTGTCCCAGCTCGCCGGGCTCATCACGCTGGTGCCGCTGCTGGTGCTGTGCGCCTACCTGTCCAACACGGGCTACCCCGGCGACTTCTCCCCCTCGCTGACCCTGCTGGTCGTGGTGGGGGTGCTGTCGGTGCTGGCCGCGGCCCTGCTGGCGGTGCCCCGGCTGCGCCGCGCCGTCTCGGGCCGGCTGCGCCCCCACCTGCACGGGGTGCTGCCGCAGCTGCTCGACCTCCTCCACCACCCGCGCCGCCTCGCCCTGGGCCTGGGCGGCACCCTGCTGCTCACCGTGAGCCTGGTGCTGTGCCTGTACACCAGCATCCTGGCCTTCGACGTCACCCCGTCGCTGGCCGCCGTCGGCGTCGTCTACCTGGCGGGCAACGCGCTCGGCTCGGCCGCGCCCTCCCCGGGCGGCCTGGGCGCGGTGGAGGCCGCGCTCATCGGCGGCCTGACCGCGATCGCCGGGGTGCCCGCCGCCGCCGCGCTGTCGGGGGTCCTACTGTTTCGGCTGCTGACCTTCTGGCTTCCGGTGCTGCCCGGCTGGCTGGCGTTCACCCGGCTGCAGCGCCGCAGGGCGATCTGACGCGGACGTGTGAGTGAGGAGGACCCCCATGGCAGGGGAGGCGCTGCTCGGCGTGGACCTGGGCACCAGCGGCGTCAAAGCCGTCGTGGTCGACCACCGGGCCGGTGTACTGGGGGAGGCCGAGGCCGCCTACCCGGTGCGCGCACCCCGCCCCGGCTGGGCCGAGACCGACCCCGCCGACTGGTGGCGGGCCACCGTCGAGGCGGTGCGCCGCGCCCTGGCCGCCGCCGGGAACCCCCGCGTCACCGCGGTCGGGGTGGACGGGCAGATGCACGGCCTGGTGCTGGCGCGCGCCGATGCCGTCCCGGTGCGTCCGGCGCTGCTGTGGGCCGACCGGCGCGCCACGACCGAACTGCGGGCCTGGCACGCCCTGGCCGAAACGGACCGCCGGGCGCTGGCCAACCCGCTGGTGCCGGGCATGACGGGGCCGCTGCTGGCCTGGGTCGCCCGCCACGAGCCCCACGTGCTGGCCGAGGCGCGCTGGGCGCTGCTGCCCAAGGACTGGCTGCGGCTGCGCCTGACCGGCCGGGCCGCCACCGAACCCTCCGACGCCTCGGCGACCCTGCTGTGGGACGTGCCCGCCGACACCTGGTCCGAGGCCGCCCTGCGCGCCGCCGGCGCGGAAGACCTGCTGGCGCCGCTGGCGGCCTCCGACGAGACCGCCGGGGGCCTGAGTGCGGGGGCCGCCGAGGAGCTGGGCCTGGCCGCGGGGACGGCGGTGGCCGCCGGCGCGGGCGACACCCCGGCGGCGCTGCTGGCCGCCGGACTGGCCGAGGGCGGGGCCCAGCTGAGCATCGGCAGCGGCGCGCAGATCGTCACCGCCTCCCGCGATGCCGGGGCGGTGGCGGGGGTGCACGTCTACCGCACCGCCGAGCGCACCGGCTGGTACCGGATGGCCGCCGTGCAGAACGCCGGGGTGGCACTGGAGTGGGTGCGCGCCCTGCTGGGCGCCACCTGGGAGGAGGTCTACGCCGCTGCGGCGGGGGAGCCCGAGGAGGGGGGAGTGGTGTTCCTGCCGCACCTGACCGGGGAGCGCACGCCCGCCCTGGGCCGGGTGGGGGCGCTGAGCGGGCTGCGGCTGGACACCGGCCGCACCGAGATCCTGCGCGCCGCCGTGGAGGGCGTGGCCTTCACGGTCCGCCACGCCGCCGCCCTGCTGCCCGGCGGTCTGCCGCCGGCGGTACGCCTGGCCGGGGGAGGAGCCCGCGACCCGCGTTTCCGCGCCCTGCTCGCCGACGTGCTGGGCGTGGAGCTGCACCCGGTCCGGCTGCGCAGCGCCTCGGCCCTGGGCGCGGCCCGACTCGCCGCCCGGGCGGTGGGGGAGCCGATGGCCCGGCCCCGCCCGCAGCGGGACCCGGTGGTGCTCCCCACCCACCGAAAGGAAATCTACGATGTAAAGTTCAGGCGTTACCTGACCCGCCTCGACCAGACCGCCGAGTAGACCCCCGTAACCGACCCCTTTCACCGGCAGGACACCCCCCGCTCCCGCCCGGCCACGGCAAGGAGACCAGATGGCACTGCACACCCAGGACCGGCCGTCGGACTCGCCCTACATCGCCCGCGTGTGGCGCGGCCACAGCAGCGGAGTCCACCGCATGACCTCGGTGGCGACCTCGCACTGGGAACTCGTCGTGTGGACCCACCGCGGCCGCACCCACGCCGCGCTGCGCGGCCCGGAGACCGCGGCGAGCACCGCCGCCGTGCCCGACGACTCCGCATCGCTCGGCATCAGCTTCGCCCACGGCGTGTCCCTGCCGCACCTGCCCATGCCGCGCCTGGTCGACAGGCAGCTGGACAGCCCCCACGCGGACGCGTACACCTTCGTCCTCGCGGGAACGCGCCGGCCCCTGCCCACCTTCGACGACGCCGAGGAGTTCGTGGCCCGCCTCGTCCGCGACAACGTGCTCGTCCGCGACCCGCTGGTGGCCGAGGCACTCGGCGGCGAAACCCCGCGGGTCAGCGCACGCACGCTGCAGCGCCGCGTCGCCGCGGCGACCGGCCTCACCCCGAGCGCGATCCGCCAGATCGACCGCGCCCGCCAGGCCGCCGTCCTGCTCGGCGAAGGGGCCGCGCCCCTGGACGTGACCCACCGGCTCGGCTACTACGACCAGCCGCACCTGGCCCGGTCACTCCGACGCTTCATCGGCCGCACCGCCACACAGCTGCGCCGTACCGACCCCGCCCAGCCCCTGTCGCTTCTGTACAAGACCCATACCTGAGCCCGTCCATAACCTGGCGCGCGACGAGGTACGGCCTTCACCAGCCGACCGAAACCCCACCGGAGAACCCCGAGGACGAGGACATCATGGGCAGGATCGTCGCGAACTTCTTCATCGCACTCGACGGAGTGGTCGAGTCGCCCGACCAGTGGCACTTCCCGTACTTCAACGACGAGATGGGCGCGGTGGTCAATGCCGGAACCGAGAAGAACAAGGCGTTCCTCATGGGCCGCAGGCTCTACGACGAGTGGTCCGCCTACTGGCCCGAGAGCACCGACGAGCCGTTCGCGACCTACCTCAACACCGTGCCCAAATACGTGGTCTCCACCACGCTGACCAACCCGACCTGGAACAACACCACGGTGCTGCCCGGCGACACCGACGCGATCCGCCGCCTCAAGGACAGCGTCGACGGCGACATCGCCATGTCGGGCAGCGCCACCACCGTGCGCTGGCTGCTCGCCCACGGCCTCCTCGACGAACTCCACCTCCTCGTCCACCCGATCGCCGTGGGCCACGGGCAGCGCCTGTTCGAGGACACCCCCACGCACCGGTTCAACCTCATCCGCAGCGAAACCCTGACGACCGGCGTGCTCTACCTCGTCTACGCACCGATCCCCTGACCGGCCGGGCGCGGCCCCGCCCACGGCCACCCCGCCACTTCCGCGGGGGAGGAGGGCGGGACCGCGCCCGCCGGACCGTCCCCGCGCCGCGCACACGCCCGGCGGCACGGGAGAAAAAACCGGTCGGACCGCAGGCGCGTCCGGTGGGATCCTGGAGGCTATGAACCTCCCCTCTCCCGAAGAGAAGCGGCGCTTCAGCCGCAGGGCCGTCGTCACCCTGCTGATCGCTGCCGCCGTGGTGGTGATCGTCGTCGTGGCTTTCGTCCGGGCGCTGCCGGACGGTGACCGTGAACTGCGCGCCTACCAGGCGGCGCAGCCCTGCCCCTCCGCCCCGGACGCGCCCGCCGAGTGCCGCTGGACGCAGGAGTTCACCATCTCCGACATCTACCTGACCAAGGCCAGGAACGCCGACAACAGCGCGGTCCTGACGGACGCGGACGGCACCGAGTGGGAGACGACCTACTCGTCCCGGGGCCCCGTCCTCAACCAGCTCGACGAGGGCGACCGGGTCACCGCCACCCTCTGGCGGGGGCGGGTGATCGAGATCGCGGCCCACGGTCGGAGCCAGAACACCAACGACGCCCCCGTCGACCTGCGCGAGAGCCGTTTCGCCCTCGCCCTGGCCGTCGTGCCCCCCGGACTCCTCGTGATGGCCGCGTGCGTGTGGCGGCTGGTCCGCCGCGACCTCCCCGCCCCGACCCGGGGCATGGCCGCCACCCTGGGGCTGGCCGGGGCCCTGTTCCCCGTGGGGATCTTCGCCCGGCTCATGGTCGGCGACAGGTCCGACAGCCCCTGGGCGGTGGTGGCCCTCTGGGCGGTCCTGGCCGCCCTCGCCGCCGTCACCGCCTACATCTGCGCCACCTACACGAAGAAGACCCCCGACGCCGAAGCAGGCCGGACCGACTGACCCGCCGGTCCCCCGCCCACCACCATGCCCCCAGCGCCACGGTCGACCGCGGTTGTGGCACTGGGGGCATGATCGCGGCGGGGGCCGGGCGGAAAACACGACCCGCGGCCGCAACGGCAGGGATGAGATCGGATTCCGTGGCAAGGTGACCACTCCCAGGACCCTTTTCCAGGAAGGACGCACGATGCACGACCACACCCCCACCCCGTCGACACGGTTGCGGGAGGAACTGCTGGAGCGGGCGCGCCGCGACACCCAGGCGCGCAGGGCCGTGCCGGTCGGCCGCGACCCCGAGCAGTGGCAGCGGGTCGTCACCCCCGTCGACGAGGACAACGCCGCGTGGCTGCGCGCCATTGTCGACGAGCACGGCTGGCCGGGACGCGCCCTGGTGGGCCAGGACGGCGCGCACGCCGCGTGGCTGCTGGTCCAGCACGCCCCGCACGACCTGCAGCAGCGCTGCCTGCCGCTGCTGCGCGAGGCGGTCGCCGCGGGCGAGGCCGACGCCGCCGAACTCGCCTACCTGGAGGACCGCGTCCGCTGCCACGAGGGGATGCCGCAGCGCTACGGCACCCAGTACCTGCGCCTGCCCGACGGCGGGGTGCGGATGTACGAGGTGGAGGACCCCGAGAGGCTGGACGAGCGCCGCGCCGCCGTGGGCCTGGAACCGCACGCCGCCTACGACGCGCGCATCCGCGCCACGATCTGACCTCACGCCTCGATGCGCTGCTCGTGCTCGGTCACGGTGATCGTGTGGTCCTCCACGCGGGGGCGGCCCGCCGCCACCCAGGAGGCGTGCACCTCCTCCACCGAACGCCACAGGTCGCACTTCCCGGCGACCTGGACCTCGCCGGGGACCTGCGGGGCGCTCGCCCACGAGCCGTCGGGGGTGAACAGCAGCGTCTGCGTGCCCAACGGGACGAAGCTGATGTCGGGCTCGGCCGCCCACAGCGCGAACGCCAGGTCCGGGTCGGCCAGGACGTCCGCGCCCAGCTCGCTGGGCCGGGTGGCGGCCTCGCGCAGGTCGCGGGCGGGCAGCAGCCGCCGGTCGGGCACGGCGACCTCGCGGCGGGCCGGCATGAACGACCCGCCGAGGAGCGCGCGGAAGTCGCCGGTGGCGGTGCCGTCGTCGTGCACGGTCAACCGGGCGATACGGCCCACGCGGGCGTTGCCGACCGACCGGAGGTCGACGAGGATGACGCCGCCGGGCCGGGTCTGCTCCACCCAGGCGTAGGGGACCCGCTCCACCGAGTGGGTGGCGATCACCCGGTCGTAGGGGGCTCCGGCGCGGTGCCCTCCGGCGCTGTCGGCCACGGCGACGCGCGGGTGCAGGTCGAGCCGCGCCAGGCGGGCCCGGGCCGCCGCCACCAGGGCGGGGTCGATGTCGACGGAGACCACGGCGTCCTCGCCGAGGCGGGCCGCCAGCAGCGCGGCGTTGTAGCCGGTGCCGGTGCCCAGTTCCAGCACCCGCATGCCGTCGGCGACGTCGAGGGCATGCAGCATGGCCAGCATGAGGGAGGGGCGGCTGCTGGAGGAGGTGGGCCACCAGTTGTGCGGGTCGTCGGGATGCCGCCGGATCTGGGTGACCAGGGAGGTGTCGGAGTAGACGCGCGGCAGCCAGGACGGGTCGTCGAGGCTGACCCACCGGGGGCGGGGCCGCTCGTCGGTGTAGAAGCCGGGCACGAAGACGTGCCGGGGGACCGTGAGGAAGGCGCGGCGCCACCCGGGGTCGGCCAGCACCTCCTCGGGAAGCGTGTCGGCCAGGGCGCTCAGCAGGAGTCGCCATTCGGGAACGGGCGGGGCGGTCATGGCAGCTCCTCGAGTAGCGCGTCGGCGACCAGGTCACCCATCACCAGCCCGGCCTCCTCCTCCAGCCACGCCCACTGCGCTCCGGGGCCGCACTCCAGGAAGTGCCACTGCCCGTCGTCGGTGACGCAGAAGTCGAAGACGCCGAGCCGCAGCTCCAGCAGGCGCAGATAGCGGCGGCAGCCCTCGGCGACCTGCGGCGGCACGTCGACGGGACGGTAGGTGAGGGTGTCGTAGCGGCTGCGGAAGTCCTGCCGGGCCCGCGGGTCCGGCGAGGTGATCGCGACGGCGGCGTGCCGGCGGCGGCTGGCGAGGACGCGGACGTCGAAACGCTTGCGGGCGGCCAGGTTGGCCTGGAACTGGTGCATGGTGGAGGCGACCCGCCCGTCGACCGACGCGGGGTCGAGCGGGCTGGTGTAGATGAGGGAGACCCGGCCGTCGTCGGCGACGACCTTGTGCATGAACGCCTTGTACACGGCTCCGCCGTCGTGGCGGGCGGTGAAGGACCGGGCGGCCTCGGGGCTGTTGGTGGCCAGCGTGGGCGGGGGAAGCAGGCCGCAGCGCACGGCCGCGGCCAGTTGCAGCGGCTTGTACTCGGCGTCGGCGACCCGGCCGGGAGTGCCGGGCACCCACCGCGCGGGCAGGGAGGCGAGCAGCCCGCCCAGACCGAAGCGGGCCTCGACTTGGGCGAAGCGGCGTTCTGAGGCGTTCAGTCCGGCGGGCAGGCCGAACGGGCTGGGCTGGCGGTACAGGACCGCGCCGACCTCGGAGAGGTCCAGGGTCCCCTCGGGAGTGGTGATGGTGCCGTGCCACCCGGAGGGGCCCAGTTCGGCGGTGACCGTGCACGCGGTGGGGAAGGCGGCGGTGTCCAGGCGGAAGCAGGCGACGCCGCGTTCGGCGAGCCGTGCACTCACCCGTCCGGCTTCTCCGTCGTCGTCGGGGGCCAGCACCAGCACCGTCGGGCCTTCGCGCATCAGTCGGTCACGGTCTGGGTGTAGTCGTCGGGCCGCACCTCGCTGTCCTCGCTGTACTGGGTGGGCACGGTCTCCTCGCGGGTGGTGGTGGGCTTCTCGTGCCGGCCCGCGCGGGGGACGGCCAGCGGGGGCCGGGCCTGGTCCATGCCCCACGGCCGCTGGGCGCTGGGCTGTTCGACACGGACGGGGACGCGCCGTCCGGGCAGTCCGGTGGGGAAGCGGTCTTCGGTCAGGACAAGGGGAGAGACTTCCATCGCTCGGCTTCCGGAGAAGGATTTTTCTTTTGCTTCCCATCTTGTTCCCGGTGGCGGCGCGAATAAAAGTCTGATGGCTGTGCAGAAGGATACGGCCGCGGTGCCGGCCGGCTGCCGGGAGGGGAGGTCATTCGACCGCGCAGAAAAAAGGGAGGATCGGGCGGGATGGGCTGGTTTGCGGCGGTGTCCGGTCATGGGATGAGGTGCGGGATCGGTTGCGGCCGATCATCGTCCCCGTTCTCCTCGGTGCGGGTATCGTGCCTGGTGAACAGGGGGATGTCCGGTCTGGGAGCGGAGCGGGGTGGGGGAGTGGGGCGGGTGCGTGAGGAGGAGTTCGGGAACTCCCGGGGCGGTGGGGGAAGCCAAAGGAGAATCGTCGGGCCAGGAGATTCACGCCTGCGGTAAGGGGGCGGCGCAACCGCACTCCGCTTCCCGTTCTGCCGGTCGGCTCGTTTCGTGGAGAAAACCCCGGTAAGAGCGATTCGTCTGCCCTTCTTTCGGGAGTATTGCGGCTGACCTGGGCGAACCGCCACCCCTCATGTACCGACCGGACGGTATGCGAAAGTGGGGGAACCCGTCTACACTTCTGCCGCCCCGATACCGCCGACGCCAGCCGCCGAGCCGCTGGCCACGACAAGGAGCCCACATGGCAGTCGACCCCACAGGCGCCGACCTCGCACGTCTGCTGAAGGAGGACCCGGGCGGCCCCGTCGTCATGCTGAACCTGCTGCGCTTCGCCCCCGGCGGCCGCCCCTCCTACGAGGAGTACAGCCGACAGGCGAGCCGCTTCCTGCAACGGTACGGAGCCGAACTGCTCTACGCCGGCGACGGTGACACGCCCCTGGTCGCCGAGGATGGACAGGCCTGGGACGCGGTCCTGGTCGTCCGCTACCCCAGCCGGGAGGCGTTCAGCCGCATGGTCGCCGACCCCGAGTACCAGAAGATCACCGAACTGCGCACCCGAGCCCTGAGCGAGGCCGTCCTCCAGCCCACCACCCCCTGGGCTCCCCGCCGCGACACCTGACGGGCCGGCCCGCACCGGCCGTGGACACCGGGGGCGTTGGGGAGCGGCGCGTGAGCCGGCGCCTGGATGCCCCCGGGGCAGCACACCCCGCGGCCGACGGTGCGACCGGGCGGCCCGCAGGACGGGGGCCCTGCAGGCCGCGAACACCGCCGCGCACCCCACCCGGTCCCGGTGAAGACCCCGCCGGTGCCGGAGGCCGCCGCCCGGCCCGCACCGGTACGGGCCTGCGGAGTGGTGAGCGGCGGCACCCGAAAACCGGTTGCGGTACCGGCGAACGACATGGCAGCCTCATTAATGCAACAGTTGTCGCATTAATGAGGTTGCCGATGTTCCTCCGAAGCACCCCTCCCGCCCCGCCGTCCGTGACGGCCACCCCGTCCCCGCATGCTTCGGAGCGCCTCCATGACCACCCAGATCACCGCACTCGCCGTCAGCAAGTCCTTCGACGGCCGCCCCGTCCTCGACTCGGTGACCTGCTCACTCGCCGCAGGTGAACGCACCGGCATCATCGGCGAGAACGGATCCGGCAAGACCACGCTGCTGCGCCTGCTCGCCGGACACGAACAGCCCGACCAGGGGGAGGTCGTCCTCCACGCCGAAGGCGGCGTCGGCTACCTCCCCCAGGACGGGCAACTGCCTCCCGACGCCACCGTCCAGGAGACCATCGACCACGCACTGGCCGACCTGCGCGCCATCGAGGAGCGCATGCGCCGCCTGGAAGCGGCGATGGCCGCCGGCGACCACTCCGGCATGGCCGAGTACGGCGAGCTGATGACCCTGTTCGAACTACGCGGAGGCTACGAGGCCGACGCCCGGGTCCACCGCGCCCTGCACGGCCTCGGCCTGGGAGGCGTGCCGCGCGACCGCACCGTGGGCAGCCTTTCCGGCGGCCAACAGGCCCGGCTGCGCCTGGCCGCCGTCCTGGCGGCCAACCCCGAAGTCCTGCTGCTGGACGAACCCACCAACCATCTCGACGACAGCGCCCTGAACTGGCTGGAGGAGCACCTGCGCACCCGGCGCGGCACCACGGTGGCCGTCTCCCACGACCGGGTCTTCCTCGAACGCGTCACCACCAGCCTGCTGGAAGTGGACGCGGACCGGCGCACCGTCGCCCGCTACTCGGGCGGCTACTCCGGCTACCTCGCCGAGAAGGCGGCGGCCCGGCAGCGCTGGGCCCAGGCCCACGCCCGCTGGCAGGCCGAGGTCGAGCGGCTGCGCGAGGCCGCCGCGACCACCGCCCGCCGGGTGGCCCCCGGCCGGGCGAGGAAGGACGGCAACAAGATGGCCTACGACCGGGCAGGCGGGCGGGTGCAGCAGTCCCTGGCCAGCCGGGTGCGCGCCGCCGAGGAGCGGCTGCGCCGCCTCCTCGCGGACCCGGTACCGCCCCCGCCGCAACCGCTGCGGTTCACCCCCGCCCTGCGGGCCGACCGCCTGCAGGGCGTCGTCCTCGACGCCGCCGACGTCACCGTCACGGGCCGGCTCGGCCGTACCAGCCTCACCGTCACGGCCGGCGAACGCCTCCTCGTGACCGGGCCCAACGGGGCGGGGAAGAGTACCCTGCTGCGTGTCCTGGCCGGACACCTCGCCCCGGACGGCGGAACCGTCACCCGCCGCGGCAGGATCGGCTACCTGCCGCAGGAGCCACGGCACGACCGGCCGGACGAGACGGTGCTGGCCGCCTTCGCCCGCGGACGGACCGGGGACGCTGCCCGGCACGCCGAGCACCTGCTGTCCCTCGGCCTGTTCGACCGCCACCAGCTCACCGTGCCCGTCGCCCGCCTGTCCACCGGGCAGCGGCAGCGCCTGGCCCTGGCGCGCCTGGTCAGCGAGCCGTCGGACGTCCTGCTGCTCGACGAGCCCACCAACCACCTGTCCCCCGCCCTCGTGGAGGAGCTGGAGGCCGCCCTCGCCGACTACGCGGGCACCCTCGTGGTCGTCAGCCACGACCGCCGGCTGCGCGACCGGTGGCAGGGCACACGACTGGACCTGCAGGCCACCGCTGTCCCCCTGTGACACGCCCGGCCCTGTTGGTGCGGCGTGCCCGCGGTGCGCCGCACCAACAGGGGAACCGGGCCGGGGCCGCGGCACACTCCGGTCCTGGCAACGGGCGGCGGACGGTTGCGGCGCAGGGGGCGGGGCGGCGACCGCATCCACCGGAGCACCGCACCCCCGTCCCACGCCCCGGGCGGGCCCGGACTGCTCCCACGACCCCCCGGACACCGATGAAGCCGATGAACAGGAACCCCTTGGGCAGAGAAAAGGGGAGTTCTCCCTCCCCGGGGGAAGGAGACAAAGAGAGACCCAGCAGGGGCCCGGCAGCACGGCGGGGGAGAGGCCCCGACAGGAGGGAGCGCCTCTGCCCCTGGTGGCCGCACCCGCACCACCGGGACCGCAGACAACCAGCGGCAGGCCCGCCCCTCTGCCGGGCACGGCCACCGGGCGGGCACGGGACCGCGCCGCAACACCGCCTGCGACCAGGCGAGCGGCCAGCCGCCCCCCGGGATCCGGCCGGGGCCGCGGAGAGGACACCGGATGAGAATCGTCGACCTCGCCCGGGTGGACGCCCGCATGGCCCACCTGGTGGGCGGCAAGGCCGCCGGGCTCGGGGAACTCCTCAGCGCAGGCGAGACGGTCCCCGCCGGATTCTGCCTGACCACCCGGGCCCACCGGGAGGGAGCCGTCCCCACCGGCGAACTGCTCGCCGCCTACCGGGACCTGGGCGGCGGACCGGTCGCGGTACGCTCCAGCGCCACCACCGAGGACCTGCCCGACGCCAGCTTCGCCGGACAACAGGACACCTTCCTCGACGTGACCGGCCCCGACGCGCTCGTCGACGCCGTCACCGCCTGCTGGGCGTCCCTGCACACCCCGCGAGCCGTCGCCTACCGCCGGGCCAACGGAATCGACGAGGACTCCGCCGCCATGGCCGTCATCGTCCAACGCATGGTGGACGCCCGGACCGCCGGAGTGCTGTTCACCGCCAACCCGGTCACCGGATGCCGCACCGAAACGGTCATCGACGCAGCCCCCGGCCCGGGCACCACCGTGGTCGACGGCTCAGCCGACGTCGACCACCACGTCCTGGGCCCCGACCCGCCCCGAACGGCCGCCGGCTGCCTGGACACCGCCCAACTGGCCCGGCTCCACGCCACGGGCCGCCGCGTCCAACAGCACTTCGGCGCACCGCAGGACATCGAATGGGTCTTCGACCACGACGGCCGCCTCTGGCTGCTGCAGTCCCGCCCCATCACCACCCTGTTCCCCCCGCCGCCGCCCACCGACCTGCCCCAGCCGCGCGTCTACCTCGAATTCGGCCACCTGGAAGGCATGCTCCGCCCCTTCACCCCGATGGGCATGTCACTGTTCCGCGCCGCCGCGGCAGCCGTGGCCGACCTCGGCGGAATCCGCACCGACCCCGTCGACGGCCCGCCGCAGATCGTGGACACAGCAGGCCGGCCCTACCTGGACCTGACCGACTTCGTCCGCCACCGCACTGGCCGCGCCCTGCTGCCCGAAACCCTGCGCCTGTACGGACCGCGAGCGGCCACGGCACTGACACGCCTGATGGACGACCCGCGCTTCGCCCCGCAGCGGGGCAGGCCCTACCGCCTGGGCACACTGCTGAGGATCGCGCTGTCCTTCGCCCCCGCCCTGACCGTCGGCGCGGTCCGCGCCCTGGCCCGCCCCACCCAGGCCCGCCGGCGCGCCCTGCGCCTGCCCGAAGAAGCCAGGGAGCACGTGATCCCGCCCGCGGCCCTGGACAGCGCCGCAGCGACCCAACGGCTGCGCTTCGCCCAGCGGCTGCAGAGCTCCTTCTTCCACAGCCGGGGCCTGCGGCGGGCCGTGGCGCCGCTGGCCACCGGCATGCTGGCCAGCCGGATCGCGGCCCTGCTGCTCTCCGGCGCCGCCGACAGCGGCGAGGTCGACGCCGTGCTGCGCGGCATGCCGCACAACGTCACCACCGAGATGGACCTGCGCCTGTGGCAGCTGGCGGCCCACGCGCACGAGCACCGCGGCCTGCTGCTGCACACCCCGCCCGCCCAGCTGGCCGAACGCCACCGCAACGGCACCCTGCCCGACATCGGCCTGACCGCCTTCCTCGACGCCTACGGCCACCGCGGCGCCGCCGAGGTCGACGTGGGCGTGCCCCGCTGGGCCGAGGACCCGGCCCCGCTGTTCGCCGCCCTGGCCAACTACCTGCGGCTGACCGACCCCGAACAGGCCCCCGACCGGCGCTTCGCCGAAGCCGCCCGCCAGGCCGAGGCCGCACTGACACGGCTGACCCGCCGCGCCCGCACCACCCGTCCCGTCCGCGCCCGCCTGGCGCACTTCCTCCTCCGCCGGGCCCGCGCCCTGGCCGGACTGCGGGAACTGGCCAAGTTCTCCTGGCTGCACCCCCTGGCGGAGAGCCGCAGGCAGCTTCTGGCCGCCGGGCAGGAACTGGCCGCGCGCGGACTGCTGGACCGCGCCGACGACATCATGTTCCTCCACCTGCGCGAAGCGTACGCCGCCGCGGCGGGCGAGGACCTGCGGGACCTGGTCGCCCGACGCCGCGCCACCCACGAGCGGGAGGCCCGGCGCCGCCGCGTGCCCGGCCTGCTGCTGTCCGACGGCACCGACCTGGAGGCGCTCGCGCCGAGCGGCCCCGCCCCCGACGGAGCGCTGGTCGGGACCGCCGCCGCCCCCGGCGTGGCGAGCGGACCGGCGCGCGTGGTCCTCGACCCGGCCGGGGCGCGCATCGAACCGGGCGAGATCCTCGTGGCTCCCACCACCGACCCCGGATGGACGCCGCTGTTCCTGACGGCCGCCGCGCTGGTGACCGAGACCGGCTCGCCCATAGCGCACGGCCCCACCGTGGCCCGCGAGTACGGCATCCCCGCCGTCATCTGCGTCCCCGACGCCACCCGGACCGTGGCCACCGGCCAGCGCATCACCGTCGACGGCGCCGCGGGCACCGTACGGATCGACGACTAGGCGTCCTCGGGGAAGGGGAGCCCTGAGCGGTCCGGCGGGGCCTTTCCCGCGGTTGCTCGGGGCGGGGGCGAAGGTGCAGGTCCGTCGGCCGGCTGGAGGAGACAGCGGGCCGCGGTTCGAGGAGCGACGCTCCGGGGTGGACCGTCCGTTCTCCCCGGTCCGACTGTTTGAATCTACAGCGTAAAGGCGATGGTCTTGTAACAACCTTGGCCACACCTCGGTGGAACGCCGTGCACCCTCCGTCCTTCAGGCGAACCGTCCTCCAGGACACTCGAGCAGCTTGTGGTCGAAGTGCAGGAGGGTGGAGAGAGGAGGACGATCCCGACCACCGGAGTCCTCCACCGTTTCACTGCTGACGGGGGTCCGCCCAAGGGGTGCGCGGTGGCGCGTCCCGGGGCAGGACACGTGTCCTGTACAGGGCGATGACCTCGGTGAGAGCCTCCGGCCACGCCCCCTCCGGACGGTCCGGAACGGACCACCTGTCCGTCCTCTCCGCAGGCATCCCCACAGGACCGCTGTCGGCAGGGGACACCGGGGGAGCGGGCGGCGGCACGTCCTGAGGCAGGACACGCGTCGAGGGGACGAGGCCGGTGGACGCCTCAGACGCCTCGGACGCCTCCTCCGAACGGCTTTGGGCGGTGGGAGGCAGTGGGCGGCACACGGCCAGGATGTGCTCGGGAGCGGGACGGTCGGCAGGATCCTTGGCCAGGCAGGCGGCGACCAGGTCCTTGAGGGGATCGGCCAGTCCGCTCAGGTCCGGTTCGTCATGGACGATGCGGTGGGTGATCGCATGGGCCGGGCCCTCACCGAACGGGCCGCGGCCGGTCGCGGCGAAGGCCAGCACGCACCCGAGCGAGAACACGTCAGAAGCGGGCCCGACCTCGGCCCCGGTGATCTGCTCGGGCGACATGAACGCGGCCGTGCCCAGCAGGGTGGAGGTCCGGGTGTGGGAGGTGGCGTCCAGAGCGCGGGCGATGCCGAAGTCGATGAGCCGGGGCCCGCCGACGGCCAGCAGGACGTTGCCCGGTTTGAGGTCGCGGTGCACGATCCGGCACGCGTGCACCGCAGCCAGCCCCTCGGCCAGCCCCGCACCCAGGACGGCGACTGCGTCCGCCGGGAGCGGGCCGTGCTCGTGCACCAGGGCGTGCAGAGAGGGGCCGGGAACGTAGGCGGTGGCCAGCCACGGCGGATCGGCGTCCACATCGGCGTCGACCACCTGGGCGGTGTAGAACCCGCCCACCCTGCGCGCGGTGGCGACCTCGGTGGCGAAACGGCGGCGAAAAGGGGGGTCCTGGGCGAGTTCAGGGTGGACGACCTTGACCGCCACGTCACGTCCGCCGGGGGAGCGCCCCAGGTACACCCGTCCCATCCCGCCGGCCCCCAGACGGCCCAGGATCCGGTAGGGGCCGACCTGGTCGGGATCTGCGGGAGCGAGCCCTGCGTGAAGGGCCTTTGCCTCGGCAGCCCCGGGAAGCGGGGGAGGGGCCGTGGGCCGGGACCGCCGCACGATCACCACGAGGATCACCGCTCCGACGACGACGAGGAGGGGGAAGAGGGTGATGATCATCGTGAGAAGTTCCATGCGGCGAAGACAATCGAGGTAGAGGGTCCGCGCCAGGCTGCTCGCGAAACCGGCGGATGAGACTCATGGGAGCCGCTGACCGAGTGATCTGCCATGAATGTGCTGTGGAGCAGGGACACTTTCGTCGTCCGAGGTAGGCGGCACTGGTGAAACCAGTGCGGCGTGGTCGTTTTCCGGCTCCAGTCTTCGAAAAGGATCGCTCCGGGATCCGATGAGCCTATTCCCCGTGGCGAACACGGTCAATGCACCTCGTGGTGATGGGTGGACTGCGGGACCGGACGGCTTTCGGAGGAGGGGAATGGGTTTCCGGCCGTCCTCTGGTGTGGCCTCGAGCATGCGGTCGGGCCAGAACGCTGCTCATTGGCGGCGACCGTACCTGCTTTGCCGCGCTTCTGAGAGTCGGTGCCGGAGTCCGAGTACACGGCCTCGACTCCGGAACCGCGATCTGGTGGTCGAACACGGACCCGTAGACCACATAGATCTACGACATAAAGGAGCAGTTTTCGATACTCTCCAGTTGAGAAGAACAAGAACACCACTCACCGCACAGAACCTCGAGACGGAATGATCGGGTGAGGATCTTCTGCGACCTCCGCTTCCTGGAGCGGGGCCCGGACCATCCGATCGGCGGGGCGCCGAGAGACCCACGAGAAGATTTGTCACCGAGAGTAGTTGCAGCCCCCGGGATTTTCGGTCACTCGCCCCAATGTAGACACTGAGAGTAATCATCGGTTGGGGGCTGGTTCCGCCGTCCCCGCTGGTCGAGCCCGTGCCGCCATCCCACGTCCACGGCCGGGCCGTCCCCGCACCGGAGCGGTCGGCGTCGCCACGTCCGGAACCAGCCGTGCGCGCCGACCGGTCCGCGAGCAGGTGTGGGGGAGCCGTGGGCCGGGCGTCACCAGGTGCCGCTGGCCTCCTCCGGCCCGACAGCGGGGTGATCGATGACTTCGGCGACCGCAGCACTCAGGGCGCGATCGCTTCCGGCGCTTCCGAGGAGACTGAGCCCGACGGGACCGGCCGGACCCCGCACCCCCGGCAGGGTCAGCACCGGCAGGCCCGCCATGCTCGCCGCGCAGACCAGCAGTACCGTCGTGGTGAGCAGTTCCAGGTCGCTGACGGCCCGCTCGGGCGTGGGAGGCGCGGTCGGGGCCGCCGGCTGCACGAGCGCGGTTCCCGGCGGGATCAGTTCGGCGAGCACGGCCCGCGCCCGACGCACGGTGTCCCGGGCCCACTCCAGGTAGTCGGCCGGCATGTGCTCGCCCGCGGCGATGGCGTTGGCGACCTGGGGGGAGACGGCCTCGCGGTGTTCGCGCAGCCAGCGGCCGTGCGTCTGCCACATCTCCACGGCCTGGACGATGCCCAGCGCCTCCGCCCACTCCTCCAGCTGTGCGGCACAGGCGCTCTCCATCGGGTGCAGCGGCAGGTCCAGCCGCTTCGCCCACGCCCGTGCCTCCTCCAGCAGCGGCAGCCGCACCGAGGACTCCACCAGCTCGAACAGGTCGGAGGCCAGGAGCAGCCGGTGGATCGGCTGCGCGGGACGCTGCGGAAGGAGCACGTCGGACACCCGGCCGAGCAGCTGCGGTGTCCGGGTGACCCACCCCACGGTGTCGAGGGAGGGGGCCAGACCGACAGTGCCGGCGGTGGAGACCAGGCCGTGGGTGGGACGCAGGCTGTACACCCCGCAGTAGGAGGCGGGGATCCGGATCGAGCCCGCCGTGTCGGTGCCCAGTCCGATGTCGGCCAGCCCCAGGGCGACGGCACTCGCCGAACCGCTCGACGAGCCTCCCGGGACCCGCCCGGGAACAGCGGGATTCGGCGGTGTCCCGTAGTGCGTGTTGATCCCGGTCAGGCCGTAGGCCAGCTCGTCGGTCCGCACGATTCCGGCGATGTCGGCCCCCACCCGCAGCAGGGCCTGGACGGCCGGGGCGTGGGCGGACTCGACCGGCGCCTCACGCAGCCACGCCGGGTTCCCCGCCCCGATCGCGTATCCGGCCACAGCGAAGAGGTCCTTCACCGCGACCCGGCAACCGGACAGCACGCCTTGTCCGGAGGCTGCGATCAGCGGATCGCCGACCGCCCGCCAGAGCGACGGATCGCGACCGTCCAAAGCCGGTACGTCACCGACGGGGCTCGGGGGCTGGGCGGATGGGGAAGAGCTCGACATGGTGGGCAGTCAACCACGGACCACCGCCGGGGCGGTGACCGGCCCCGGGCTGCCCGGCACCGGCGGGTGGGGTCAGCGTCCCGCACGGCACGGCTGTCCCCGCTGCTCCCGGTGGCGACCGTGGCGAGGGTGAGGACCGGACGTCCGAGGAGTTGGGGATCGTGGAGGGGGCCGCGCTGTGCGTGGTCACCGACCACAACAGGGTGGTCTACGCCCGGATCGACGAGGTGATCACCGGAGTCGTCGAGGGCGGTGCGACACCGCCGATCAGGGGGAGCGCACTGCTGTGGGTTCCCCCTGATCGGCAGGGCTGCTGCGGGGACCAGACCACGGCCGTGTCCCGAGCGTCAGGATGACCTCGAGGAAAGGACGCCTCCACGGCTGATCCGTCACTGTCTTCTCCTGGTACTGGCTTTCAGGGGCTTCCCGGTCTGCTCTGATGAGGCGGTTAGCCTGGCGGCATGAGAGCGATCGGAGTCATGGAGTTCGGCGGCCCGGAGAAGCTTCAGGTCGTGGACATCCCCGAGCCCCATCCCGGACCGGGGGAGGTGCGGATCCGGGTGCACGCCGCGGCGGTGAACCCCACTGACACCGCGCTGCGGGCCGGACTGCGGCGGTTGGAGTGGCCGCCGCCCCACATTCCCGGCATGGACGCGGCCGGGGTCGTCAGCGAGGTCGGGGAGGGCGTGTCCTGGCAGGTCGGGGACCGGGTGATGGCCGTGGTGACGCCGGTGCGGCCGGGTGGGGGAGCCTACGCCGACCACATCGTCGTGCCCGCCGAGTCGGTGGTGCGCATGCCTGAGGGAGCCGATTTCTTCGCCGCCTCCACCCTGCTGATGAACGCGCTCACCGCACGGCTCGCACTGGACCGGCTCGCTTTGGAACCGGGTCAGACGGTCGCGGTGACCGGGGCGGCCGGCGCCTTCGGCGGCTATGCCGTCCAGCTCGCCAAGGCCGACGGGCTGCGGGTCGTCGCTGACGCCTCCGAGGCCGACGAGGATCTGGTGCGTGGTCTGGGGGCGGACGTGGTGGTGCGCCGTGGTGACGACGTCGCCGACCGTATCCGCGCCGCCTGCCCGCAGGGGGTGGACGGGCTCGCCGACGGGGCGCTGCTGCACGATCTGGTGGTTCCGGCCGTCCGCGACAACGGGAGGATGGCGGTGGTGCGGGCCTGGGACGGCAGGCCCGGGCGCGGTATCGAGGTGCACCGGATCCTGGTGACCGAGGCGCTCAAGGACACCGCTGCCCTGGACCGGCTGCGCAGGCAGGCCGAGGAGGGGGTGCTCACCCTGCGGGTGGCGCGGGTGCTTCCGGCCGAGCAGGCCGCCGAGGCGCACCGGTTGCTGGAGGCGGGCGGCGTGCGCGGCCGTCTGGTCCTCGACTTCAGTTCCTGACACACCGCGGCGCCCCAAGCGCGCTTGTACGGGCTGCTGCGTGGTTCCGCCCGGAAGCTGTGGGAGCGCCCGACACGGCATCACCGGGGGTGTGGACAACGAGCCTTGTCCACACCCCCGGTGTTTTCTGTGTGCTCCTGGTCGGCGTCCGTCGGTCGAGTGCGGTCAAGTGGGGAGCGGCTGCGCTCGCCGCAACCGGCAGGCCGACGCCCCAGGGGCTTGCCATCCGACCCCTGGGCAGGCAGGGGAGAGGGGTGCTCGACCCCCAGCGTTCTGCCGGGGGAGCGGCAGGGAGCCGAGGTGTGTCCAGTGGGAGCAGAGGAGGCAGGAGAGGGCGGGACTCCACACCCGTCCACGCTTATAAATCTACGTCGTAAAGGCGAGGTTTTTGTTCACAATCAAGAAAGACAACCCGAATTCAGAAAACACCCCAGTAGAGCACATCGACTCGCAACAAGAATCGCTCGCGTACGCAATCCCACTCTCTGAATTCAACCCCGACTCCTTGATCACCGTCGCCGACGGCGTCCACTGCCTGGCGACGTCGAGCTTCGGATACGTTCCCGGCGTCCCCGTCTACCGGTCGACGGACCTGAGCCAGTGGGAACTCGTCGGCCATGTCGCCATCCGCGCCGAACAGCTCGGCGTCCAAGAGGCCGAAACCGGCGGCGGGGCCTGGGCCCCACGCTCCGCTTCCGTGAACGGACCTTTCACCGTGATGGGCGGACGGGGCATGCTCCACTTCACCACGACCGACCCTGCGGGGCCGTGGAGTGAGGCGAGGTGTTCACCGACGAGAGGGGAAACGAGCCGCCCACCGGGATCGCCCCGATCTCGCTTGGGACGACGACGGCACGGTCTACCTCGCCTGCGCCGGGCCCAGCCCGACCGGTGCCGACGGCTCGGCGGGGCGCCCGCTGGGGGTCAGTGCGGGGCGGGTGTCTTTGCGCGGGGTGGGCGTACCCGTACCAGTTGGGCGATGAGGGCCAGTACCGGCAGTTCCAGGAGTGGTCCCATGACCAGGGCGACCGCGATGAGGGGGCGGTCGGGGAAGGCGGCGACCGCGACGGCCAGTGCGGTGGGTGAGTTGCGGGCCGTTGTGGTCATGGTCAGGGTCACTTTCTGGTCGGCGGGCAGGCGGAGCAGCCGGGACAGGCCCACCGCGGTCAGGGGCAGTGCGGTGAAGAAGATCGCCAGGGGTGGCAGGAGGGCCAGCAGGTCGGTGGCGTGGTCCACGACGGTGCGGGCCTGCCAGGCGAACATGGCGAGCACCGCCGCGTAGAGCAGGGGCAGTACCAGGTGGCCTGCGGGGTCGGTGATGTGGCGTCGGCGCCAGGCGGGTCCTCTGAAGCGGGCTGCGGCCCATCGCAGTGCCATCGCCGCAGTCAGGGGCAGGACGAGTACGAGGAGGACCGATTCGGTCAGTGTGGCGGCGTCGACCATGGCTGCTCGTCCGCCGAGCAGCAGCACGTAGGCGGGGAGCAGGGCCAGTTGCAGGGCGAGGTTGATGGGGAGCAGGGCGGCGGCGATGCCGGTGTGGCCGCGTGCCAGGGCGGTGAAGACCAGGTACCAGTCGGTGCACGGGGTCACCAGTAGCAGCAGCAGGCCGATGCGCAGGTCTGGTTCGGTGCCCAGGAGTCCGGTTCCCAGGGCCCAGGCCAGGGCGGGGGTGAGGAGGAAGTTGAGGGCCAGGCTGGTGGCGACCAGTGGTGCGGCGTGGCGTACCTGGCGCACGTGGGCGGCGTCCATCTGGACGAACACGGCGGTGAGCATGGCGATGAGGGCGGGTAGTACCGCGTGTCCGGCGGTTGGACCGATCGGCAGCAGCAGTCCGAGGGCCAGGCCGGTCAGGGCGGCCAGGGCCACGAACAGGCTCTGGAGGCGTTCGGCCAACGACATCGGTCAGGGCTTCCTGTGGGGAGGGCGGGGTCGGGTCGGTGTCATGTTTGTCCACGCTAGGACTTCGGGGTCGTGGGGGAGTGCCGGGGAGGGGGTGGGGTGGGGGGCCTGGGGTGTCTCGGTCATGGGGGTGGACGGGGAGGACGGTCTGTTGTCCGGTCGGCGTGTTCGGGGCGGGCGGGTGCGGTTTCGAGGTGGTGTGTGGCGGTGGGGTGAGGGGCGTGTGCGCTGTCCTGCCGGGTGGAGTTCGGTGGGGATCCCGGTTCGGTGGGGGCTTCTGTGAGGTGGTGCGTCAGGTGAGTGGGTCCTGTCCGGTTCGTTTCCGGCGGTCAGGACGCGTGGTGGCCGCAGCGGGTGGGGCTGTGGGGAGGGCGGGTCGTTCGACCGGTGGCTCCTGTCCTGCTCCGCCTCTGGGGCCCGTCTTCCGAGATTCCTGACCAGGAATATTATCGTCTCATGGCGATTGATTGTTGGGGTGAGGAGTCCCCCGCCGACACGGACCTGGGAGCGGCCCAGGCGCTGTTCCACAGTCTTTCCGACGGCACCCGGCTGGCCATCGTGCGCCGTCTGGCCGTGGGGGAGGCGCGGGTGGCTGATCTGGTGGCCCAGTTGGGGTTGGCCCAGTCCACGGTCTCCAAGCACGTGGCGTGCCTGCGCGACTGCGGTCTGGTCGAGGGCCGTCCCGAGGGGCGGCAGGTGTTCTACTCCCTGGCCCGTCCCGAACTGCTGGACCTGCTGGCTTCGGCCGAGGTTCTGCTCGCCGCGACCGGCAACGCGGTCGCGCTGTGCCCCAACTACGGGACGGACAGCGCGACGATGGAGGCGTGCGGTGAGTGACGCCTGCGGATGCGGCGAGTCGCGCGGCGGCGAGGAGCGGGAGCCGGAGAGGCTGTGGCAGGTCGGTGAACTCCGTTTCGCCGCTGTTGCCGGTGTGCTGCTGGCTGTGGGCTACGGCAGCGGTTGGGTGGGTGTGCCCGAGGCTGTGGCGTTGGTGTTCAAGGCCGCGGCCTTGGTGGTGGGGGCGTGGACGTTCGTTCCTGCCACGCTGCGCCGTCTGGTCCGGGGCAGGATCGGTGTGGGCACGCTGATGACCATCGCCGCTGTTGGCGCCGTGCTGCTGGGCGAGGTCGGCGAGGCCGCGATGCTGGCGTTCCTGTACTCCATCAGCGAGGGGTTGGAGGAGTACTCGGTCGCGCGTACCCGGCGTGGTCTGCGCGCGTTGCTGGATCTGGTGCCTGCCCAGGCCACTGTGGTTCGCGGTGGTGTCGAGTGCACTGTTGCCCCCGAGCAGTTGCGGGTGGGGGAGGTGATGGTGGTCAGGCCGGGGGAGCGGGTGGCCACCGACGGGACCGTCGTCACCGGCCGGAGTGCTTTGGATGTGTCGGCCATCACCGGTGAGTCGGTGCCGGTGGAGGCCGGTCCTGGGGACGAGGTGTTCGCCGGGGCCATCAACGGTACCGGGGTGTTGGAGGTCGCTGTCACCGCGGCTGCGTCCGACAACTCGTTGGCTCGCATCGTGTCTGTCGTGGAGGCCGAGCAGGCCCGTAAGGGGGCCGGGCAGCGGTTGGCTGATCGTGTGGCTCGGCCGCTGGTTCCCGGGGTGATGGTTGTGGCGGCGCTGATCGCCGGGGTGGGTTCGCTTCTGGGGGATCCGGCGACGTGGGTGGAGCGGGCCTTGGTGGTGCTGGTGGCGGCTTCGCCGTGTGCGTTGGCGATTTCGGTGCCGGTCACTGTGGTGGCTGCGGTCGGTGCTGCTTCCAGGCATGGTGTCCTGGTCAAGGGTGGGGCTGCGTTGGAGGCTTTGGGGCGGGTGTCGATTGTTGCGTTGGACAAGACCGGCACTTTGACGTCCAACTGTCCGAGGGTCGTCGAGGTGGCTGTTGTGGCTCCTGCGACCCGCGAGCGGGTGTTGGCGGTCGCGGCCTCGTTGGAGGAGCGCAGTGAACATCCGCTGGCTCGCGCCATCCTGGATGCTGCCCCGGCGCCGCAGCGGGCTGAGCAGGTGGAGGCTGTTCCCGGGGCGGGGCTCATCGGGTGTTTGGGCGGCCGTACTGTCCGTCTGGGGCGGCCGGGTTGGATTGAGGCCGGGCCCCTGGCCGATCGGGTGGCGCGGATGCAGCGGGCCGGGGCCACCGCTGTGCTGGTCGAGGATGACGCCGTCGTGATCGGTGCCGTCGCCGTGCGTGATGAGTTGCGTCCCGAAGCCGCCGAGGTGGTCTCGGCGTTGCGGGGGGCGGGCTGTCGGGTGGTGATGCTCACCGGGGACAACCGGGTGACCGCTGAGGTCTTGGCTGCGCAGGCGGGTGTCGAACCTGCTGATGTGCATGCCGGCCTGCGGCCTGAGGACAAGTCCCGTCTCGTGGGCGAGTTGCGTGCGCACGGTGCGGTGGCGATGGTCGGTGACGGCGTCAACGACGCTCCTGCGCTGGCCACCGCTGATGCGGGGATCGCGGTGGGGGCGATGGGCGCGGACGTGGCCATCGAGACCGCTGATGTCGCGTTGATGGGGGAGGACCTGCGTCATCTGCCTCGCGTGCTGGCGCACGCTCGCCGTGCCCGGGTGGTGATGTGGCAGAGTGTGGGGCTGTCGTTGGCGATCATCGCGGTTCTGCTGCCGCTGGCCTTGGCTGGTGTGCTGGGGTTGGCGACGGTCGTGTTGGTGCACGAGGTGGCCGAGGTTCTGGTCATCGCCAACGGTATTCGTGCGGGGCGCACCCGTGCGTTGGTCCTGGAGTCCGGTGGTCCTGCTGTCTCGTCGCGTGAGCGGGTCGGGGCGGCGAGGATGTGATCGGCTGGCAGGTTGGGGGTGGCGGGCCTGTGGGCGGGGCCGCCACTTCAGCGGTGCGGGTCGGGGGAGTGCTGGGGGATTCGGTGCCTGGCAGGGGGTCTGGCTCAGCTCGGGGTGAGGACGCAGAATTCGTTGCCTTCGATGTCGGCCAGTACCGTCCACGGCACGTCGCCTTGGCCGATGTCGACGGGCACGGCGCCGAGGGCTTGGAGGTGTTCGAGTAGTTCTGCTTGGTGGGCTGGGGAGGTGGTGGCGAGGTCGATGTGGATGCGGTTCTTCACCGTCTTGGGTTCGGGGACGGCGACGATGTCGATGCAGAGCGCGGCGGGGTCCGGATAGGTGAAGTCGTGGGGTTCCAGGTTGACCACGCCGGGGGCCTCGCTGGACATGTTCCAGCCGAGTGCTTCTGCCCAGAACTGGCCGAGCGTGGTCTCGTCGCGGGCGCTCATGTGGATTTGGACGGGTCGGGTCGCCATGTCGGCGATCCTATGTTCGGGCAGATCGGAAAATCCATCCGTTTTCTTCGGGTGTGGTGTGACGGGGTGGCGGCCGGGGGCTTCTTCTTGGGTGGTGTCCGGTCCACGGTGGTTTCTTTTTCTGGGGTCGAGGTCATTCGGCGGTGTCGTCTGTTGGTTTGCTCTTGTGGCTGACCACGCTGATCATTCCGTTGGGTTCGATGTAGGCGCGTTCGACGAGCGCGATGTCCTCGATGCCGTGCAGGCGTAGTTGTGCCTGGATCTCCTCGCGGGTCATCAGTTCCCGCCGCATCACCCGTTTGTTGAGTTTTCCCTGTTCGATCAGGGGTTTGGGGCGGGCTTTCACCAGGTGGGCCAGTGCGGGGAAGCGGTAGGCGACGGCGTCGACCACCACGCTCCAGAAGAGGACCGTGACCACGAGCACCATGCTGTCGGTGATGGAGGAGACCTGGCCTTGGAGTCCGGGGGAGGCGGCGTCCGCGACGATGACGACGATCAGCACGTCGGTGATGCCGATGCTGCCGGATTCGCGCTGGCCGACCAGGCGCATCAGTGTCAGAAGGCCGAGGAAGGTGAGGGTGCCCCGGATGATGCTCTCGCCCAGCGGAGCGGAGATGGCGAAGATCTGCCAGTCGACCATGTTTGTCCCCTCGGTGGAGCGGTGTTCAACGGACATGGTGGCGTGGGTGCGGGGCGGTGGCGGGGATCTTTCGGCCTGGGCGGGTCATCCGGTTGTGTCGGTCTTGCCTGCTGTGAGGGGGTGGTGTTGGGGGGATCTGGGACCTGAACTTAGGTTGAGGTCCTGACTTCAACCTAAGTTCAGGTTTGAATCGGCGGTCTTCGCTTGGACCGCGAGGAGCTCGACCATGCTCGATGTTCCTCCCCGGCGGGAACAGCGGGTTCGGCCGCGGCCGGGGGTGGCGCAGCGGAGGCCCGGGCGGGGTCAGGGGCGGCCGGCGGCCAGGATCCGGGCGGCGGTGGCGGCGGCACGGTGGGCGCTGATCATGCTGGCGGAGGGGCCGTAGCCGACGAGGTGGACGCGCGGGTCGAGGGCGGCCCGGGTGCCGGCCAGGGCGATGCCGCCCAGCGGGGAGCGCAGACGCAGGGGCGCCAGGTGGGTCAGGACGGGGCGGAAGCCGGTGGCCCACACGATGGTGTCGACGGGTTCGGTGGTGCCGTCGTTCCAGGCCACACCGTGGGGGGTGATGCGGTCGAACATGGGGCGGGCGTTGAGGACGCCGCGTTCCCGGGCGGCGGCGACCTCGGGGGTCTCGACGAGTTTGGTGTAGCTGACCACGCTGCGCAGGGGGCGGCCGGTGGCGGCGTGGGCGGCCACGGCGTCGGTGACGGCGACGAGGTCGGCTTCGGTGAGCGGGGCGGTGCGGAACTCGGGTGGGCGGCGGGAGACCCACAGGGTGTCGGCGACGGTGGAGATCTCGGCGAGGATCTGCAGGGCGGAGTGGCCTGCGCCGACCACGACGACGCGGTGTCCGGTGAACTCCTCGGGGGCGTAGTAGTGGGCGGCGTGCAGTTGGCGGCCGCGGAAGTCGGCGGCTCCGGTGACGGCGGGGATGAAGGGGCGGTCCCAGGTTCCGGTGGCGTTGATGACCGCTCGGGCCCGCCAGGTCTCCTGGTCGGTGGTGATGAGGAGTGGTGTGGCGCGGGTGAGGGTGGGGTCGGGGCCGTCGTTGGCGACCCGGCGCACGGTGACGGGCCGGTGCACGGGCAACTGGAAGTGCTGTTCGTAGCGGGCGAAGTAGGCGGCGACCTCCGGGCCGCTGGGCGGGCCGTCGAAGGGGCGTGTCCAGGGCAGGCCGGGCAGGCGGGTGTAGTGGGGCGGGGAGATGAGGCGGACCGAGCGCCACACGTGCTGCCAGGCTCCGCCGGGGGCGGGGGAGCGGTCGAGGATGACGAAGTCGTGTTCGGGGCGGTAGCCGCGTTTGCGGAGGAAGTAGCCGGAGGCCAGTCCTGCCTGCCCGCCGCCGATGACGGCCACGTCCACCTCACGCACGGTCTGGCCCATGCCTCACCTCTGCCTTTCGGGTGCGGGGTCCTCCTTCAAGGGGCAAGCCCGGTGGGGGGTCCGGTATTCCCCGGCCTGCGGCAGGTTGGGGCTGGGGGCGGAACCGATCGCTCTGCTGGTCGTGTCCTGAGCGTGGCCCGGTTGTCGCCGGTCCGCCTGTTCTGGTGCTCGGACCGGCGGACCGGGTCAGTGCAGGCGGCCGACGTGGGCGAGGGCCTGGCGCAGCAGGACGTCCTGGCCGCCGCTCATCTCCTGCAGCACCTCGGGGCTGGCGGCTTCCTCGGGGGTGAACCAGACCAGGTCCAGGGCGTCCTGGCGGGGCTGGCAGTCGCCGGTGACCGGTACCACGTAGGCGAGTGAGACGGCGTGCTGGCGCGGGTCGTGGTAGGGGGTGACGCCGGGGGTGGGGAAGTACTCGGCGACGGTGAACGGCTGCGGTGAGGTGGGGATGCGTGGCAGCGCCACCGGGCCGAGGTCTTTTTCGAGGTGGCGCAGCAGCGCGTCGCGGATGCGTTCGTGGTAGAGGACCCGTCCGGAGACCAGGGCCCGGTTGATGGTGCCGTCGGGGCCGACGCGTAGCAGCAGGCCGACGCTGGTGACCTCGCCGCGGTCGTCGGTGCGGACCGGGACGGCGTTGATGTAGAGGATCGGCATGCGGTCGCGCACCGACTCCAGTTCCTCGCGGGAGAACCAGACCGGTGTGGTGTCCGTGGTATCGGTCATGTCTTCGTTCCTACCGCATCCGATGGCCGGGTGTGCGGCGGCAGGAGGAGGTTGGTGGAGAACAAGAGGAATTCGGAAGTTTCCCGGCCAACGTCGACGGGACTTGTGCGGGGTTTGGTGCGAGCCGTCACGGCCCCGCACCGAACCCCGCACAAGTGGTGGTGCGGTGGTCAGTGGGGGTCGGTGTGCTGCCAGGGCAGGGGTGGGCGGCGTTTGTCCGATCCGCGTCCGCGGCCCGGGCGGCTGTTCCACATCAGCAGCAGGTCGCGCACGTGGTAGCGGGCGCCGGGATACCACTGGCGTTGGCCCTCGATGGTGGGCGGCAGCGTGTCGGGCCGGTGGTTCTTGATCTGGGTGACGTTGCTGGAGTTGACGCCGATGAGTGCGGCGAAACCGCTCAGGGTCACTCGTTTGACCAGGTCCTCATCGGGCAGTTCCACCGGGTCGGGGCGTCGGGGCCTGAACCTCTCCAGTTCGGCCGGGTCGTACAGGTTGTTGCCCGAGCCGCCGCCCTTTCCGACGTCCCCCTTCCGCCGCACCTTCGGCTCGGGAAAACCGGGATAGTGCCGGGGCATGATGTTGAGCACGTAGTTGTAGCTGTACCCACACTGCTCCGCCCACTCCTGAAGCGTGACCAGACCTTCCACACGTTTTTCGGGGTTCTCGGTCAAAAGGGGGCCTCGTCTTTCTGGGATGTTTCGGGGAAGGAACCTCCACCATTGTTCTGCAGAGCAGACGGTCGGTGGCCGGGCCGGGAGCCCGGACCGGCACGGTGGCCGAAATCGGCCATTCCTGTTCGGTTGAGATGAGATCGGGCAGCCGCCGCGCTCCCCGTCCCGGTTGGGACGGCTTCACCGCGTCCTGGTCCTCGGGGGCTTCGAGCTCGCGATCCTCTCTTGACGCGGGGAGCCGCTGCTTCGACGATGGGTCGGCTCCCACACCGTTTTGGAAGGCAGACCCGTGATGCGCGTGGTGGCCAGAGTCGTCCTTGTTCTGCTTGCCGTGGTCGGTGGCGTGGTGCCGCCTGTCCCCGCCTTCTTCTTCGGCGGCACGGTCACGTTCCATACGCTGAGGCTTTCCGGCGCTGGTTGCACCCGTTGGCCCGGAACCGATCCGCCCGAGTACAGCTGCGACCCCATGGGCTATGTGGTTCCCGTTCTGCTCGGCGGTTTCCTTGCCGGCCTGGTCGTGCTTGTCGTCTACGTCCTGCTGCTGCGGAGGGTCCGCGGTCGACCTCTTGTGGAAGCCGTGGTCAAAGTGCTGTTCGGCATGTTCCTCACACTGGTGGGGGTGGCGCTGTTCGCTGCGGCTTTCTTTCTGGGGGGTGTTGTGGGACTCGCCGTCGTCCACAACTTCGACATCGTCTGCGTGAACTCCTGGGCGGGGCCGGTACCGCCGGAGAACGCCTGTCGAAACACCGACTATGTCGTCCCTGTGGTGTTCGGTGGACTTCTGGCCGGTGCTGTCACCGCCGTCGCCTACGCCCTGGGAGTTCGGTGGCTTTCGCGGAAGAAGCGCACGACGGTCGAAGCAGCGGAGCATCGTTGAGCGTTGGGCCTCGACGAGGTCCGCCTGCTGAAGCCGATCAGCGACGCCGATGTCGCGCCAGCCGAGCCAGGGCCGCAAGGGCGTGGCAGGCGGAGACGGCGCCGAGCAGGAGCAGGGCGACTTGCGCGACAGTGCTCCGTGCAATCGGACGACAAGGGCTTCCGGGACAGTGAATACGCCGGAAACAGCGGTGAAGACGGCGATGACAACGGCTGGTCGCGCAGCTCTACTGCCGGCCCTGGCCGGGGGTGCCGGATCCGGGAAGACCACGGTGGCGTGTGCGCTGGCCGCCCGTCTCGGGGCGGGGGTGGTGCACCTGGACGGCTGCCACCACACCACGGCCTGCACCCCGTCGACGACCAGGTCGAGCGACTCTGCGAACCACTGGGCCACTCCCGCCTGCCGCAGACCGGCCCCGCCTGACCGGGCACAGCGGGATCAGTCGGCTGCCCCGGCCGTGGCCACCGTGGGGCGTGTTTCCGTAGCGGCTGAACGGGGTGGAGCGGCGGCACGACCCCTGGAATTAAGGGGCTTTCCGTAAAGGAAATTCGGGGGTGCCCGAAAACGGTTTTCCTGACGATCTCCAAGGAGAATACCCGGAATCGTCGGGGACAACTCGCGGGAACCGGTTTCACGAAGCGGGTCTCGGTTTCACAAAAATGAACGGGTGGGAAGTTTTGTGAAACCGAGGGGGAGAACGTGGCGAAAACAGCTCTGTCGTCTGCTGTGGCCTGCTGTTTCACAGAATGGTGGGGCTGTGGGGGTGTCGGAAAGACAGGCATGGTATGTCGCTTTCGTGGGGTAGGTTCTCTGCCTACCGGAACGGCGGGGCTCTGCTGGGGAGGGACCGCCCCGACGCGCCGGAAGTTCTTTGACAGCCACTTTTTCGGGGACGCCTCATGATGGTTTCACCTGTCGATCCGGTTCGTCCGGCCGAGTGCCGGGCCGCAGCAGAGGGGGGCGGCGAACTGCTGCGGCCGCCCGACCCGCCCCACCCCTTGAGTACCGGGTGCGGGCAGTACCGGATCGCTCCGGGGGCCCGGCCTCGGCGGGTCCGCCGGGACGCCCGGGGCGATCTCGTGGGCGAGGTGCTGGTGGTGCCTGTTGGGCGGGGCGTGCCCGCTGCGGCGGGGACCGGCGGGGACCGGGAGGGGCGGCGCCCCGATCCGCAGGAGGCGGCCACGCCCGCGGAGTTCGTGGCGGTGATGCGGCGCTACCGCGCCTGGGTGGGCTCACCCTCGTATGCGCAGATGCAGTTCTACTGCGGCGGGGTGTGCTCGGCCGCCGGTTTCCGCGCCGCGCTCACCGACTGCCGGCTGCCGTGCCTGCCGCTGCTGAGCGCCTTCATCACCGCCTGCGGCGGTGGTGAGGCCGAGTACCGGCGCTGGGTGGCCGCCTGGCAGCGCCTCAACGGCCCCTCCTTCCTCACCGGATGACCCGCGCGTCCCGCAGGCACAGGGAGGGAGTCGTGGACGAGGCAGCCGTCGCCCCGAAGGCACGGGTCGGGGCGGGGAGCAGGTGCTCCCCGCCCGCGGACGGCCGCTCGACCCCGCTACGGTCGCGCGGCCCACACGGTGTGGTTGTTCGGTTCGCCCGGTCCAGGGGATATTCCGAAAGAACCCGTTTCAGTCCGTTTTATGCCAGAAAGCGGACAAAATGGGTCTCACCACTCGTCTGTTAGTAAAACACAGTTGCGTGTGCGCGGTTGTGAGACGGCGTCATGTGACAAAAGATGTCACACCCGCCCACGCGATCCCGCTGTCCACCCCACCCGCAGGAACCGGTGGGCACAACAGCAGGCCGAAGCCCTTGACGCGTCTTTGAGGCGGGGCGTTTTGTCGCGCAGGTTCACTATTCGCCTTTTGGGTGGGTTTGACCTGGCATAGTTTCTGTTCACGCGGTTGGTGCAGGGGCCGCTACTCCCGTGCCGGCCGCATGTTCCACCCGGTCCCTCCGGCTTCGCCCAGCCCGTCCAGGCCGGGCGGGCCGGCCTTTCGCACACTCCGAAAAACCACGAGAAAGGAGCAGCGCCGATGCTGCCGACCCTTCACCTCCGCCCTCCGGTACAGGGCCTCCGGGGCCCGCACGTGATCATCGTCGTGGTGGTCATCGTCTTCGTGGGTTTTGCGCTGCGCTCCGGCTACGACGCGGCCGCGGCCGTGGCGCTGGCCGTCGCCGCCGGATACGCAGGCGTTGAGGTCGCGCGCCGCTTCTGCATCGGTTGACCGCCATGGCCGACCACGCCCACGACCGCTCCGGAGAGCTGCGCGCCGTCTTGGACGCGATGTACTCGCTGGCCGAGTACTCGGCCGAGGACCGGCTGCGTGCCCTGCTGTTCGGCCTGCGCGCCGGCATCGCAGCCAGCACAACCCAGCTGTGGCAGGCGGCCCGGGAACTGGGAGCCCCCGCAACGGTGGCCCAGGCCTTCGTCGACAGCGACATCCCCGGCCTGCACGCCGCGCTCGTCCAAGCCGGACACGGCTGGCCCATGCTGGCCTCCCTGCTGGCCTACGGCCTGGACGCCGACGTGGAGGTGCTCGCCGCCGCCCAGCTCGAGTACGAAGAGATCGCCCTGGACTCCTCCCAGCGCAACCTGCTGCCCATCACCCCTGTCGCCCTGAGTCGGCGCGGCTACCGCCTGGCGGATGCGGCGACCGTGGCCGATCCGTCCCGCCACACCGATCCCCGTCACATCAGCACCGAGGAGGAACTGCTGCAGGCGCTGCGGTGCCTACGCGCCAGTGCGGGCAACCCGACCTGGCGGGACATGGGTAAACGCAGCGCGGTCATCCCTGCCGGCGCGGACCGCAGCAAACACCAGAGCCGCTCCTACAACACCCTGCGCATGCTGGTCACCGACCCCAAGCCCAGCCGAGTCAAGCTCGAGGTCGTCCTGGCCTTCGTCCGCGGCTGCGGTGTCACCGACCCCGCCGTCCTGCAGGCCTGGGAAGACGCCTACCGGCGTATCGCCGTGGCCCGCCAGGCCGCCGCCGCGCCCCAGCCCCGCTTCCGCCTACGCCTGCACGACCACCCCACCGGCCCCCAGGCCAGCCACTCCTGACCGCCCGCACCGACAACCGGTCCCGGGGCCTGCGAAGAAGCCGGACACGCAGGCACGCGAACCCGTCGGCCGGGACAAAGACCGGTCCGGTCGTTCCCAGTGCTCCAGCGCTGGGAATCTTCGTCGATTGAGAACCAGGGCTTTCGAACCGGAAAGCACGGTCCGACCAGGGCGATCCCCGTGCGGCAGAGCACCGCACGGGGATCGCCCTGTGCCCGTGTGTCCGGATACGGCGTCTCCACTCGGTGAGGCCCCCACCATGGTCGGCGGCCGCATCGGCGTCGACCACCTGGGCCGTGGAGGCCCTTCCCCCTGCGCGCGGTTGCGGCTTCGGCAGCGAAACGAGACGCGCCCGCCCTTCCCCGGACGCACTGACCAGATCGCTGCCCCGGGACCACGGGTATGTTTCCCCACCGGCAGACCGCGGCGGCCCCCGGAACGGGTTGCCCACAGATGCGGTTTTTCGCGGGTTGTGGGGACAATGGCCTGCCGACGCGAAAGAAACGGGGAAGCAGGCGGTGGCGGTGTTCGGCGAACAGTGAGTTCTTGACGGGTGCGGGCCGCGCCGTGGACCGGGTGGTGGCCCACGACGAGCCCTCGCCGGACAGCGGGCCACGGCCGGATTTCGCGGTCCGGATGGACGGGGCGATCGATCGCCGTTGCCCGCGCAGGTGTGCCGACCCCCTCAGGCCCTGAGGATGCAGCAGTGACCGACAGTGAGCGAGGACAGACGATGGCGCAGGCGGAGACCGGACAGGGCGATGCCGGTCGCCGGGATGGCGGAGCCGGGACCTGGCGCTCGGGCATCCGCCGGGCGATCCGCGTCGGCTCCCGGCTGGGCCCCTGGAAGCGCGGCCTGGTGCTCGCGGCGCTGGCGCTACTGCTCGGCCTGCTCATGCTGTGGCACGCGCAGATTCCGAACCAGATCCTGAATCTCGGCAGCCTGGTGGAGACGTTCCTGCCGTGGTTCGGCCTGTTCATCCCGGTGTCGCTGATCGGGGCGCTGTGGCGCCGCTCCGCCTCCGCGGTGGTCGCGCTGCTGCTGCCGGTCACGGTGTGGCTGCACCTTTTCGGCGGACTGCTCGGCGACAAGTCCCACGCGGACCACGAGCTCAGGGTGGCCAGCCACAACGTCGGCGCTGACAACCCCGATCCGGTCGGCACCGCCCGCGACCTGGCGGCCTACGGTGCGGACGTGCTGGCACTGCAGGAGCTGACCGAACAGACCAGGGGCACGTACGAGAGGGAACTGGCGAAGGCGTACCCGTACCACACAGTGCGGGGCACGGTCGGGGTGTGGAGCAAGCTGCCGCTGTCGGACACCCAGCCGATCGACATCCAGATGGACTACGGGCCGCTGGCGGAGACCATCCCGGTCGACGTCAAGACGGGCTACACCCGGGCGCTGCGCACCACGGTGGCCACGGACCACGGGCCGCTGGCGGTGTATGTGGCCCACCTGGGGTCCGTACGGGTGAATCCCAGGGCGGGCTTTTGGACGGACTCGCGGGACAGAGGCGCGCAGGCGCTCGGCGAGGCCGTCGCCGCCGAGCAGAATGAGCGAGTGGTGCTGCTCGGTGACCTGAACGGCAGCATGGACGACCGTGCGTTCGCCGGCCTCACCTCGCAGTTGCGCTCGGTCCAGGTCGTGGCCGGGGACGGCTTCGGTTTCAGCTGGCCGGCGGGGTTCCCGGTGGTGCGGATCGACCAGATCCTGGTCAGGGGCGTGGAGCCGGAGGGCTCGTGGGTGCTGCCGGCCACCAGCAGCGACCACCTACCGGTGGCGGCCGGAATCAGCTGGTGAACACCGCGTCAAGACTCCGATTCCGTCCAGCGTCTCCTGGTCTCTCGCGGGAGGCGCCGGGGCTGAGCGTCACCAGAGGGGGTCGAGCAACAAAGCCCACGGGCGCGGGATGGGGATCAGCCCCAACCTGTGCTGGATGGACCGCGGCAGGACAAGGTTCACTTCCTGCGTCATGGATTCCCCTATCAGACCGATCGGCATCAGATGCGAATGGGTTACCGAAGGGATCCCAGACCAGGAGAGGAACCAGTTTTTTCACCACCCGTACCCGCGTGGGGAGGACTCACCACGACCCGTCGCCTGGGGTGTTCGTCGTTGGTCGGCGGGGATTTTCCGCGAGTTCGTCCCCCGGGGGGTCGTCGAAGAAATCGATCACGGGACCATGTCCGTCGACGACGGTGGTGACCGGGGCCGGGCTCATGCGCCGTCCCGGAGGGGTGTGGACTCCCCTGCTGGGTTCGCGGTTGCCGGTGCCGGTCGTGCGCGGTGTTTCGGTCGGCGGCCCCAGGTGGCCCAGCGCCACAGCCGCTCCACCGGCCCCTGACGGTGGCGGCGCAGCCACAGGGTGGACCACGCCCACTGGAGGGTGAGGACGGCTCCCGCGGTTGTCAGCGTCTCGGTCAGGGAGTCGAACCCCAGGCCGAGAAGACGGCCCGCCGCCAGGACGAGGACCGTGGCGGTCAGGTAGTTGGTCAGCGCCATGCGGCCCAGGGGTTCGAAGGCGACTCGCAGCACCGGTCGCAGCGGTGTGGTGAGCAGGAGGAGTACCGCACACACGTACAACCCCGCCAGCAGCAGTCCGGCCACCCCCATGGCGGGCCCGAGGGCCGGAGTGTTCCGGGTGGCCGCGTCGATCTGCCACCACAGTGCCGCAGCCGCGCCCGCCGCGAAGACCAGGCCCAGCAGCGCGAGGGCCCGGACGGGCCCCTCCTCCAGGTACTCCACCACTCCGTAGCGGACCAGCGCGGCCCCCAGCAGGAAGAGCCCGGCCACCAGCAGGGGACCGCCTCCCCCGCTGCTGATGGCCAAGGTGAGGCACCCGGCCGAGAGCACGGCCACGGCCCACCGTGGCAGCCACATCGACGGGAGGAGGACCACCAAGCCGACCAGGGCGTAGGCGGTCAGGATCTCGCCCCGCCACAGCAGCAGGTGCAGCAGGCCGATGGCGAACAGAGCCAGGAGGCGGCGCAGCAGGATGAGCCACGGCTTCGGTGACCTTTGCGCGGCCGCATCGGCCAGCAGCGCGAACCCCGTGCCGAAGAGCAGGGCGAAGATCGGCAGGAAACGCTGGGACGTGGCCAACCCGAACCAGAACAGCGGGTCGCCTACGGCGGTTGCCGCGCCGGGGACGGGGGGTGGGCCGGTGGCGGCGATGATCGGGACGTTGACGGGCAGGATGCCGCACAGGGCGAAACCGCGCAGGACATCGAGCGCGACGATACGTGTCCGCGTGGCCGCCACAGCGGGTGCGTCGTGGGTCATGGCCCCCATCCTGGGCACCGGTGGTGCGGTCGTCATCGGCTCTAAGGGGGGCTCACGCCGTCCGGGATCGTCCTTTCGGCCGGTTCGGCGGGCGGAAGGCGTCTTCTACTCTGGAGCGTGTGAGGAGTGGGAGGCGGCCGCGCCGGTGGCGTGCCCGGGCCGTGGACGCCGTGCTGGCTGCGGTCGTGTTCGGAGCGCTGGCGGTGCAGTCCGTGGCCGTTGCGGTGAGCTGGGGTGGCGGCTACTGGTGGTTCGACGCGGTGGTGGGGGCCGTGGTGGGCGTCCTGGCCCTGTTGCGTCGACGCCACCGGCTCCTGGCGGCGGTCGGCGGGCTGTCCGTCGCGGCTGTTTCGGTGCTGATCGCCTGGCTGGCCGGCTTTCCCGCCGAGCCCGGCCTGGCCATGGCCGTGGCGTTGGCGGTCCTCACCGCCTCCGCTGTCCGAGCGCTTCCTGTTCGGAGCGCAGGCGCGGTGGCGGCCGCGGGGTTGGCGGTGGTCGTCGGCAGTGCGCTGGCCAATCTGGAGTCGTCCTCTGCCGTGGGCGCGGTCAACGCGGTCACGTGGCTGGGTGGTCTCGCTGGGGGGCTGGTGTTGCGGTTGCTGGAGGTCCGCCGTCGGCGGACCGTCGCGCGGATCCGGCGCGACGAGCGGTTGGCGCTGGCGCGGGAGCTGCACGACGTTGTGGCCCATCACATCACCGGCATCGTCCTGGAGGCCCAGGCCGGACAGCTTGATGCCCGCACACAGTCCGGGGGTGAACGGGTCCGGGCTTCCTTCGCCGGCATCGAGTCCGTCGCCTGCGAGGCGCTGGCCGCGATGCGGCGCGTCGTCGGGCTGCTGCGCGACACCGACGGAGCGGCCCCCACCACCGTTGCGGGGCTGGAGGAGCTCGTCGGGCTCGTCGAGCGTTTCGCGAAGCGGGGCGGCCCCTCCGTGGACCTGCGGCTGGCTGAGACGGGGCAGGGGTGGCCGCCCGAGGTGGCCACCACCGTCCATCGGGTCGTCCAGGAGGCTTTGACCAACGTCGCGCGTCACGCCGCGCACGCCTCCTCCGTGACGGTCAGCCTCACCCGGGACGGGGACGTGGTCGTCGTGGAGGTCGCTGACGATGCTGCGCACACCCGCCACCGCCGCGGCGGCTACGGCCTGGTGGGGATGCGTGAACGTGTTGAGGCCCTCGGTGGTTCGCTGAGTGTCGGACCGTGCCCGGGGGCCGGCTGGCGTGTGCGTGCCTTGCTGCCCTTGGGGGAACGCCGATGACCATCCGGGTGCTGGTGGCCGATGACCAGGCCATGGTCCGTGGTGGTCTGCGTCGGATCCTGGAGGACCAGCCCGACATCACCGTGGTCGCGGAGGCCGGTGACGGTGCCGAGGCGGTGGAGTTGGCGCGGCGGGGGCGACCGGACGTGTGCCTGGTGGACATACGCATGCCGCGCCTGGACGGTTTGGAGGTCACTCGTGCCCTGGCGGGCCCTGGGGTGGCCGACCCGCTGCGGGTGGTCGTGGTGACCACGTTCGACCTGGACGAGTACGTCTACGGGGCGCTCAGAGGCGGGGCCGTGGGTTTCGTCCTCAAGGACGCGGGGCCCCAGCTGCTCGTGGAGGCCGTGCGTTCCGCGCATGCGGGGGACGCCCTGATTTCGCCGTCGGTCACCCTGCGGCTCCTGCGCCACCTCACCGCTGCGGGCACGTCGGCCAGGGCACGGCCCAATCCGCTGTCGGCCCGTGAGACCGAGGTCGTCCGCGCCGTCGCCCGCGGCCTGACCAACCAGGAGGTCGCTGACCAGTTGTTCATCTCCCTGAGCACGGTCAAGAGCCACCTGTCCTCTATCCAGTCCCGTCTTGGACTGCGCAACCGGGTCGAGGTCGCGGCCTGGGCGTGGGAGAATCGGCTGATGGACGGCGAGTAGGCCTGAAGAGGCGCCGTGGTCCTCGTTGTTCTTCGGGAATCTTCCGTCCTGGATCTGGTGCTCCGGTGCCGCTTCCGGCGTGCCTGGTTCGCCCTCTTGGGGCCTCTTGGAGTTGAGCGGTCAGGTTCTGCGTATCCGCTGTGCGTTGAGCGTCGCCGTGGGTCTTGAGCGGGACTGCAGCCTCAGGGGGAGTGCCCTATCGGTTTCCTGCTGTCGCCGGTGTCGGAGAGGACACGACCGGTCCTGGGCCACGTCTGCGTCTTCGCCGTGGGCGTTGCCCGTTGGTTGGTGCGGGGGCACGGGTGTGGGCCGTCGGTGGCCTCCCCCAACCGGCGCATCCCCTGCGGCCAGGCCATGCCGACTGATCCACCAAGCGACAGAGCCCGCATTGGGGGTGAAGACGCTGCAGTGTCCTCACCCCCAGCCGCTGCCACCCCCGTCTCCGCCAGTCGCGCTCGCCCCCCAGTCTCCGCCAGTCGAGCTCGCCCCCCAGCCTCCGCCAGTCGAGCTCGCCCTCCGGCCTCCGCCAGTCGTGCCTGTCCCTCCGTGGTGCACCGGTCTGTGTCTTTGCTCGCGGATCTCGCGGGCGCGGGCGAAGGCGCGGTCAGCCTCCTTGACCCGGCCCGCCCGTTTCAGTACTCGGCCGAGGTTGTCCCGCGCCGCCTCTTCACTGATGAAATAGCGCTCCCGCTGGTAGAGGTCGGCGGAACGGCGATAAGCGTCAGCGGCTTCGCTGAGCTGGTCCATCCGCTCCAGTGCCCGGCCGAGGTCGCTCCACGCCGCCGCTTCACTGATGAAATAGCGCTCCCGCTGGTAGAGGTCGGCGGAACGGCGGTAAGCATCGGCGGCTTCATCGAACCGATCCATCCGCTCCAGTACCTGGCCGAGGTCGCTCCACGCCGCCGCTTCACCGGTGATGTTTCCCCTCTGATGGAAGAATTCACGGGTGCGGCGGTGAGCGTCAGCGGCTTCGTCGAGCCGACCCACCCGCTCCAGTACCCGGCCGAGGTCGCTCCGCGCCGCCGCTTCACCGGAGGCATCGCCCGCCTGCTGGTAGAGGTCGGCAGCGCGGCGGTAAGTGTCGGCAGCTTCATCGAACTGGTCCATCCGCTCCAGCGCCCGGCCGAGGTGGTACCGCGCCGCCGCTTCGCTGTCCTGATCACCGGAGTCTCGGGCGACGTTCTGGGCAGAGCGGCAGACCTGCTCCCAGTCCTCGAACCGGCATTCGCGCTCCAGAGGGTTGACCAGGGCCAAAGACAGGTGGATGGCTGCGCGGGTGTGGCCGAGGGCAGGGGCGGCCAGGGCTGCGGTCGTCAAAGTGTCCAGTTCCCTGTCCAGCCACACCAACGCCGCTCCCAGGCTGGTGAACCGCTTACCGGAGATTTCCTGGCGGGTGTCGGCGGCGCGGGCGGTGTCTGTGTAGTGGTCCAACAGCCGGGTCAGGGCTTGGCTGTGGTTGTGGAGCGGGTGGGTGGTGGCGTAGTCGGCGAGCACGTCATGGGCGTTCCAGCGTCCTGGGGCGGGTTGGGTGAGTAGGCGCACGGCCGCCAACCTCTCCAGCACCTGTTCGACTTCGTCTTCGGCGAGCCCGGTCATCACCGCGGCCGTGGTGGTGGATGTGGTCGGACCGGGGGCGGAGGCCACCAGCAGAAACACCCGCACCTCGGTCTCGTCCAGAAGGGTCAGGAAGGGGTCGAAGAACTCCCGTAGCACCTGTGCCTGATCAGTGTCCTGGTCGGGGTTTTTGAGCCGGTTCACCCGCGAGGCCGCCTGTTCCAGGCGTTCAGCCAACCTCTTCAGGGTCAGGTGGGGGTTGTGGGTCAGGTGGGCGGCGGCGATCTCCAACGCCAGGGGAAGGTAGCCGCACAGTTCGACCAAGTGTCTCAGCCCTGCCTTGTCGTGGGCGCGGGCGTCGTTGGCGGGCAGAGCAGAGACCAGAACCCTCCGGGCCGCTCTGGGGCTGAGGACGTTCAGGTCCAGATGCCGAATTCCGGTCAGGGGCAGGCCGCTGCGGCTGGTGACCATCAGTCGGTGCCCGCCCGACCTGGGCAGCAGGGGGTGTACCTGGGCGGTGCTGTTGGCGTTGTCGGCGACCACCAGCACCGGACGGTGCTTGCTGTCGTTGCGGGCGAGGTCGTCCAGCTTCTTCTGGTAGAGGGCGGAGCGCTTCGACAGGCCATGGGGAATGTCTTCAGGCTTCACATCCATCTGGCGCAGCAGCACCTTCAGTGCCGCCTCTGCCGACAACGGCTCTGCTCCGGGTGCGGGATTGCGCAGGTCCACGAACAGCGCCGCACAGAACCACTGTTTGCGGTGGGCAACCGCGCCTGCGGTCAAGGCCAGGGCGGTCTTGCCCGTCCCACCCATCGCTGAGATCACCACCCCCGAGGCTGCTCTCTTTCCTGCTGTGCTTCGGGGTGTTTTGGTGGGGGCGAGTCGGGCCAGCAGTGCCTTCAACTCCCGCTTGCGTCCCACCAGTTCCTTGGGAGGCCTGGGCAGGGCAAATTTGGCGCCGATGTTTTGTGGGTAGTCTGTGAAGCGGTCCCTTCTCCCACCACCAGGGTCGGAGATCTTCTGCCAAACGAGGCCGACCAGCCGCAAGGCCACGATCGAAGCGGTCATGGCCGCAAGGACGACCAGTTGGTCCAGATCGTTGGCTTCCTGCTTCCATGTGGGCGCGAGAAAGGACAGCGTCCAGGCTCTGGACAGTATCACCGCATCCACCTCCAAGGCCCCGCGCGGGCCTTTGTGTGTCCCATGCAGGGATTGTTCCCGTCGACAGCCGATCCGGACAGGCTTCCGCCGAAAACGGCCATTTCTGAAACCGGACAGGGGAAGGCGGTCGTGGGAGACGCCGAACGCCCGGAACCACGGCGAGATACGGAGGAGGGGTTTCGGTGGTCCTTCAATGCCGAGCGCTACGGCCTGTTTCGAGCCTCCGTTTCGGCTGTCCGGGCCGCGATGAGGAAGGGCCCCGTGAAGCCGAACGTCATCGGTTCGGTTCGCACCTTTGTGGTGGTGCTGCTCGTGGTTGCTGCTGCCGGGCGGTGTACCGGCAGGTAAGGGACGCGTCCAAGAGTTCCGGTATCCGGGAGCCGTGCCTCGGCCTCCTGTTCGCCGGGTGGGAGAGCACGGGGGCCGCAACGGGGGACTTCCGAGAGGGACAGGTCGCCGGGTCGACGGCTTCGGCCGGGCTGACCCGTGACGGTAGCGTCACCGGTATGCGTCAGGACCGTGTGCTCGAAGTGTTTCGTCGAGAATGCGAGGCGCTCACCGATGCTGTGTCAGGGCTGTCCGAAGCCGAGTGGAGCCTTCCGACACGCTGCACGCCCTGGACCGTGCGCGACCTCCTCGGGCACGTGTGCGTCGTGATCGACTGGCTTCCGGGCATGCTGGAGGCGCCGGCCCCCGAGGGAGCGGGGGTTTCCGCTGCGGACTACTACCGGCCGGACGACCGCTTTTCTCCTCGGACCAACAGTGCCCGGATCGCTCTGGCGCAAAGCCGGGCAGCGGAATCGGCTGACGGTTCCGCCCTTGTCGGGGATTTCACCGCGACCTGGCGGCAGGTCCACCGAATGTGCCGGGAGCAGCCGGTCGGCCGCACCGTCCGGACGCGTCACGGGGATGCCATGCTCCTGTCGGAGTTCCTGCTCACCCGAGTCGTCGAGGTCGCTGTCCACGGTCTCGACCTGGCTGACGCGCTCGGACGCGAATCCTGGCTCACCCCGTCAGCCGGTGACGCAGTGCTGGAGTTGCTTCTCGGCGCGGAGCAGAGGGCGGCCGCCGACCTGTTGGGGTGGGACCGGCCGCGTTTCCTGCGCAAAGCCACGGGCCGCGAGCCGTTGGACGGACCAGAGGCCGCGCGGATCGAACAGCTCGGCATCCGATGGCTCGCCCTGGGCTGACCCTGCGCTCCGCTGTGACACGATCATCCCTTGACAGTCCCCGGAATGATCGCAGCCGTCGATTCTCGTCCCCCACCCCCACAAACCTGCGAGGTGGGGCAGGGCAGGCCATTGCCCCTTTCGGACTTACTTGGTTCACCACCCCCTGGTTCGCCTTCTCCCTGAACCACACCGGCCCGCACCCCCGAACAAGGGGGTGCGGGCCGGTGTCATGTCCGCCTCACTCGACGGGGCCTACCACCACCCAGTTCGGCTACTGGTCTCCGAACACGACATCTGCGAGGAGGAGAGAATGCACGCCCGGAAGGCGCGGGCGCTACTGGCGGAGGTGGAAGCCCCCCAAGTCCACACGGCGCTGCTACCGGTGAGGTATGCCGTGGCGCCTTCGTCCATGATGCGGTCGCCGTTGGTGTCCGCCTCGAAAACCAAGGTGTAGCCCGCCGGTGCGTTCAAAGCTCGTCCCCAGCCGTACTGGACTCCGTTGTAGGTGCCGTAGCGGATCTGGACGGTTCCGCGCGGTGTGTCCACGGACAGGGCGGTTCTTGCATTGCTGATGCTCAGGACCTTGTCTTGGTTGATCCAGAGGACGTCGGAGGCCAAGGCCGGAGTAGCGACTGTCACGCTACCGACCATCGCGATCGCTGCTGCCGCTGCTGCTGCCACCTTCTTGAGGAGGTTCATTGCGCTCCTTTAGGGCTGCACTCCTTTAGGACTGCAACCGATTCTTCGGACAGAACGACGACACTCTGCCAGGTGTCTCAGCCGCGTTTCCCTTCTGGTTGGGGTGTGGACGGGATATGGGAGAAAGCGGCAACAAGTCGTTGTTCCCGCAGTTCAGAAAGCATGCAGAGAACCCAGACGGCCTGGTGGTTTAGTGTAATTTGCCCTGATATGACCTGTTTCTGGTCGCTGGTGTTGCAGTTATCACTGCGGTTGGACCGCACCCAGGAACCACCAGAGGGCTCCTGCTGCCGATCCATCCCGCACTCCGCTCGCACCCCACCAGCGAAAGCGCACCCCCTTCGGGCTCGGTGCGGGACCCGAGCGGGGGCGAACCAAATACGCCGGAAAGCGGCAATGGGCTGGTCAGCGGGTAGGTGGAGGGAATGGGTGAGTGCGCCGGGACGGACAAGGACGCCGCCGGTCGGGGGTGAACACGGACGCGGAGCCGTCCCACCTTTCACTGCGACTGGTCGGCGCCGACTGCTGGGAAACGAACGTTGTCCGGACAGGTGCCCGGAACGGCCCTGGCGGGCGCCGACCCGCGCCCGCCAGGGCCGACGCCCCCGACAAAGTGGTCGCGGCCGACCTCATCACCGAAGCCGACATCCCCGGCAGCACGGTTGCTTCCTGGGTAAACCGCCTGGACTCCGGTCAGCGCCTGGACGGACTGGCGCTACGCCCCCACTACAGCCCCTCTCAGGGGGCCATCCACAACCGCTTCGCCTCCAGAGGGGCGGAACGCCCCAGGCCGCCGCCGATGATCGGGACGAGACGATCGGGGTGGCGTTCCTTGGCACTCTCGGCAGCGCGCTCTTGCCGGCCCCGGGTTGTCCTCCAAGAAGCACCGGCACCGGATCGTCCGGGTGGCGGAGTAGCGTCCGAAGACGAAGTCACGGACACCGGGTTCGGGCTGTTCCGGGCCGTTCGAAGAGGCGGTCGAGTTGTTCGCGGCTGAGGGCGTACTCCTCAGGCGCCGTCAACGTTCCAGTTCTTCCAGTTCGCTGGCCCAGCGGCGGGTGTGCTCGCGGATGGCCTCACGGTCGTTGTGATCGACGCTGTGGCGCTCGTCGCGCAGGTCAAGGATCTTGGTGCCCTAGTGCTCTTCTTCCTCGGGGGTCTTGGCGGCCCTGGCCGACTCGACGTAGCGGGCGGTGAGCGCGGTCGCGGTGTCGCAGAGGACGTCGATGTCGTCGGTGCTCAACGAAACCTCCGAAGAGGTCGCATTCTGGTCGGCTGAACGGCGTTGACCAACCGTTACCGGTGCTTCTCGTCTCGGGGGTCAAGGGAGGGACGGAGAATGGTTTCAACGATCAGCCGATCACCCGCCAAGCACCCCAATCGCGGGCACCTCCGCCCATGTGGTGGCCGTCCAGGTCCTCTTCAGGTCGATGCTCTCGAAGGCGTATTGTGCGTCGGGGACGTGGACCATCTGCCGATGGTGTCGTAGCAGCGCGCTTTCCAGGACGGTGCGGTTGCCGTGGAGGACCGGGGGAGTGGTGTGTGCTGATCGGCGTCGGCGCGGGTGGCTCCTTTGCGGTGGCTGCCGCCCCGACTTCGGCGCAGCCTATCTCCTGATGTTGTTTTCAGTTCTGACCCCGCGGGTGCGCAAAAGCGATGCCGACCTGATTGAAGTGCTGTTTGCGGTGGCGTGGCCGGAATCGGCCACCGCCTCCCGTGACCTGAACATCAACGGCAAGGCTTTGGTTGGTGCTGTCCCGTGGACGAGGAAGAGAGCGGACCGGATGTGGACGCGATCATCACCGAAGAGGCTGCGGCCGGGCAGGAGACGGGAAGACACGTGCAGAAGCGGGGAAGCTGAAGAACGATCCGGCCCCGAGCTTCCAGAAAGGGGCGGGTACGCCCTGCGGCTGTGTGGCAGACCGTTGCTCCGGGCAGGGCGACAAGTTCGACCACGCCCACCTGTACGGATGACTCCTTCCGTTCCCGAGTGTGCACGAGGGGTTCTTCGACAGGAAGGCCAAAAGACTGGGCATGACCTCCTCGTGGGACGAGTGACCGGTTTCGGTAATCCGGGGGATTCGGACGGACTTCCCACAGCGCGGAGAGCCGCAGGCGCTCTACCGTGGTCGCCATGGCTGAGACTCCCCCACTTCCCGCCTCCGGCCCGCAGCCGCCCTCATCCTCTGAGCCGTCCCCGCCCCGATTCGTGCCGGACCGGTCCAGCGTGACGGGCATGCGCCGTCCGTCCCCCGCTCATCGTCCCCTTCCGTCCACAACGGTGAAGACCGCCGCGCAGCGGCTGTCCCACCGGACCCGAAGAGCGTGGACCGCTGCCAAAGAACGCTGGCAGGCCATCCCCCTCCGGGACCGGGCCGCCGGGGCCGTGATCGCGGGGGCGGCGGGAGCGCTCACCTGGGTGGCCTGGCCGCTGGTGCCGTTCACCGCCCGTCTGCTGCCTGATGCCCTCCCGGCCGGGCGACTGCTGGCAGGCGCGGTGTTGGCCGTGGTGGTCGTGGGGGCGTGGAAGACCTGGCGGCGGCAAAAGGGCCCGGTCTGGTTGGGCTGGCTGATCCTCGGTGCCTGGGGTGCGGCCGCCGCGGTGGTGGCCGGGATGGTCGCGGTGGTCTGGCTGCTGCTGGGCTCTCCCGGCCTGGAGGTGCCCGAGCGGCTCTCCCCGCAGAACCTGGACGCGATCGCCACCCGTGCCTTCGCCGTGGTCGCCGGCCTGGGCGCGGTGGCGGCCCTGGTCATCTCCTACCGGCGCCAGCGCCTTACCGAAAAGGCGGAGGAGCGGGAGAACACCCGCCTGTTCACCGAACGCTTCGAAGGCGCCAGCGAAAAACTCGGCAGTGAACACGCCGCGGTGCGCCTGGCCGGGGTGCACGCCCTGGCCCACCTCGCCGACGACGCCCCCACCCAGCAGCTGCGGCAGATGTGCATCGACGTGCTGTGCGCCTACCTGCGCATGCCCTACGACCCCGAACCCGGCCCCCTGCCCGAGGACGCCACCGACGAGCAGCGCGCCGAGCACCAGAAACGCTCCCTGGAGTTCGCCGCCTTCCGGGAGGTGCGCCACACCATCATCCGCACCATCACCACCCGCCTGCGCGAGGACGCCCCCGTCTCCTGGCAGGGCTGCGACTTCGACTTCACCGGCACCGTCTTCGACGGCGGCGACTTCACCCGCGCCCACTTCACCACAGGCACCGTGGACTTCACCCGCGCCCACTTCACCACAGGTGTCGTGGACTTCTCTGGTGCGGAATTCTCCGGCGGCACCGTGGACTTCACCAGAGCGAAGTTCACCGGCAGCACCGTGAACTTTGTCGGTGCGCAGTTCACCGGCAGCACCGTGAACTTCTTCGGCGCGGAGTTCACCGGCGGCACCGTGAACTTTGTCGGTGCGCAGTTCACCGGCGGCACCGTGAACTTCACCGACGCGAAGTTCACCGACGGAAGGGTGGATTTTGCTGGCCTTCTTTCCGCGTCTGGCACGTGTCCTCAAGGGCTGCGGGAGGCCGCCGCAAAGGCCAAGCCAGGAGTGCTGCAACTGCCCCCGCAGTGGCGTCCCTCCTCTGCGGACTAACCCCTGCCCTGTGGCGGGGACGGATGGTGGGGATCGATGCCTGTAGTACCCGCCCGTATGCCCGGGCAGGATCCTCGCGCGCGTCCAATGCTCCAGGCGGCAGGGACGCAACCGGTGGGGCATGGCATGGGCGCACAGTCGTGCACGCAGAAGGAGCGGACTTCCCGAACGGCACGGACCGGTGGTGGGAGGCGACCTGTTCCGTCCGGGGCGTGGCTCGGCGCCCCGACCCACTGCTGACGGCCCGGAGCCGGGCCAGCGGTTGTGCCACGCCCCGGCCGCACCGTGCTGTTGCCGGGGGTGCGGCATGGACGGGGTGGGGTCTGCACCGGCCCGGGGAGGAGCTGCGGGGCCGGTGGTGTGCGTTTCGCACTTGTGCGGGGATTCCAGCAGGATGTTGCCCGAACGATTCCCCCCAATTGATCGGAGATGTCCCGCATGGCGCGGAACAGACGCGTCTTCTCGTTGATCGCGTTGCTGGTGGCAGGCTGTGTGCTGGTGAGCGGCTGCAGCGTCGTGGTGTCGTGGGTGTCCGGTGAGGACCGTCCGGTGGTACGGGAGGAGTTCCCCTACGTCAAGGAGGGGACGATCTTCCAGGACACCGGTCAGGACACGACGATGCGGTTCGCCATCACCGGTCTGGAGCGCACCGACGAGTACACGGTGCTGCACTACGAGATCACCTATCCCGACGAGTTCGAGGGCGCCAACCGCAACCTGAGCATGACCTACACCCTGGTCGACCCGATCACCGGGCGGGTGTACCGGCCCTACGTGGACGGGCAGGGGCTGAAGTACGGGTCGGTGAGTCCCAACGGCAACGGCCTGTACCCGGTGTTTCCGGGGGTGACCAACGAGTACCGCCGCTACTTCCCGCCGCTTCCCGAGCATGTGCGGCAGGTGACGTTCGTGGGCAGCGGGCTGGGGGCGATGACCGGCATCCCGGTGCAGGACGTGGAGGAGGAGCGGCCCGAGCCGGAGTCCCCCAACGGGGGTGAGCACCTGTCGGTGGACGAGCCGCCGGCGTCCGGGGAGACGTTGACGTTCGCCAATCGGCGTCCCGACGGCGACGCGGTCGCCGCCGAGGGCTGGGTGGAGAGTTTCGTGGACTCCGAGATCGCCTCGGTCACCCGTGACGGCGACACCGAGACGATCTCGCTGCACTCCGACGTGATGTTCGAGTTCGACCGGGCGGACCTGACTCCGGAGGCCGAGGCGGTGGTGCGGCGGGCCGCCGAGACGCTGGAACGCAACGTCGACCCGGACAACCCCGAGATCATCGTCATCGGCCACACCGACGGCAAGGGCACCGAAGCCTACAACGACGACCTGTCGGTGCGGCGCGCCGAGACGGTGCGCAACCTGCTGGTGGAGGAGATGGGCACCGGCTACACCTACGTGGTGGAGGGGCGCGGCAGCCGCGAGCCGATCGCGCGTGAGGGCGGCCCCGACGACGAGCAGGCGCGGGCCCGCAACCGGCGGGTGGAGTTCTCCTACACCATCCGGATGCCGGACGGCGGTGAGGAGGAGACCGACGACGGTCTGGGCGTGGCGGGGCAGAACGTGTCCTGGCCGGCGCCGTTCACCGACGACCCGGGGGATGTGGTGGCCAGTGTGGAACGCGAGGGGGTGCGGTTGGACGTCTACCCGCTGCGGCGTGACGGCGCCTACGTGGTGGGGACGGTGACGTTCACCAACACTACTGACGAGCCGCTGGACCCGGGGCTGGGCGGGGCTGCGGTCGCGGGCGGGCCGGAGCGGTTCAGCAAGGGCACGCTGGGTGGTTTCCAGGTGGTGGAGCCCGACAGCGGGCTGGTGCGCTACGTGGCGCAGATGAACTTCGGTGACGGTGTCTACAGCGGGTTCGCCGAGGAGGTGCACCGGTTGCAGCCGGGCCGTACCTACGAGTTGGTGGCGGTGTTCTCCGCGCCGGGCTCGGAGGTGGAGCAGGTGACGCTGCGTGCCGGGGTGTTCGGGGAGGTCCCCGAGGTTCCGGTCGAGTAGGCGTGTCCGACACGGACGGGGCCACCCCAAGGGGTGGCCCCGTTGTCGTGCCGCGGGTTACTGCTGCAGTTGCTGGGCGGCGGTGAGGAGGAGGTGTTCCATGTCCTCCTGGCTGATGTCGGAGGAGGAGGCGACCACGGAGACGTGCACGTCGCCGGGCAGTCGCAGTGACAGTTGGCGCAGGGAGCCGTCGACGGTGACCAGGTACTTCAGTTCGCCGCCGAGCTGGTCGGTCTGGGTGGTCTGGTAGGTGTCGGTGTTGACGTCGACGTCGACCTCCCAGCCCATCTCGTGGGTCTGCTGTTCGGTCTCGTCGATGCGGACCACCGCGACACGGTCGCTGGGGTCGACGTTGACGGCGAAGACGAGCATGAGCGCCTCGCTGTCGGGGTCGGTGCCGTTGACCCAGGTGCACGACAGTTGGCGGGCGTCGGCGTCGTCGATGTCCTCGGTGTCCTCCACGAGTGCGGCGCCCTGGGGTGCGAGGTCGCCGACCAGTTCGGCCGCACCTGCCTCGGCGCAGTTCTCGGGCAGGGCGAAGTCGGTGTCGACGGGGGTGGGGGTGGGTGCGGGAGAGGTCAGTGCGGTCACGGGAAGGGTGAACTCGTCGTCACCGGTGAGGTACTGGTAGCCGAAGTACACCAGTCCGCCGACCACGACGACTCCGGCGGTCGCGGCGAGGCATCCGGCGGGGGTGGAGGGGATCAGTCGCATGGAAGACTTTCGGTTGGTCACAGGGGATTGGGTCGGGTGCCGCGGGGGCACGGGCGCAGACGGCAGAACGTTAGCAAGAAACCGGGATGGTCCGGCTTGTGTGTGGGAGGGGACGTGGAGCGGAAGGCCGCGGTGAGTCTGGCCCGTGCCGAACGGGCGGCGCTGTGCGACCTGCTGGTCGAGGTGGGGCCGCAGGCGCCGACGCTGTGTGAGGGGTGGACGGCCCGGGACCTGGCCGTGCACCTGGTGGTGCGGGAGCGTCGTCCCTGGACGGCGCGGTTCGGTGGGGCCAGGGCGCGCGCCCGCGCCGAGGAGGTGTCGTTCGAGGAGTTGGTGGCGGTGCTGCGGCAGCCGCCGCGCTGGTCGCTGGGCGGGTTCGGGTGGGTGGACCGGCTGGTCAACACCGCGGAGTTGTTCATCCACCACGAGGATGTGCGGCGGGCGCGTCCGCAGTGGCAGGCGCGGGAGCTGCCGCGGCCGCAGCAGGCGCAGCTGTGGCGTGCGGTGAAGCCGTTGGCCAAGGTGGGTCTGCTGCGGTTTCGGGCGTCTGTGGCGGTGGAGGCGCCCGGGTTCGGCAGGGTGCGGGCGGGGCGGGGTGGGCCGGGGCTGCGCGTGGTGGGTCCTCCTTCGGAGTTGGCGCTGTTCGTGTCGGGGCGTCAGCGGGTGGCCCGCCAGGTGCGGGTGATCGGCCCGGACGCGTTGGCCGAGTGGTTGAGCGGGGCCGACCTGGGCTGGTGAACGGGGCGGGGTTGATGTTGCCGGGCTGGTTCGTGGGTGGGCTGTCCGGGGCTCCCGGGGCCGTTGGGGGTGTTGTTGCGGGCCCTTCATGGCCGAAACGTGTGGCATTTCTGTCAGGTCATCGCGGATGCGTTGGACGCTGCGATGACGTACGGGGCCGCCCCGAAGAGCAACGGCAGGCCGAGCGGGCAGGTGCGGCGGGTCGGTGAGCCCAGGCGGAACGTCGCCCCCGAGGACCGTGAGGGGCAGGACCGCACGTACTGGAACTGGAGCGGGGACCGCGCGTTGTGCGGGCGTGTGGACGACGCACGGCACAGAGTTCCACCTCGACGAAGAGGTCCCGCCCCACGCTTCGACGGTCTTGTCCGGGACGGGGGCGTCGACCGCGCCCCGGCGGGGCTGTGGTGCCCCGTGAGGCGGGCGGGGACAACGGGTCCAGGGGGACATCGAGCCGCTGCGCGGCGGGATCGTTCCGCTCGTGGCAGCGATGCGGTTGCCCTCCTGGACAGATGGCCCCGGCGCCCCCCCGGGTCCTTGGCGCCACCGCGCACGTCGACGTCGTGCCGGCGTCCCGCTCATGTCGTCTTCCGCGTCGAGGGCACCGGTTCCGAGACTTTTCCGTTCAGCAGCGGTTCTTTTTCCGGGCACCGCCGTGAATTCCGGCTGTGGTGTTTGCAGGCTGGTTTTTGTTGACGTCCGGTGACGTTTTCCTCACGACTTCCTCATCGGTCTTTCCGGCTGCGCTGCCTCGGGTACATCCGGCGCGAGGGCTGCTGGACGGCAGCCGAAACGAGGTGGGGCCGTGGCAGGGCTACTGGTACTGCTGCTCATCGGATTCGTCATCTGGGTGCTCGTCCGGACTTCCGGTGACTCGGACGACTCTTACGGGGAAGGAGGCGCCGGCACCGGTGTCGGAGGAGACGACGGCGGCGGGGGTGGCGGGGGCGGTGAGTGACCGGGGAGCGCGACTGTGACGGCAGGGGGAACCACCTGCTTTTGGGCCCGTACGCCTGCCGGGTGCCCGGAGTTTCCTTTTCCTGGAACGGATCTGGGAAATGGCGGGGACCGGGTTTTTGATCCTGTTGCGGTATTCACACCACTTCCGGGGTTTTCCGTGTCCGGTGTTGTGTCCGCCTGTGGAGGCGGAAAGAGGGGGAACCGATGCGTAACACCGTTGCGGGCATGACGGTGGTGTTGCGCCTCTTCGGGGGTTCACCGCGTCGTTGATCGCGGCGGCGGGGCCTTCGCGCCGCAGCCGGTTGCGGGTGTTTCTTTTTTCGTGTGCTCCCGGTGAGGCGGCCGAGACGGCGATGGGACGCCGTTCTCGTTGCCCACGCCGATCGGCGTGTTCGTCATGCCTTGTCGGGGAGTGTTCTCGTGTTGTCGTTCGGTGGTCGCGTCGTGGAACGCGTCCGCTGGGATCTGGTGTCGTCCACCAATCTGGGAGACGGGGTAGTGCTGGCCGAAGTGCCACTCCTGGTCGCGTCGGTGAGTACCGATCCGGTGGCCGGGGGAGCGGTGGCTTCCCAGGTGCCGGCACCGCTGTTCGGTGTGGTGTCGGGGACTCTGGTCGACCGCTGGCCTTGCCGCAGGCTGGTCGTCGTCACCTGGGGCCGCGCCGGGGGCTGGCGCTGCTCGCGGTGGCCGCCGGTGCGGTGAACCTGTGCCTGGTCCACGCCGTGCTGTTCCTGCCCGGTTGGGGGAGATCCTGGTTGATTTCGGCTCGGACGGGGATACGCGGCGGGAATGTCCTGTCCGTTGCCAGTGGCGAAGACGACGAGACCGCACCACGATCCTGGGAATCCCACCGTTTCCTCCCCGGTGCCGCGGTGTCGCCTGTGAGGCTGCCTCGGGGGTGGTTGCTTCGCCTTCCACGTCGAGAGAACCGGTTCCCGGGGTGACTGGCGTCCGACAGAACGTTGGAGCGGACCCGGGATTGGCGTCTGGTGGGGTTTCCCGGGGCGCGGTGCCCGGGGTCACCCGGTGCAGGAGTGGCTGAACGGCGGCCGGAACGAGGTGAGGCTGTGGTCGTACTGGTGTCGGTGCTGTTCTTGGGATTCGTCTTCTGGATGCTCCTTCGAAAGCCCGGCGGGTGGACGGGGAGCAGCAACAGCGGCTCCGATGAGAGCTGCAACGACGACAGCGGGAGCTGCGACGACGGCGGAGGCGGCGAGTGGTCCGGGGCCTTCGTGCCGCAGACGTGTGACGTCCGCGGGTGCGGGTCCTTTTGGGTTCCGTGTGCTCCTCCGGTGAGGCGACACCGAGGTACCTCGCACATGCTGAGCAGCCTGTGCGTCTCCTGGGCGGAGGTGTGAGCCGGGACTTCGGTGCTGATGGTCCCGGCTTGCCGGACCGGGGTTGGCGTGGCGGCGTGCGGCCGTGTGGGTGTGGTGGGGTCAGGGGAGCGGTTCTTCGGGTGCGGGGGCGTGGCGGGTGCGCCGGCAGTGGTGGGGGCTGGTGCCGTGGTGGCGTTTGAAAGCGGTGCTGAACGCGGACGGGCTGGTGTATCCCACGGTGCGGGCCACCGACTCCACGGTGCTGTCGGGGTCATCGCGTAGCAGGTCGGCGGCCCATTCCAGGCGCCAGGCGGTCAGGTAGGCCATGGGGGGCCGGCCGACCAGGGCGGTGAAGCGGCGGGCCAGGGTGGCGCGGGACACGCCGACGGCCCTCGCCAGGGACGCCACCGTCCAGGCTCGGGCCGGATCCTGGTGGAGCAGGGCCAGGGCGCGGCCCGTCACCGGGTCCTGGGCGGCGCGGTACCAGGCGGGGACGGGGCCGGTGGGGGCGGTCAGCCAGGCGCGGAGTGCCGCGATCAGCGCCAGGTCCAGCAGGCGGTCCAGGACGGCCTGCTGGCCGGGCAGGTCCTTGCCGGTCTCCTCGATGAGCAGGGTGGTCAACGCGGGGCCGTGGGAGGGGGCGGGGTGGACGATGAGCGGGGGCAGGGCGGCCAGGAGGCGGCGGCCCACCGTGGTGGGGGTGGGGTAGGTGCCCACGAGCAGCATGGTCGCGCCGGTGGTGCTGGTGCCCCAGGTGCGCACGCCCAGTCCCATGGTTTCGGTCAGGGGGGCGCCGTGCAGGGTGGTGCAGCGTTGGTCGGCTCCGATGACGGCGCGGGGGTGTCGGGTGGGGGAGTCGGCGACGGTGTAGGGGTCGGGGCCGCGGACCACGGCGACGTCGCCTGCTTCGAGGTGGCGGGGCGGGCCGTGGGCGGGGCGCAGCCAGGCCTCGCCGTGGGCCACGGCGAGAAGGGTCAGTGGGGCGCGGTCGCGCACGTCCAGCGACCAGGGTGGGTCGAGGATGACGCGCAGCAGGAACGCGTCACGGGCGCGGGGGGTGCGCAGGAGGCCGAGGAGCGCGTCCACGTCCGGATTGTAGACGTTCGCGCAGCGGGGTGAGCCTGTCGCGTATGGCTCCTGCCGGGGTGCGGTGTTTGGCTGGAACGTGCCGCCCCGGCGCGGTTGGCGGGGCGGGTGGTCCGGTGGGTCGTGCGGTGGAAGGGGTGAGGGATCGTGGAGGGTGTGCGGTTGGCCGCGGTGGTGGCGGCCACGGTGGTGACGGGACTGTTGGCGGGCACGTTCTTCGGGTTCGCGGTGGGGGTGATGCCGGGGCTGGCGCGGATGGGCGACCGGGTGGTGGTGGGGGTGATGCAGCGCATCAACGAGGCGATCCTCAACCCCTGGTTCCTGGTGGTGTTCGTGTCCAATCCGGTGCTGGCGGCGGTGGCGGTGGGGGTGTGTGTCGGGTCGCCGTGGACGGTTGTGGGGTGGCTGGTGGCGGCGCTGGTGTGCTCGGTGGTGTCGCTGGCGGTCACGGTGCGCGGCAGTGTTCCGCTCAACGACGCGTTGGCTGCGGCGGGTCCGGTGGAGCGGTTGGCCGAGGCCGAGGTGGCGCGGGTGCGTCGCCGGTTCGAAGCCGGCTGGGTGCGGTTCAACGTGGTGCGTGCGGTGGCGTCGACGTTGGCGTTGGGGTGTCTGGTCGTGGGGGCCGTGCTGCTGTGACGGGGCCCGGCTTGCGGTTGTTGAGAAAACACGCGTGGGACGGGTCCGCAACTCTGTCAGCTGGTGGTGGGGGTCGCGGGGTGGTGACGGCCGGTATCGGAATCGTCATCTGGGCCCCTGCCGTGGCCGACGGTTCGTAGGATGCCCGGCATGCAGTCCGTTCCTTCCAGTGAGATGGACCACCGTCGGCGGCCCCGCCGTCGCGGTAAGGCTCTTGACGAGGCGATCTTCTGCGCGGTTGTGGCTGAGCTCGCCGAGAACGGGTACACGAGACTGAGCATGGAGACCGTGGCCGAACGCGCCCGGGCGAGCAAGGCCTCGCTGTACCGGAGGTGGCCCAGCCGGGTCGAGTTGATGATGGACACGGTCACCCGGTTGCTGCCCGACCACGAGGACCCTCCCGATACCGGGAGTCTGCGGGGCGACCTGCTGGCTCTGCTGCGTCAGGCCGCGGCCGTCCTGGCCGGCCCGGCGGGTGAGGCCATGCGCGGCCTGCTCAGTGACGTTCTCGGTGACCCGGAGCGTGCCGCGTGGTTGCGTTCCTGCGCGCAGAGGAGCGGGGTCATGGGGACGGTGGTCCGGCGTGCCGTGGCGCGTGGTGAGGTGGACGCGGCGTGTGTGACGCCGCGCCGGTTGGAGACCGGTCAGGCGCTGTTGTGCCACCACTTCTTTCTTCTGAGCGCTCCCGTGTCCGAGGCGGTGGTCGTGGAGATCGTCGACGAGGTGCTGCTGCCGCTGCTGTCGGCGCCGCCGGTGCGCGCCGGCGGGAGGTGAACTGCTCCGGGGTTCGGGGCAGTGGGGCGGTATGGATACCGCACAGATCGACATCGAGGTCCGTCGTGTCTACGACGAGGCGGTGCGTGACGGTTCGGCCACGCGGGGGCGGCAGGTGTTCCTCGTCGACCGGGTCTGGCCGCGGGGGGTGCGCAAGGCCGAGTTGGGGCTTGACGCCTGGCTCCGACAGGTCGCGCCCAGTGGGGAGCTGCGTCGGTGGTTCGGGCACGACCCCGCCCGCTGGGAGGGGTTTCGTGACCGTTACCGTGCCGAGTTGGCCGAGGAGCCCGAGGGGATGGACGTGCTGGTGGAGGCGGCCCGGCAGGGGCCGGTGACGCTGTTGTTCGCGGCTTCTGACACCGAGCGGAACAACGCCGTGGTGGTGTGTTCCTACCTGATGGAGCGGTTGGGGGCTTGACCGCCTTCTCGCTGGGGGGCGAGGCGGTGTCGGGGGTGGCGCGGTCCCGGTGGCGTGAGGCGGCCGGTGTGCGCGCTGAGGTGGTCTCGGGGGACGTGGTTCGACGCGGCGGGCCCCGGTGCGGGTCTCGGCCTCGGCGGCGGTGGCGGGCAGCGGCTTCCCCGGCCGCGGGGGCATGCGCCGTACTCGGGGGTCTGCTTGTACCGGGTGGGCGGTGTTCACCTGTCTTCAGGGTGCAGTCGTCCCACCAGGGGCAGGAAGCGTCCGGTGCGGGCGGCGTAGGAGCGGTAGGCGCTGCCGTGGGTGCGCAGGAGGTGGGGCTCCTCGACGGCGCGGACCTGCACCTGCACGGCGGCGACGAAGACCAGCAGGGCCACGGCCGACAGTGCCGAGGCGAGGACGAGCAGCTGCCCGGTGAGCAGGACTCCCATGCCGGTGAAGACCGGGTTGCGCACGAGCGTGAAGACGCCGTGGGTGACCAGCCGTGTGCGTTCGTCCTCGTCCACACCGATCCGCCAGGAGGCTCCCATCGTGTTCTGGGAGATGAGCACCAGGACCAGGCCGAGCAGCATCAGGGCCAGCCCGGCGCCGGCCACGCTTGGGGGCGGTGCCGCCGCATCCGGGGCGAACAGTCTGGCCACGGGTGCGGCCAGGCCCGTGGCGAGTGCACCGGCGAAAAGTACGGTTCCCCACCAGGGGGCGGTGAAGGGGGTGGTGTCGGGGCGGCGGAACCCGGTGTCGCCGGTGCGCCGGTGTGCGGTCAGGGTGCGCACCCCGAAGGCCAGGAAGAGGCCGAGCAGGTGGAGCAGGAGTGCGGCCAGTGCCATAGGGGGTCTCCGCTTCGTGGGGGTCGGTGCGGACAGGTGCGGCACGAAACCCACCTGTCATCGCCCAAACGGGATGTGATCGCCTTTCGGCGATGAATATACCGTGGAGGGCCCCGCGGCGTCACAGCCCCGACAGCATCCGGGCACGGCTGCGCACCGGCCGGGCCGTGTCCCGGTTGCCGTCTGCTCGCGGCGGCCACTCACGGTGAGGCCCGCCCCCGGTCCCGCACAGCACTCGGGCGGTCACGGCGGGATCACCGCGGCCGTGGACCGTTTCGCCCCTTGCGGGGCCGGTGCCTGCTCGTCGGCGGGTGGCTCCGTGGCGGTGCGGACGGGGCCGGTCACCGGCTGCGTGCCCCGCCCACGCCCGGGGCGGCCACTGCCCTGGCCACCGCGCCGAACCGGGGCGACGCGGCACAGCGCACACGGCCGTGCGACCACGCTCGCCGCCGCGTGGGCTACGCCGAGGAGGAGCGGTGGTGGCGCTGCCCGCACGACATCGCCGGAGTCGCGCGGACGGCCACCGAGGCCGCCCGGCACCGTCGCCGTCCCGGACACCCACGACCGGACGCGGCGCTTCGGAGTCGTCCTCCTCGTCCATGCCGTGCGTCATCAACGGGCGCAGCACCGAGGCGGCCGTGGTCGACACGGTGGTAGGGGCGTTGGAAGCAGCACCGGTGTCTGGGCGCCCTCTCCTGCCGCCGCTCCCCGTGCTCGGTGGGGGTGGGAGTCCGAGGTCGCCGCCGCGGTGCGGCTGCTCACCGGACACGGGCCGCCGTGCCTTCCAGCGGTGCCCGAACAGCGCCGGTCCCCGCCCGGACGCCCGGCTGTGTCACGCCTTCCCGCGGGCGCAGGGAGGCGCTGATCGCGCTGCGCCCACGACACGCGGACCTGTTCGGCCCCTGTCCGACGCCCCCGGGCGCGGAGTACCTGCGTGAGGACGGGCGCCCGGCGATCGACGCGTGAACGGCCCCGGTGGCCGCCGTCCACGCCGAACACTGCCGCGCCGGGGCCGGACCGTGGGGGGTGCGCCCGTCTGCCGGACGACCACGGGACAGGACGGTGCTGCTCGTCGCCGCCTCCCGGACAGGGCAGGGGTTGTCCGGCGGCCCGTGGCGTCCACGCCGCCGTGCCGTGGATCCCGCCCGCTGCGTGAGGAGTGCGTGCACGGTCTACCGCCCGGGACGCGCCGCGGGAGTGCCACCGGCAGAAGAAGTCCCTCGTTCCTGCCGGTGGAGGCGTGGGGCAGCCCCCGGGCCTCCGGCTGAACCGGCCCGGAAGGCACTGGCGGCCCTGTCGAGCACCTCCGACAGCGCCGCCGGTGACAGTGGGAATCCGCGGGTGCGGCGTGACCCAATTCTTCGGGTGGACCACCAGCCCGTCTCCCGGCAGCGTCTGCGTGACCTGGTGTTGCTGCGCCGGGTCCGCGACCGCATCGACCGGGACTACGCCCAGCCGCTGAACGTCGAGGCGCTCGCCCGAGAGGTGCACATGTCGGCCGGACACCTCAGCCGCCAGTTCCGCCTCGCCTACGGCGAGTCCCCCTACTCCTACCTGATGACGCGGCGCATCGAGCGGGCGATGGCGCTGCTGCGCCGTGGTGATCTCAGCGTCACCGAGGTGTGCTTCGCGGTCGGCTGCTCCTCCCTGGGTACTTTCAGCACCCGCTTCACCGAACTGGTCGGTCTCTCCCCCAGTGCCTACCGGCGCCGGGCCGCGCACTCGACGGCGGGGCTTCCGGCGTGCGTGGCCAAACAGGTCGGCAGACCGATCAGGAATCGAGAAGCGCCGCCGCAGGGGCCGCCACTAGCGTGAGGGTCATGGACATCACGATTCACACCACCTTCCTGCCGCACACCGACCCGCAGGAGTCCCTGGCCTTCTACCGCGACCTGCTCGGCTTCGAGGTCCGCAACGACGTCGGCCACAACGGCATGCGCTGGATCACGGTCGGCCCGCCCGGCCAGCCCGAGACCTCCATCGTCCTGCATCCGCCGGCCGCCGATCCCGGCGTCACCGACGAGGAACGCCGCACCATCGCCGAGATGATGGCCAAGGGCACCTACGCCATGATCATCCTGTCCACTCCCGACCTCGACGCCGTCTTCGACCGGCTCCAGGCCGGTGCCGAGGTCGTCCAGGAGCCCACCCACCAGCCCTACGGGGTGCGGGACTGCGCCTTCCGCGACCCGGCGGGCAACCTGGTGCGTATCCAGCAGCGCAGCTGAACCGCGCGGTGGGCACAGCCGTGAACGGCGTCGCCGACACACCCCACCCGACACTGAAAGTGATGCATTGGACACGATCCGTAGGGTGGTGTCCCCGGCCAGACGAGGACCGATGAACGCCGCTCCCCGTTCCCGTGCCCGGCGTCGCCGCGACACCGAGCACCGTCTCGCCCACGACGTCGACCTGTGGGTGGCCAGCGCCTCACCGGACGGCGCCCCCTACCTGGTGCCGTTGTCCTTCGACTGGGACGGTGCGGCGCTGCTGCTGGCCACGCCCGCCCACAGCCCGACCGGCCAAAACCTGGCCGCCACCCGTACCGTCCGGCTGGGACTGGGGCACACCCGCGACGTGACCGTGATCGACGGTGAGGTCGAGGTCCTCGACCTCGACACGCTGCCGCCCGAGCAGGGCGACCGGTTCGCGCGGCGCACCGGTTTCGACCCGCGTGAATCAGCCACGCCCTACCGGTGGTTCCGTGTCCGTCCGCGCCGCATCCAGGCCTGGCGCGAGGTGGAGGAGCTGGCCGGGCGCGACCTGATGCGTGGGGGCCGCTGGCTGGTCTGAGGGGCGTGCGGCCGGGGCCGCGCCGCCCCCCTTTTTTCCGCTGCTCGGGCGGGTAGGGCCCTGCCTGCGAAAAAAGAGGGGCCGGTTCCTGTCACCGGAAGCTGGTTGGATCGGAAGGCACGGCGCAACGCACACACCCCACCCGACAGATGGAGACACCATGGGCATGCCCACCAGGACGGATCCGCAGTCGCCTGCGGTGCACGCCGCCGACAGTCACGACCTGATCCGCGTGCGGGGCGCACGCGAGAACAACCTCAAGGACATCAGTGTCGAGATTCCCAAGCGCCGGCTGACGGTGTTCACCGGCGTCTCCGGTTCCGGCAAGAGTTCGCTGGTGTTCGACACGATCGCCGCGGAGTCGCAGCGGCTGATCAACGAGACCTACAGCGCCTTCGTGCAGGGTTTCATGCCGACCCTGGCGCGTCCCGACGTCGACGTGCTGGAGGGGTTGACGACCGCGATCATCGTCGACCAGGAGCGGATGGGCGCCAACGCCCGTTCCACGGTCGGCACCGTCACCGACGCCAACGCGCTGCTGCGGATCCTCTTCAGCCGGCTGGGCCGGCCCCACATCGGCTCCTCCAACGCGTTCTCGTTCAACATCGCCTCACTGCGGGGAAACGGCGAGGTCACCGTCGACCGCGGCCCCGAGCGGGACCGGGCCGTCTCGCAGACCTTCTCCGTCACCGGCGGCATGTGCCCCCGCTGCGAGGGCATGGGGCACGTCTCCGACATCGATGTGGCCCAGCTCTACGACGGCAGCAGATCGCTCAACGAGGGCGCGATCACCGTGCCCGGGTACAAGGCCGGCGGCTGGCTGGTGCGGGTCTTCGCAGCTTCGGGTTTCGTCGACCCCGACAAGCCGATCCGCGACTACACCGACCAGGAGCTGCACGACTTCCTGTACCGCGAGCAGACCAAGGTGCGGGTCGACAACACCAATCTGACCTATGAGGGCCTGGTCCTGCGGGTGCGCAAGTCGTTTCTGTCCAAGGACCGCGACGCGCTGCAGCCGCACATCCGGGCCTTCGTGGACCGGGCGGTCACCTTCCGGCCCTGTCCCGACTGCGGCGGCACCCGCCTCAACGAGGCGGCCCGCTCCTCCAAGATCAGGGGGATCAGTATCGCTGACGCCTGTGCGATGCAGGTCAGTGACCTGGCCGAGTGGGTGCGCGGCCTGGACGAGCCGTCGGTGGCGCCGCTGCTGGCCACGTTGCAGGACACGCTCGACTCGTTCGTGGAGATCGGGTTGGGCTACCTGTCGCTGGACCGGCCCTCGGGCACGCTGTCGGGCGGTGAGGCGCAGCGGGTGAAGATGGTCCGTCACCTGGGGTCCAGTCTGACCGACGTCACCTACGTCTTCGACGAGCCGACCGCGGGGCTGCACCCGCACGACATCCAGCGGATGAACGAGCTGCTGCTGCGGTTGCGCGACAAGGGCAACACGGTGCTGGTCGTGGAGCACAAGCCCGAGGTGATCGAGATCGCCGACCATGTCGTCGACCTGGGGCCCGGTGCCGGCGCGGCGGGCGGCACCGTCTGCTTCGAGGGCGGTGTGGAGGGGCTGCGGAGCAGCGGCACCCTCACCGGACGCCACCTCGGTGACCGGGCGGCGGTGAAGGAGAAGGTGCGCACGCCCACCGGGGTGTTGGCGATCCGCGGCGCGAACAAGCACAACCTGCGCGACGTCGACGTCGACATTCCGCTGGGGGTGCTGGTCGTCGTCACGGGTGTGGCCGGTTCGGGCAAGAGTTCGCTGGTGCACGGGTCGATGCCCGCCGACGCGGGTGTCGTCTCGGTCGACCAGGCGGCGATCCGTGGTTCGCGGCGCAGCAACCCGGCCACCTACACGGGGCTGCTCGACCCGATCCGCAGGGCGTTCGCGAAGGCCAACGGCGTGAAACCGGCGTTGTTCAGCGCCAACTCCGAGGGGGCCTGCCCCACCTGCAACGGTGCCGGGGTCATCTACACCGATCTGGCGATGATGGCCGGGGTCACCACCGTGTGCGAGGAGTGCGAGGGCAGGCGGTTCCAGGCGTCGGTGCTGGAGTACACGCTGGGGGGCCGCAACATCAGCGAGGTGCTCGCGATGTCGGTGTCCCAGGCCCGGGAGTTCTTCGGGGCGGGTGAGGCGCGCACGCCGGCCGCGCGCGCCATCCTCGACCGGCTCGCCGACGTCGGGCTCGGCTACCTCAGTCTCGGTCAGCCGCTGACCACGCTGTCCGGGGGTGAGCGGCAGCGGCTCAAGCTGGCCACCCACATGGGGGACAGGGGCGGCGTCTACGTTCTCGACGAGCCGACCACGGGGCTGCACCTGGCCGATGTGGAGCAGTTGCTGGGCCTGTTGGACCGGCTCGTGGACTCCGGTAAGTCGGTCATCGTGGTCGAGCACCACCAGGCGGTCATGGCGCACGCCGACTGGATCATCGACCTTGGTCCCGGTGCGGGGCACGACGGCGGCCGGGTCGTGTTCGAGGGCACGCCCGCCGAGCTGGTGGCTGCCCGCTCCACGCTCACCGGTGAGCACCTGGCGGCCTACGTCAAGTCCTGAGCGCCCCTGGTGGGGCGGGCCCGGTCCGGGACCGCCCCACCAGGGTGTCCGTCCTGCTGGTGGCCCGGCGGCCGGTACCGCGTGCGGTCAGGGCCGGGTGTGGTGGGCGAGCAGGCGGGTGAGGAGTTCGCTCAGCTGGGCGCGTTCGTCCGGGGTGAGGGGGGCGAACACCTCGTCCTGGGCCTGGCGTACCCGCCGGTCCAGGTCCTGCAGTGCTGTTTCGCCCTGGGGGGTCAGGGTGATGATGTTGCGGCGGCGGTGGGCGGGGTCCAGGGTGCGCCGCAGGAGTCCTCGGGCGGCCAGTTCGGTGACCGCGGCGGTGACGTCGCTGCGGTCCATGCCGCACCTGCGGCCCAGCGCGGCCTGGCTGGACGGTCCGGTTTCGGCCAGGGCGGCGAGCAGGGCGTAGTGGTGGGTGCGGAACTCTCCCAGGTGCTGGGCCACCAGGCGGTGGGCGTGGGACGCCGTCTGGGTCAGCAGGCGGCTGGGGATGTCGCGGAGGCGGCGTGGGGTCTGGTCGTCGGACACACTCCAACCCTAGACGATTGTTGGTCTGGCCAATCATCGGCTACCATCACCACACCCGAATGTTGGCTGCACCAACATTCGGGTGTGGTCTTCTCCCAGCCTCCCCCTACCGAGGAGCAGTCATGACCGCCACCGACACCGTCGAAGCACTACGGCAGCGCCTGGACGAGCTCGCCGACCGCGCCGCACTGACCGACCTGCTCTCCCGCCACGGCCGCTGGCTGGACGGGGGCCGCTTCGACGAGACGCGCTCGATCTTCACCGAGGACGCCACCGTCACCGTCGCCTCCGGCCAGGTCCGCGGCGTCCACGCGATCGCGGCCCTGGCCCGCCGCAGCCACGGACGCCACGCCAGAACCCACCACCTCACCACCAACCCGCTCATCACCGTCAACGGCGACCACGCCGCACTCACCGCCCAGCAGATCGCGGTCTTCTGCCTCGCCGACGGCACCCCGGAGTTCACCGTCGGCGAGGAGTACCGCATGGAGGCGGTGCGCACCCCCCACGGCTGGCGCCTGTCCCGCGTCGCCGCCGAACTGCTGTGGCGCACCGGCCCCACGGCGACCGCACCGGCTCACCCCCGGACGTCCCGCAGCATCTCCAGGTAGTGCGGGTTGGTCATCACCCCCAGGACGTTGCCGAAGGGGTCGACCACCGAGGCGGTGACGAACCCCGCCTCACGCGGGGTGACCTCCTGGTAGATGCGCGCCCCCATCGCCAGCAGCCGCTGCACGGCCGCCGCCACGTCGTCGACGTGCCAGAACAGCACCGCGCCCCCGGGGCCGGGCCGCGCGTCACCGGGCGCGTAGCGGCGGTCGACCAACCCCAGTTCGTGCAGGTGGTCACCGATACGGAACTCGACGTAGGCCGGCCTGCCGTCCGGACCGCTGCGTTCGAAGTACGGCTCGACCCCCAGCAGCTCCGTGTACCACTCCTTGGCCGCCGCCACGTCCTCGGCCCAGTAGCTGACCGTGGCCATTCCCCGCAGCATCCCACCAGCCCCCTTTTCGACCGGGCGGCCCCGGTCGGGCCGCCGTGGGTGTCCACCCCTACCCAGACGGGGGGCGACTGCGCCGGCACCGGTCCGCACCCAGCGGCGGATGCACAGCCCGCCGGCCGGTCGGCGCCGAGGAACCCGGTCACGACGCGGACGAACCCGTCCGACCGTTCGAGGACCACCACGTGCCCGGAGCCGATCCGGGCGCAGGAGCTGCCGATCGCCGTGTGCGGCTCCCGGCCGTGCCCGACCGGGACGGCCGCGTCCCTGGGCACCCCCTGTGTCACGTCGATCCGGGAGTCCGGGGCGACGTGACACAGGGGCCGGGGCGGCACGTCGTCGAGGCGTGGTCCGGCCCGCCCAACCGCGGCCGAACCCCCGCGCGCCGACGCGGCCCGGCACCGCCGGGCGTCTGGGACCGCCGCGCACGCTCGGCCCACCGCTGTTCGCCTAACGGCGCAGCACGGCCGCGGCGGCGTGCACGGCCGCGCCCAGGCGGTCCAGGTGCGCAGAACGCAGCCGCCAGTGCTGCCAGTACAGCGGCACGTCGATCGGTTCGGCCCCGGCCAGCCGCACCAGGCGCCCCGTCTCCAGGTCGTCGCCCAACTGCTCGCGGGGCACCATGCCCCAGCCCAGTCCCGCGCGCACCGCCGCCACGAACCCCTGCGAGGAGGGCACCAGGTGGGTGGGCGGATCGGTGGTGATTCCCCGGGCGGCCAGCAGGCGGTGCTGCAGGTCGTCCTTGGCGTTGAAGCGGACCATGGGCATCGCCGCCCAGTCGACGCCGCCACCGGCACTCCACCGGTCGGCGAGGGCGGGCGCGGCCACCGGCAGGTAGCGCATCGTGCCGAGGTGCTCCACTGCGCAGCCCTGCACCGCGACCGGGTCGGAGGTGACCGCCGCGAGCACCGTCCCGGCCCGCAGCAGCGCGGCCGAGTGGTCCTGGTCCTCCACGTGCAGGTGCACGATCGCCTGCGGCCAGGACGCGCACTCGTCCAGCACCCGGGGAAACCAGGTGGCCAGCGAGTCGGCGTTGACCGCGACCGCCAACTCCACGGCCGAGTGCTCCTCGGCGCGCAGTTCGGCCAGCGCCTCACGCTCCAGCACCTGCCGCTGGCGGGCCAGTCGCAGCAGCACCTGCCCGGCCTCGGTGGGACGGCACGGTGTGCTGCGTGCCACGACCACCCGGCCCAGGTGGGACTCCAGGGCGCGGATGCGCTGGCTGACGGCCGAGGGCGAGACCGACAGGTGCCGCGCGGCGGCGTCGAACGTGCCGTGGTCGACGATCGCCACGAGGGTGTCGAGGTGTTCGGGACTGATCCTCATGAAGCCAAACTAATGGATCTTCAGAATCTTTCGCTGTACTTCACCACGCGGGGTCTCTAGGGTGAACAGCCGTGTCCGCTGTTGTGGCCGGTCTGGTGACCGGACTGTCGTTGATCGTGGCCATCGGCGCGCAGAACGCGTTCGTGCTGCGCCAGGGGCTGCGGCGGGCCCACGTCGGCACGGTCGTCGCCCTGTGCTCGGCCTCCGACGCGCTGCTCATCGGCGTGGGGGTCAGCGGCGTGGGCGTGCTGGTGCAGCAGCATCCGGCCGTGCTGGTGCTGGCACGGTGGGCGGGGGCGGCCTACCTGCTCTGCTACGGAGCCCGGTCGCTGTGGAACGCCCGCCGGCCCCAGGCGCTGCACGCGGCGTCACAGCAGGCGGGCGGCCGGTGGGCGGTGGCGGCCACCACGCTCGCGCTGACCTACCTCAACCCGCACGTCTACCTCGACACGGTGCTGCTGCTCGGTTCCGTGGCCCACCACTACGGCCCCTTGAGGTGGTGGTTCGCCGCCGGGGCCGCGCTGGGCAGTCTCGCCTGGTTCACGACCCTGGGCCTGGGGGCGCGCGCCGCCTCGCGCGTGCTGGGCCGTCCCGCCGTGTGGCGGGTGCTCGACCTGGTGGTCGGGGTGGTGATGATCGTGCTGGCCCTGCGCCTGCTCCTCGGCTGAGCCCAGCCCCCGGGCCTTTGCGGTGTGCCGCCCGTCGGCGGCGGGACACGGCGCCGTGCCGGGGCGGGCTTCCCGCGGGCCGTCCCGCCCGGATACCGCCGCCGTCCCGGGGGCCCGGGCCCCCGGGACGGCGGCGGTGCGTCCGTCACGCCCGGGCGATCCCCCCGTCGTCGGCGAGCGTCTCCTCCCGCTCGGCCCGCACCGGCGGCGTGGACAGGCCGTGCCGGTCGAGCCAGTCCCCCAGGACCCGGTAGGCGCGCTCGCGGGGTTCGGGCAGCGACAGGAACACGTCGTGGCGCGCCCCCTCGACCGGCACCACGGTGGTCTCACCCCCCAGGCAGCCGGCCCACCGGGCGATCTGGGCCACGTCCAGAACCGTGTCGGTGCGGTCGCTGAGCTCGGAGTAGACCCCGGAGAAGTCGGAGCGGTCCGAACGCAGCACCAGCGACGGCACCCCCACGTCCAGGCCGCGGTGCAGGCGGGCGTGCCCGCGCCGCACCGCGTTGAGCCAGCCCACCGTCACGGGAAACCCCGACAGCGGCTTCAGTTCCAGGTCGAAGTCCCACTCCCCGGTGCCGCTGGTGTGCAGAGTGCTCCCGTAGACCCCCGGCATCACGGTCAACCGGCGCTTCGGGGCCACCTTCGCCAGCACGCGCAGCGCCTGCGTCAGCACCCCGCGGTGCGACGGCTTGCCCTGCAGGTCGAACCACGGGCTGTTGAGCACCAGCCCCGCCACGGGGGCGACGGTCCCGGCCGCCCGTCGGCGGTCCAGCCACAGCGGCACGATCAGCCCGCCGGTGGAATGGGCGAGCAGCACCACGGGCAGACCGGGGTGGGCCTCGGCGACGACCGCGAGCGCCCGCTCCAGTTCGACGTCGTACAGCTTCAGGTCCGACGCGTAGTGCGCGGTCTGCCCGTCGCGTCGGGCCCGCCCCGACTTGCGCAGGTCCAGGGCGTAGAACGCCTGGCCGCGCGCGGCCAGGAAGTCGGCCAGGGGGGTCTGGAAGAAGTAGTCGGAGAAGCCGTGCACGTACAGCACGGCGCCCCGCACGCTCTCCCCCTGGCGCACGTCGCGTCGCACCAGCACGGCGGCGATCTGCCCCTCGCCGTCGGGGTCGGCGCCCAACTCCAGGACGCGCTGGCGGTAGCCGTCGCCGAGGATGTCGGGCTGCCAGTCGGAATCGTGCACGAGAACCTCCAGATGCGGGTCGGTTGGCGGGGTGTTCAGGGCGCGGAGCCGGGGGCGGCCGACCCGGGCGGCCACCGGCATGACGTAGGTGGGTGCTGCAGCACGGTCACGTGCGCGGCCGCACCCGCCGGGGCCTGCGAAGCGGTGCCGTCCCGCAGAGTGCGGGGTGCAGCCCTCGTCGCAGCGGTGGTGGCCGCCCGCGCAGCACAGCCAGTCGCGCAGGTCAGCACGGTCCGCTCCCCGGTGTCGGTGTGCTCGACCGCCGCGTTCCAGCGGGCCTGGGGTGAAGACCACCGGGTGCCCGGCACCCGGGAGCGGACACGGATGCGGCAGTCGATGCCGCACTCGGCCGCGGTGTCGCGCCGGTGGCCCAGGATCTCCGCGGCCCCGGCGCTCGCGTGCTCTCGTCGCCGCGGCCGGAACTCGTGGCCGAGGGTGTGCGGGTCGGAGTCGGAGCGTACCCCCCGAAGGAGGGAAGCGGAACAGGTCCCGCGTGCCGCCCAGGGCGGTGCGGGCCTCCAGGACGGCGTAGCTGTGTTGGGGCGGTCGCGCTGCGGGGGGTGGGCGGCGCCGGGACCGGAGATCCCGGCGCCCACGACGAGGGCGTCGAACGAGGCCGCTTCGGGGACGGTGGGGGCATACGGTCAACTCCCGGCTGCAGGGGCACGACAACGGGATGGTGCCCGCCGTCGTGGTGCGGTCAGGATACGCCCGGCCGCGCCGGCGGGGGAGTCCACTGCGCGCCGGAGGGGGACAGATCAGGCCCCGGTCACGTCCCGCGCCCCGTCCCGTTCGTCGACGGCTGGTGGACGAGGGCCGCGTCGAGCTCGACGCCCCGCCGCACGCTACCTGCCCGACTTCCGTCCCGGTGACGCCGTCACCGTCCGCCAGCTGCTGTCGCACACCCCGGGCTTGCCCGACCCCGTGATCGTCGCCCCGGCCGAAGGCGTCCAACGCGTCGCGGACTGGCGGCTGTCCGCACCGCCCGGCACGTCCCCTGCCTACAGCAACGCCAACCACTGGACGGCGGCGCGCATCATGGAGCGGGTCGCGGGCCGCCCCTTCGACGAGTAGCTGGCCGAGGAGGTGTTCGCCCCGCTGGGCATGGCCGACACCGTCGGCACCACCACCACGCGTGATCCGGTCGACGGACTGTCCGAGGGGCACGTCACCGCTCCCGGTCCGGCTCCGCGCGGTCGTGCCCGCTGGGGGGAAGGACACGGTCCCAGCCGGGGCCGTCTGGTTCCACCCGGTGGGCCCGGGCTGCGGAGGGGGACGGTCCGGCGGCGATCCACCGTGCCGGCGCGGGCGGGGGAGCGGACACCGACCCGTGGCCGGGGCTTGGCAGCGCGTCCCGCCGAGGCTGTCCGTGCCGTGTTCCCAGGGAGGCGGCACTCCCTTTAGTTTCGTAGCGTTGTAACGTTTCTCTATAACGTAAATACGTATGGCAAACAGAATGGGCAACACAAAGACCGAACCGGACATTTCGGACCCTCGTTCGGCTGGTTTTTCATAAGCTTCCCTTATCGAAAACCAGGTTTGGGGGGTGTACCGCCACCCCCGCCCCGGACGGCCCACCCCCGCCGGGGGCCCGGCATAGCGTTGCAAACCCCCAGCAAACGATTCAGATCCCCCGCGACCAGCCCGGACACCAGGGCCCCGAGCACCGGCGGACAGCAGGCACCGCACGCCAGACCGCAGACACGGCCCGCCCACAGCCGCCCGGTACGCAGGCCGGTGCGGCCCCACCCGACAGACCCGCGGCCCGTCCGGCCACCGCCTTCACCGGAAAGAGAGGGCCCCGCATCCGCGCGGCCCGGAGCGGAGCCCGATCCGCCCCGGGCCGCGCCCTGCCGTCACCCGCATCAAGGAAACGGCGGCCGGGCGGATCGCCCCCGAACCGAGACGCGACGCACTGCGCCTGTCCGGATGTGCCCCGGCGACGAACCGGACGCGCACTCGTCCGTAGTCCGGGCGCCCGATGTCGACGAGAGCCCCACGCGAACAGCTCCCCGGAACGACTGTGTGCGAGGAAGCCCGTACTGCGAGGCCACCGCATGACAGCACACCTTCGCCCGGGCGCACGCAACAGGTGCGTGCCGCGCCAGACCCGGGACCGCCGAAGGCGAGGGGAAGTGGCGCGGGACCGTGACGGTTCCGGCCCGCCCGGTCCACGGCTTCCACGTGTGCGGTCCTGTCGCGCCAGCCCTCTGCGGCAACCAGAGCCCGGAAGTACCTTTGGTCGGGCCCCCTTCTGGTGTCCTCCCCTGAGCCAGGACAGACGCACGTTCACCGTCCGGGCAGGACACGCGCTCGGCGTCCCCGGTCCCGCCCGCGTCCTCAGACACCGCACGACGAGTGCGCGCCCGGGGCCGGAGCAACCTCTCCCCACCCCGTCCCCAATCCGGTCCGCAGTGGACCCTGCGGACCGGAACGGGCTCCAGGTACCGCCCACCGCTGTCACCGGTGCGGTGGAACCAACTCCTCCAGCAGTTCTACGACGTGGGCGCGGATGCGGTCGCGGATGGGCCGCACCGCCTCGACCCCCTGGCCTGCGGGGTCGGGCAGGTCCCAGTCCAGGTAGCGCTTGCCTGGGAGGAACGGGCAGGCGTCGCCGCACCCCATGGTGACCACCACGTCTGAGGCGTCCACCTCCTCCGCGGTCAGGGCTCTGGGGACGTTGGCGGCGATGTCGATGCCGACCTCGGCCATCGCCTGGACCACGGCGGGGTTGACCGCGTCGGCCGGGGCTGACCCGGCCGAGCGCACCCGTACCCTTCCGGCGCCCAGGTGGTGCAGGAACGCGGCGGCCATCTGGGAGCGTCCGGCGTTGTGCACGCACACGAACAGCACCTGCGGGATCTCACCGTTCGACAAAGCAGGGCCTTTCGTCGGGGAAGAAACAGTGGGCGGCCAGGACGGGCACCTCGACGAGCGGACCCCCGGCCGGGGCCCGAATCGCGAGCTCGACGCCGCTGCCCGCCTCGATGAAGGGTCGGGATGGCCGCCCGGGGCCGCCCCTCACAGGGGCACGCAGTACACCGGCATCGTCCCCAGGACCGGGCCGGCGGCCATCGCGGTCAGAATCCGAACCGGTGGGCAGCGGTCCAGCACCGGCAGAGGCGGGGCGTCGGCCCTGGTGGTCGATCCGGTGGGGAGGCTCACGCCCTGTCCGCCGTTGCGGTGCGGCGGGTCAGGATCCGCGCCAGGCGGTCGGTGGTCTCGGGGATCAGCCGGTAGTACACCCAGGTGCCGCGCCGCTCGGCGGCGATGAGCCCGGCCTCGCGCAGCAGCTTGAGGTGGTGGGAGATGGTGGGCTGGGACAGGTCGAAGGCGGGGGTCAGGTCGCACACGCACACCTCGCCCCCTGCCCGGGAGGCGATCATCGACAGCAGTCGCAGCCGTACCGGGTCGCCCAGGGCCTTGAAGACCCGGGCCAGTTCCGCGGCTTCCTTCTCGCCCAACGGGGTGGTCAGCAGTCCGGGACAGCAGTCCGCGACCGTGCCGGGGACCGGGGCGGCCGCTTCGACCGCGCTCTCTTGATTCGACATGCTTCTATATTGACAAAAATCAAAACAGGCCGCAATCTTGCATCGACAAACTTCGATTCAACTCTCGTGGAGGTTCCCGTGCCCCGTGTGCAACTCGCCCTCAACGTCGCCGACCTGGAGGCGTCGGTGACCTTCTACTCCAAGCTCTTCGGCGTCGAGCCCGCCAAGCGCCGCCCCGGCTACGCCAACTTCGCCATCGCCGAACCCCCGCTCAAGCTCGTCCTCATCGAGGGCGAGCCCGGCCAGGAGACCCGCCTGGACCACCTGGGGGTGGAGGTGGAGTCCACCGCCCAGGTCGACGCCGCCGCCGACCGGCTCAGGAAGGCCGGGCTGACCGCGTTCGAGGAGAACGACACCTCCTGCTGCTACGCCCTCCAGGACAAGGTGTGGGTGCAGGGCCCCGGCAAGGAGCCCTGGGAGGTGTACGTGGTCAAGGCCGACAGCGACCAGCGCGGCAAGCCCGAGGACGCGCCCGCGCCGGCCCAGGCCGCAGACTGCTGCGGCAGCTGAACCCCGCGGACGCCGACCCCGCCGTGGGGTGGCCGGTACAGGGGCCGGCCCGCGCCTGCCACCCCACGGATCCTCGACTGCCGCACAACCTCGCTTCCAGAAGCGGGGCCGCCGGGAGCCATCCCGGCGCCCCCGCCGCAGTCCCGCCCACAGCCAGCCGAAACACCGCCGACTTGACTCCGACGCCGCGTCGGTTCCCAGCGTCGAGACCATGGCGGGCCGGTGCCCAGCTGAAGAACCGACAGGCCCTTCACCATCTGCGGTGCTGCCCGCACCGGGTCGGCGAGCCCGTCCGAGTGGTACTGGTCCTCCAACTCCACGAAGCAGGACGACAAGGCTCGGTGAGTGGCCGAACAGGGCTTCACCCTGCCTCCAGCACTTCTCGGCCTCGCTTCCTCCAGCAGATCCACGCGACATTCACACAGCACCGCTCCGCTTGGGATAGGCACTTATCTCCTGGAGACGACTGGCCACTGCACAGGCGCTTTCCCCACCGGAGGTACCAGATGAGTGTGCGGCACAAGGTAAGGACAGCCTCAAGTCCAGAGAGCAGGCGACAAGAGACTGGTTGCCTCGATGGGGGGTAGGCCGTCATCCAGTTCACGCAGTCGCTGGTAGAGACGACGCATATCTGCCCTGCCCGCAATGTACTCTTTCTGCACCGCACGCTCCAGGACAGTCAGCGTGCTGACCAGTTTGATCGATCCCACTGGACGCCCGCTACGTCGGATCCGTTCAAGACGGTTGATCTCTGCGGTTGCGGTCTGTGCCCCTTGCCCGTCATCGATGAGGACGGTCACCTCTTGGCCTGCTTCGGCGGCGACGACCGCGTGAGCGATGACCATGACCTCGCCCAGGTCCTTGGGGCGCTTCAACCGTTCGGCCAAAGGTTGGTAGGTGATGCGCTGGACCACGGCTGCGAGTTCGGGTGTCTCGTCATCGGACAGAACTCGCAGCCATTCGGGGGTTAGCTTCCGCCAGACCGTCGCAGCAGGACGGAAACGCTCGTCCTGCTGCGACTTTGTGAACACCTCGTTCTGCACAGCCTCCGGAGCACTCAATCTCCCCAAGACTCCGATGAGGAGACTCCTGGTGAATCGAGAGGAAGTTCAGTCCGGGACCGGCGTCGATGATCGGCCGGTGGCTCATCCGCTCCCTCTCGTTGTCATGCCAGGGGGATTGTCATCGTGGTCAGGTGCGTCAAGGGCCTCGTCCAAAGCTGCGAGGTCCACTCCGACATCTGGCAGTTCGGCTGGATCAGCCCAGGCCACTGGCCGTTCGGCGGGCACCACGCCCGCTTCCCGCAGTTCCGCTTCAGCCTCCTGCCGGGTGATACCGCGAAGCGTGGCGATGGCCTGTGCGGACAGCACCCCTTCGACGTAGCCTCTGATCGCTCGGGCAAGCAACCGTTGTGGCGCCCTGCGTCGATTGGATTCGTCTTGCAGAGCGCGGTATTGATCACTCCACCCGAATCGGGTGGCCAACTGTGGTGTGGTGAGGGTTTTCCACTCTTCTTTGGTGGAGGTGTCGATGCACCCGGCCTGGTGGAGCGCGATCGCGGCGATCATGGGCGAGACCAGGAACCGCTGAACGACTTCGGAGAGCACCGACTGGGTCAGCGATCTTCGCTCCTCGAGGAATCCGCGTAGGCCCTCAAGTGGGATAAGCAGGTGGCGTGCGAAGGCATCCGCTCGGATTTCTGCAGGAGAGCGGTCTTTCCAAGCGATCCTTGCGCTGTCCGTCATGTCCCCGAACAGGATGTGGCCGAGTTCGTGGGCGAGAGTGCTGCGCTGCCGCATCGGTTTGCGGGTGCGCGCGACACCGACGAAAACGGCGTCGCGTTGCGGGTCCCGCATCGTCAGGCCGTGTTGGTCCTGGTCGGCGTCGAGCACAGCCACGTCGACCCCCGTGGCCTGCTCGATGATCGCCACAAGGTCCCCCAGCGGCTGCGCGCCCAGGTGCTGTTCTCTACGGAACCGCTCGGCAGCAGCGCGGCCTTCGGCTTCGGCGCTCACAGTTCTTCGACTCCGTTTCAGACCGTGGCGGGAATAGCCTGGTCGTCCAGGTAGGCGTCGAGTTCCAGGAAGCTCAGCAGCGTCTGACGCATGTCGTTGGTGGCGCGGGCCGCGCACTGCACCCGTTCAGCCACCGATCCGATTCCGGTGAGTTGGGCAACCGTGTGTCCGGTCTCCCATGCGATCGCCACGAGCTCCGGCATCTTCGCCACCCGGTCTCCGGAGATAATCCGAGACAGGGTGGACTGCGAGATACCTGTGGCGTCGGCAAGGGCTCGCTGGCTCAGACCCGCTGCGGCGCGGGCCCGCTCGATCCGCGCACCGATATCTGCCACTGCCGTCACCGCCCCACCAGTCTGAATCACTCATCGCCAATGTGATTCACAGTGTGGTCCTATCCCCTGTCCTGTGCCAGGGTTCAAACAGACGTGGGACCGGTGTGTGCGCCATCGCCCAGGTCTCGGGGCGTCACGGTTCCAATCCCGAATGCCGCTGGCTGCGTGTCGTGCCGACCTCTCCGAGGTCAACCGCTCCCTGGGAGAAAACCGGCCCTGATCCTGCTGGCCACAGTGCCGCGGGCTGGTCCGCGCGACTGTGACCTGGCCCAAGCGGTTGCGCCTGATGGACAGCGTTCCATGGCGACGTCACGTCTCCTGAACTGTCGTCCGTCCGTTCTCACCCTCCACCGTCAACTTCTGCTGCCTGTCCCAAGCTCGGCGGTGACACGCCGCTTCCCCGGCTTCTCCCGGCGGCCGTGCCCTTGACCGGGCTCGGGGCTTCGGTCCGGCTGTTGACGGCCCGGCGGGATTCCGGTCCGGGCGGGGCTTGAGGACTGGTCGTCCGGTTCAGGCGTCATCTGCCCGCGGCAGGGCGAAGCCCACCTGGGTCAGCAGGGTGCGCAGGTAGCGGGTGGTCTGGACGGGGTCGGCCGCTCGGGGGTCCAGCAGCAGGTACCGGATGACCGCGCCTTCCATCAGGTCGATCGCCGTGTCGATGTCGGCGTCGGCGTCGAAGAACCCCTCCGCCTGGGCCCGTTCCATGACCGCGCGGGCGCGTTCGCGGCGCGGGGCGACGTGGTGGGTGCGGTAGGCCTCCAGCAGTGCCGGATGGTCGGCGGCCGCGGCGAGCAGGCGTGCGGTGAGCCGACGGAACCGGGCGTCGGCCAGGATCTCGCCCCAGCGCGGCAGCAGCCGCTGCACCACCTGCGGCAGCGGCTCGTCGTCTCCTGCTGCCAGGTCCACGGCGGGCAGCCGGTCGCGGAGTGCTTCCACGGCGTGGGCGAGCAGGTCCTCCTTGGTGCGCCAGCGGCGGTAGACGCTGACCTTGGTCACGCCCGCGCGTCGGGCGATCTGTTCGATGCTGGTCTGTGCCGCGCCGCGTTCGGCGAGCAGCTCGGTGGCGGCGCGCACGATGGCCTCGTCCAGCTGCGGGTCGCGGGGGCGTCCCGCCCGGGCCGGTGTCGGTCTGTTGCGGCTCATCTGCTCTTCTCCGTGCAGCCCAGTGTCTCGGTCAGCCAGCGTCGCAGGTCGGCGGGGGTGCGGCCGCGCCAGCCGAGGTGGCCGTCGGGGCGGACCAGCAGCGTGTCCCCGTGTTTCACGGCGTCCTGCGGTCGCAGGACGCCGACGTCGTCGCCGAGGTGGGCGCGCGCTGTCGTGGCCAGTTCCTCGACCGTCCCGGTCGCCTGCGGCGCCAGCAGGGCCCAGCGGGAGCCGAGTTCGGCGTGCAGCCGGGTGGGGGTGGCATCGGCGCGCAGGCAGGCCAGATCGCCGATCCGGTCGCCGGGGTGTGGGCTGCGGCCGCGGCGTGCGCCCAGGGGGCCGTTGCGGTAGGTGACGTCCAGTTGGGAGGCGCTGCGGGTGGCGGCGCGTTGCATGGCGGGCAGATTGAGCAGCGGCAGCATGATCCGGTCGCGCAGCAGGCGGGCCGGGAGGGTCTCGCCCAGCAGGATGCGGGTGTTGGCCGTGGTGGCGTTGAGGATCCAGGTGGCCAGGGGGCGGCGTTCGGCGGTGTAGGTGTCGAGCAGGCGGGCGTCGGCGCGGCCGTGGACGACGAGCGCGAGTTTCCAGGCGAGGTTCTCGGCGTCGCCGATGCCGGTGTTCATGCCCTGTCCGCCGATGGGGCTGTGGACGTGGGCGGCGTCCCCGGCCAGCAGGACGCGGCCGCGGCGGTAGTCGGCGGCCAGGCGCCGGTGGATGCGGAACACCGAGGTCCACACGGCTTCGCCCAGGCGGGCGTGCTGTCCGCTGCGGTGGGGGACCAGTTGCTCGAAGCGGTCGAGGATCTGCTGCTGGGTGAGGTGCGGCTCGCCGGGGGCGGCGGTGACCTCGGCCATGAGCCGCCACAGGGTGCCGGTCTCGCGGCGGGTCTGGCCGGGGGAGGGCATCGGCATGGCCATCAGGATGCCGTCGCGGTGGAACCAGCCCGCCGAGACGTCGCGGCTGCGGTCCCAGTCGACGTGGACGTCGGCGAGCAGGAAACGCTCGCCGACGGAGACGCCGGGAAAGTCGATCGCGGCCAGGTCGCGGACCGTGCTGTGCGCGCCGTCGCAGCCGACCACCCAGTCGGCGTGCAGTCGGGTGCGTCGAGGTGCGCGGTCACGCCGTGCTCGTGGACCTCCAGTCCGTCGAGGGGGCGGTTCCACTCGACCTCGACGCCCAGGGCGCCCAGTCGGCGCCGCAGTTGTTCCTCCACGTCGGCCTGGGAGACGAACAGTGCCTGCGTGGACTGTCCCCGCAGGGGGGCGAAGCGCACCGTGGCCAGGGGCCGGTCGCCGACGTGCATGGTCATGCCCAGCGGTGCGAGGGAGCGTTCGGGCAGGTCGCCCAGGGCGTCCAGGCGGGCCAGGACCTCCACGCCGCGCGCGTGCAGGATGTTGGCCCGTGACGTGGTGGCCGGTCGTGCGGCCCGGTCCACCACCCGGACCTCGACCTTCTGGGCGGCCAGGGCGCAGGCCAGAGTCAGCCCCACCGGTCCCGCTCCGACCACGAGTACCTGTGTTGTCGACGCCGACACGACCCCTCTTATTCGTATACGGGTACGTATCCGTATCCAAACTAGCACCGGGGCGTCCCCGCCAGAAGCACGTGTCCACCGCGCCGGCCGCTGACGGGCTTCGGGCGTACGGCCTTTCCGGTCTGCCCGGCGGAGCCACCCCCGCCACACCACCTGCGGGATGGGGCTTCGCCTTCCCGAAACCCGGGTCGCATCTCTTCGGGGAAGTCCGCCCGCGGGTCTTTCCGTATCGACGTCGCACGTGTTGGCCGGACTCAGATCCGTGGTTCGTCACACGGCCGCGGGATGTGCCGGCCCCTGTTGGCGGCTCGACTCCGGGGCGCTCTCCGGCTTCCGCGCCTCCTGCGCGTACGTTCCGGCCTCCTGTTCGGCTGCGGCGTCTCCGGTCGCCCGCGCCCTGCCTCGGCACTCCGGTCACGGGGGCGACAAAAATCCGCCGCGGGGCCCGCATACTGGGATGTTATGAAAAACCAGCACTGGGCTGGGGACACCCCGCCGCGCGAAGACGGGCCCCGGGACCGGGGGCACGGTCAGGGCTGGTGCTACAGGGCCGCGGGCGGAGCGTCCTCCGCGACTACCTCCTCCCAGGTCCACGCCGCGGCAGGCGTGCCGTCAGGCTCCCGCCCGTACGGCTGAAGGAACGCGGGAGTCCTCCCAAGCGCACCGGCGTCCAGCGCCCGACGTTGCAACCTCTCAACCGCCCCAGCCTGCCCCGCTTGGCGCAGCGCCTCCAGCAGGCGGGCGACGCCATACGGGTCGGTGAGGGGGGCGTGGGCGGCGGTGCGGGAGGCCAGCGCCTGCACCGCCTCCTCCCGCCCCACCCCGTGCAGCACCCGCAGCAGGCGGGCGACGCCGTCCGGGTGGGTGAGGGGGGCGTGGGCGGCGGTGCGGGAGGCCAGCGCCTGCACCGCCTCCTCCCGCCCCACCCCGTGCAGCACCTCCAGCAGGCGGGCGACGCCGTCCGGGTGGGTGAGGGGGGCGTGGGCGGCGGTGCGGGAGGCCAACGCCTGCACCGCCTCCTCCCGCCCCACCCCGTGCAGCACCTCCAGCAGACGGGCGACGCCATACGGGTCGGTGAGGGGGGCGTGGGCGGCGGGGTTGCGCGCCAACAGCGCCCGCACCGCCTCCTCCCGCCCGACCTCGTGCAGCACCTCCAGCAGACGGGCGACGCCATACGGGTCGGTGAGGGGGGCGTGGGCGGCGGGGTTGCGCGCCAACAGCGCCCGCACCGCCTCCTCCCGCCCGACCTCGTGCAGCACCCGCAGCAGGAAGGCGACGCCGCCCGGGGCGGTGAGGTCGACGTGGGCGGCGGGGTTGCGCGCCAACAGCGCCCGCACCGCCCCAGCCTGCCCCGCTTGGCGCAGCGCCTCCAGCAGGAAGGCGACGCCGCCCGGGGCGGTGAGGTCGACGTGGGCGGCGGGGTTGCGCGCCAACAACTCCCGCACCGCCTCCTCCCGCCCGACCTCGTGCAGCACCCGCAGCAGGAAGGCGACGCCGCCCGGGGCGGTGAGGTCGACGTGGGCGGCGGGGTTGCGCGCCAACAACTCCCGCACCGCCTCCTCCCGCCCGACCTCGTGCAGCGCCTCCAGCAGGAAGGCGACGCCGCCCGGGTCGGTGAGGGGGGCGTGGGTGGCGGTCCAGTGGGCGCCGGTGTTGTGGGGGTCGGTGTCTGACGACAGCAGGTTGACCAAGCCGTGGGCAGAGAGGGGGTGGTGGGCCAGGATCGCGCGGTGGTAGAGCCGGACCGCGTGCTTGAGCAGGCCGCGCCGGTGGGCGGCTTTGGCCAGGGTATGTAGTTCGTCGGGGGTGGTGAGGTGGCGGTGGGCGGCCTGCCAGAAGGAGGCGGGCGGGTAGTGGTCGCGCCGGTGGTGGCGGCCGTGTTGTTCGAGGTAGTCGGCCAGCCGGTAGACCGGACCCGCCGTGCCAGAAGCGGGGCCGGTCTGGGAGCGGCGTGGGCGCACTCTGCGTAGGGGCGCGAGGTTACCGTGCACGGGCTGGCCGGTGTAGACCAGGCTGTGGTCGATCCAGTCGTCGTCGAGGACGGCGAGTTCGTCGTCGGTGAGGTAGTCCTCGGCCGCCTCCACCAGAAACTCCTGGGGCAGGTGCAATCCTGCGCCCAGGCGGCGGGCGTCCATGGCTGCCTCCAGCAGGGCGCGTGCTGCGGGTGGGGCGGTCTGGTAGCGCTCCAGCAGGGCCGGTCCCCCGGCCAGCACCTGGGCCACCCGACCCTGTCGGCTGAGTTCCAGGGCGTGCGCCCACTGTCCGTCCCCTGTCTTGGCGTGGCGGTGTGCCTCGGCCAGCGCGGTCTGGTCGAAGGCGTCGGGTACGTGGATCAGGCGGCCTGCCAGCAGTGCCCGGGCCTGGGCGTGCACATCCGGCTGCCCTGGGTCGGGGCGTTGGGTGTAGGTGTGGGCGTAGTCGAGCCACAACGTGCCCAGCACCAGCACGGGGGCGCGGTCGGGGTCGGTGAGGAGGGTGTGCAGGGCCGTGGCCACACGCTCGCCCGTCCCGCCACCTGCGCCGAGGTAGTGCTGGGCCTCGTTGAGCCAGACCACCGTGTGCGGGGTGATGTGGTCCAGGTCGGCCAGGGCGGCCTCGGCCCGGGTCGGATCCACCGGATGCCACAACCGCCACCCCCGCTCGGCGAGGGGTTGGATGGCCTCCCAGCAGGCCCGCGTCTTCCCCGTCGACGACGACCCCACCAGCACGGCCATACGACTACGCCCCCGCGCGGCGTCCTCGACGACACTCGCCAGTTCCTCGTCGTGGGCCCGCCGCACATAGACGGGCAGCCGCGCCGCATCCCGCCGCGGCACCGAACCGGCCGCCCCCGGCACACTTGGGGCCTGCAGGGCCGGATGAACCTCCAGATCATGAGGGTCGCACTGGCCGATCGGCCTTCCCAAAGCCTCCCGCAAAGCGGGATTGTGCATGGGGGGCGCAGGGGGCTCCGGATACAGGTAGAAGTGGGGCCCGTTGTTGACCTGTTGGCCGATGACGTCGCGCTGGGCTTGGGCGTCGCGCTGGTCGACGTGGTCGCCCCGGTAGACGGTGGAAATGATGTCCCCGTGGGCGGTGTCGGCCCCGCCCGCAGCCCGAGCCTCTCCTTCCTCCGACGGGGAGGACAGAGAGGGGTTCTCGTCACCGGGATGAGGCATAGAGGAAGGGGGCGCCATGCTCCAATTCTGCCCTCTTAGCCGCCTCAACCGCCCACTCCCGGAACCAGGTGATCGGGAAGAACCCATCCGACAGTTCCAGTGCCGACCCGCCCGACGCAACCCGACGCCCGGTGGCCTCCAGTACGTCCAAAAGCCCTTGCTGTTATCAGGGAATCGGTGAACACACCGGGAAGTCGAACAACGGCGCCGACGTGGGTGGGCAAGCCCTGTTTACCGCAAACCAGACATCATCACAAAACAGACAAACGGGGGAGTGCAGTCGCCCCCTTTTTTTCAGCGCTCGGACAGCGACTAGTCCTCCTCGGCTGCCTCCTCGACGACCCGCCGCCATTGCTCCGCCTCCCGTCTCCGCTCCTCCAACAGGACGCCGAGATTGCACTTAGTGTTGGCATTGCTCGCCGTGTCAATGGCGCGCCGGTACCAGACCTCGGCTTCTTCCCTCTCCCCCCGCTCCTCCAGCAGGAAGCCGAGATTGCGCATGGCGATGGGGTGGCCAGCCTTGATGGCGTGCCGATACCACTGCTCGGCTTCTTCTTTCTTCCCCCGCTTCTCCAGCAGGAAGCCGAGGTTGACCATGGCGATGGGGTGGCCAGCCTTGATGGCGTGACGGTACCAGGACTCCGCCTCTTCCACTTCCCCCCGCTCAGCCAGCAGGAGTCCGAGGTTGCTCATGGCGGCGGGGATATTGGCCTCGGCGGCGCGGCGGTACCAGGACTCCGCCTCCGCCGATTCTCCCCGCGCGTCGAGCAGGAGTCCGAGATTGCGCATGGCAATGGAGACATTGGCCTCGGCGGCGCGGCGGTACCAGGACTCCGCCTCCTCCACTTCCCCCCGCTCATGGAGCAGAACACCGAGGCCGTTCATGGCGTGGGGGTGTTCTGCGTCGGCGGCGCGGCGGAAGGCGGTTTCGGCGATGGCGGGGCGGTCGTGGTCGTGGGCGGCTCGTCCGATGGCGGTGTGGGTGTGGGGGTTGGTGGCATGCTCCAGGGCGAGGTGCCACAGGGCGTCGGGGATGGGGGTGGTGATCTGGTCGACGAGGTAGTCGAAGGGCCGCCACTCTGTTGGCGGGTCGTCGGTGGTGGCGGGCAGCAGCAGGCCGCAGGTGTCCTCGTGGGTGCGGGTGGCCCAGTCCAGCGCCTGGTCGAAGGACTTGGGGCGCAGCACCGCGGACAGGTCGTAGAGTTCGTGGGCGGCCTGCAACAAGTCCCGGTCGGCGTGTTCGACGCCGATGCGGGCCAGGTCCACGGAGGCGGCCACCACCCGAAACGCCCGCGGATGCCCGCCCTCACTGGTGGATAGGTCCCGCTGGGCCTGCCACAGGGCGAGCAGTTGGGGGGCCGAGGACAGGTACTCGCCCACCCCGTGCCCATGACCGGCGCGTTGGCGGCACGCCGCCTCGACCACCGCGGTATCCCCGCTGTTTTGGGCGCGGTCCAGTTCCGCGCCGCTCCACTGCCGGGCCACCTCCACCGCATCGACGTCACGCAGCAGGCGCCGTTCCTCCTCACCCACCTTCAGTTCGCTTTCCTCTGGGGTGCGTACCGCCGGGCCGGGGGCGGTGAGGCGGGTGTGGATGCCCTGGCGCATGGTGGCCACCACCACCGCGCCCGCGTGGTGGAACTGGTTGAGCAGGGAGCCGGTGAGGCGGCTTCCCTCGTTGAGGTGTTTGTCGAGGTCGTCCAGCCACACCACTGCCCGCCTGCCGGTTCGGGCGTGGGCGCCTACGGCGTCTGCGAGGCGGGTCAGGTCGGTGCCCGGGTCGGGCACGAACACCTCCCGATCCGGGCACCGGGTGGCCACCGCGGTCCAGGCCGCGCGGGTCTTGCCCGCGGTGGAGGGGCCCACCACCAACACCAGGCCCCCGCGCTCGACCGCCTGGTCCAAGTGCTGGGCCAGCTGGGTCTCGCAGTCACGCGCCACGTACGAGGGTAGGCCTTCTCTGGAGCGGTGCACCCCCACCTCCAGCGGATCCACCGCGGCCACCGGTGCCGACCACCAGGTCGGGTCGCGCTGCTGGGCCGGGGGAACAGACTGGATGGTGAGTGATTCGATGGTGTGGGCTTGGACCGCCTGCCCCGAGACGTCGCCTCGCACGGTGTTGGTGGCCGACGACGGTCCCGGCCCTGGTTGCGTCGGTGGCTCGGCGGCTTGGGCACCAGGCCGCAGCGCCCAGACCCACAGCCCCGTGGCGGGGAGCAGCAGGGCGGCGATGGCGGCCAGCCAGCCGGCGCGTTCTGCCGCCTGCCACGACCAGCCCCCCGCCACCCACACCATCACCGCCACGCCACCACCCCACAGCAGAGTGGCTGTGAGCGCGAGGAGGATCTTCACCGACCGGCCCATAACAGCCCATCGTTCCACCACAACCCCGGCCACGGCGAGGCTTCCTCCTACCCCCACACAAGCCAACTGCCTGCAGAGTTACTGTTACTGCAAACCAGACGACAAACCAGAGACACGAGCCCTGCGACGCAGCCTCTGCGACCGCAACGCTGAACTTCCTGGGCGTCGGCAGCACGCCGCCGCTCCTCCGCCTCCGAATTCTTCTTTGGGAAAGATCAGTCCGGTTCGTCGGAGGACAGCAGATCAGCGGCTTCGGCCAGCCACCGCCCTGCCTCCGACACCTCCCGGATACTGGCCTCCCACACCTTGCGGATGGCCTCCAAATCCGTGACCGTGCGCAGGTGGTCGGCGCCAAGCTGTTTGGTGGCGGCCTCGGCGAGGAGCTCCCCGTATGCGTCGTCGCGTGCCTGGGCAGCCTCGATCTGCTCCCGCTCGCGCTGCTTGGTCATGGCCAGGCGCACCTTGTCCCCATAAGCGACGATGGCCGCGACTCGCTGTTCGATGGCCTTCTCAACAGCGCGAATCGCCTCAAACTGTGGCCGCATCGATTCGCGAACGGTCTCGGAGACCGCGTTCTCCGCGCGCTCTTTCAGCTCTTCGCCGAGTCTCTGCTGCTTGTACAGCAGCCGTGCCAGTTGCCACTCCTGTTCACGCAGCAGCATCATCGCCTGCTCGCTGTCGAAAGCATCCCCCCAGGACCTTGGAGGCCTTCTTCACCAAATGCCGGGTCCGCTGCACACGCAGCAGCAGGGCACGTCCGTGTGTGTCGAAGTCGGCGGGGAGCAGGTAGCGGTGGTGGTTGGCCTGGGGCGGCTGTCGTGGGCATCGCCGAAGACCGCCCTGATCGTGACCAGAATCCCGAACAGGGCGGTAAGAACCGACAGTAGAACAACAACTCCGTCCCGTCCCAGCCACTGGCCGACAGCGATGATTACACCCGCGAGGACCAGAGCAGTCAGTCCACCCCACACCGCCCGCCACAAAACCGGCCACGATTCCCACGAGCAGCAGCAGGGCCGAGAGCCCGACCAGCAGCGGCATGAGCGCGGCGGCCAGCCACGCCACCAGCGCAGTCACCAGAGCAGTTAACGCCAGAAGACTGATCGCCATAACCACCTTGGTCGCAGGTGAGAGGGGATCGGCGTTCTGGGGCTTGACGCGCGTGGGCTTCTTCTCAGCAGGGACAAGACGCTTAGGAGCACGGCTGAGCCTCTCCCTCACCTTCGAGGGAAGTTCGGGATCGAAGATCGGGAGTAGCTCCTCGACCTCCTCATCACCGTCCTGCAGGCCATCGTGGGGACATCAGGCAGGTTCTCTTTCCATCCCGTTCCGATCTGTCCAAATTGTGGCGGACTGGCAAGGACAGAAGACACCAAGGCGAACAAATGGCCGAACCACCCCGATGAGCGATGCCATCGCCCACTTCGGCCGCATCCCCAAAACCCTGCACATCCTGCGCCTAGCCGACGAATCCGGCTACCGGCGCACCATCAAGGCCCACTCCAACCTCCAGGAAGGTCGCCACGCCCTGGCCCGCCTTATCTTCCATGGCAAGCATGGCCACCTCTACCAGCGCTACCACGAGGGCATGGAGGACCAACTCGGCGCGCTGGGCCTGGTCCTCAACGCCGTCGTGCTGTTCAACACCCGCTACACGAACACTGCCCTGGACAAGCTCCGTGCCGAGTCCGTGCCGAGGGGGTCGACGTGCGCGACGAAGACGTGGCGCGGCTCTCGCCGTTCATCCGCAAGCACATCAACATGCTGGGCCGCCGCTCCTTCTCCCTGCCCGAGATGCCCGAAGGGCTGCGTCCGCTGGGCGCCCCCGACAGCGACGTCGACGAGACTGAAAAGTGAAGCCTTCGCCGGAAGGAAGAACATCCAGCCTGGGTCGTTTCTGAAGGACGATTCGGTGGACGGTTCATTTCCATTCGAACACAGCGGGCTCCGCCTCTCCTGTTTTTCAAGGTGGGCGGGACCTGGAGAACCAGTTGCACATCATGAACAGCTTGACCTCATGGCCACATGTGGCCCCAGGATTGACATTCTTCTAATTTCCCCTACGTGCGAAGCATCTTAATGTCCGAAAAAAAGAAGTTAGGAACCGGTGACCGGAAAACACGGTCTGCGTGGCTCAGCTCCTGCGTGCCGGGTCGCGCCCTGCCTGCCAACGGGTCGGCCCTTCAGGTGAAACCCGGGCGTAGCGGGCCAGGGAAGCCGCCGAGGTATGACCGGAGTAGGCGAGCAGGGTGGAGGTGTTGGCACCCTCCTCAGTCGCGTGGGTGAGGAGGGTGCCGCAGCTGGTGCTGCGTCGCCCCGCCGGCAGCCGTGCTGAACAGCTCGGCGGCCCTCCGGTGGGACAGCCGGGCCCGCCCTGAGCCGGCGTCGATGTCCTTGGCAGGTAGCTCGACCCGGGCGCGCCGGTCGGTGGGGAACACCGGGCCGGAGGAGCGGCCGACCAGCAGCCGGGGCAGTAGCCGCGCGGTGGCGGTACGCCAGGTGATGACGTCGGCCGCACCGCCCTTACGTCGCACCTTCGCCCGGCGGTTGCGCAGGTCCAGTTCCTCGACGTCCAGGGCGAGCACCTCCTCGGCGCGCGCCGCTGATTCGTACAGCAGCTGCCACAGGGTGCGCTCGCGCAGGGCGGCCCCTTCCCGGGTGAGCAGGCGCTCGACCTCGGCGCGGTCCAGAGCCCGAGTGTGGTCGGGGGTGCGGGGCAGGCGGCGGATGCGCACCAGTGGGTCACCGGACAGCCACCCTTGGTCACGCCACCGGGCCGCGGCCGAGGCCAGCGCGCCCAAGCGGGCGTTGAACGTCGCAGGCGCCGCCGTGCCCCAAGTCGCGGCGAACCAGTCGGCCACACGGTCCGGGATCTGCTCGCCATCCAGTACTGGCAGCGGACGGTGGGCACCGAACCGGTCTGCGAGCGCAACCAGTGCGCTGCGGTAGGCGCGAGCGGTGTTGGGATTACCTGTACCAGCGAGGAACGCTTCGGCCGCCTCGGCAATGGTGGGGACCGTGGTAGCGGTGTCGAGCCGGTGGATCGTGCCCATCGCCGCCTCCCGGGGCTATCGCAGACCATCTGCGGCGACTCTCCCAAGGACGCGACCATCGGGACGTGTCACCTCTCTGACCTGAGCGAAGAAGGCTCAGCGCACGATCCTGCTCCGTTGTTGCCCACGTCCCGGTCTCCGCACAGCGTGACAGTTCTCTGCTCGGATGCGACGAGCACGGCAGGACTCCTGACGATTGCTTCGACGCTTCTTCGAGGCGTCACCGATGCCGGTTCAGAAAGCAGTGTCCCCTGTGGGAAGCGGGGTTTCTGTTCTGTCCCGTCATCCCTTTCCAATGGGCTCTTCATCGGCGGTCTGCGCGTGTCGGCGGTGGTTGCCTTATGCTTTTCGAAACCTTTCCCGACGGACAAACTCCACCTGCCCCGCCCCTCGGCCCTGTCCTGAAACGCCACGACGATCCGCCTGGCGGACCTTCACACGTTCGAACACGCATTCCAGTCAGCAGCAGAGGAGAGACCAGAATGGGGTTGACAGGCTTTCGGACACTCCTGGCCGTCCTCGGGACAGCCCTGTTCATCGGCATGGCACCCGCCCTGGCGATCAGCGGTTGTCTGGGGGGAACCGAACGGATCAACCTCGGCATAGCGGGCATCGGGATTTCCGGACTCTTTCTGTCGTTCTTCTTCGACGGGACCGGTGGTGGGGCCGATGGGAATACCGATGGTGGCAACACCGGAATGAGCCGGAAGGATTTCCGGCTCCTCCTGTCCACGATCGGGTCCGCTGTGCTCCTCGGCACCTTCCCCGCGATGATGGCCATCGATCTGTCCGGAGGATCCGACCTGCTCATCTTCGGTGCGGCATGTGTGGGGACGGTCGGATTCATACTGCTGCTCCTCGGTGAGACCGGCATCCGGGAAAGCGGAGCCGTCGGTGAGGCAGAGGTCAGAACAGGGTGGAAAGTCCGACCGTTCCTGTCCACCATCGGAACCACTGTGCTGCTCTGCACCTTCCCCGCCACGATGGTCGTGTTCTGTTTCGAAGGACCCGAGTGGTCCTTGATCGGCGTAGTGGTCGCCTTGGTCGTCGCTTTCCTCCTCCCCGACAGGAGAGCCGGAGGTGAGGACGGTGACGGCGGTGACGGGGCGGGTGAGCCCGCTGTCGGGACCGGCTTCCCGAAGACGGGTGAGGAGGACCGGAACGTGCGCCACGAGACTCCGGTGAACCGGTGACTCCGAGGCCGGGGCACGTGGGCCGGGAAGGGCGGTGCGGCGCGCGGCACCCGGGCTGCGGTACGGTTCCCCGATCCGGGCGAGCCCCGCCCGCCGGCCCGAGGAGGTCCGACATGCTCATCCACCCCTGGGACGCCGCCCTGGACGACGCCGAATGGCAGGCCTGGCTCGCCGAAGGCCACGACTTCGGTCAGCTGTGCGTCAACGGGCCGCCCGGCCGGCCGCCCCTCGTCGTGCCCACCCACTTCACCCGCGACGGGAGCCACCTGCTGGTCCACCTCGCCCGCCCCAACCCGGTCTGGGCGGCGATCGAGCGCGACCCCAACGTCGTCCTCACCGTCGTCGGCGACTACGCCTTCGTCCCCGGCCCCTGGCGTGCCGGCGCCGCCACCCCGCCCCGGGAGGGGGTGCCCACCAGCTACTACACGGCCGTCCAGTTCACCTGCCGCGCCGACATCGTCGACGACGCCGAGGGCAAGGCCGAACTGCTGCGCCGCCAGATGGCCCACTTCCACCCCGACGGCGACCACGCCGTCGTCGCCGTCGGCCAGCCCCCCTACGGCCGGATGCTGTCCGGCGTCCGCGGCCTGCGCCTGCAGGTCTGCGAGGTGCGCGCCAAGTTCAAGTACGACGACCACCACCCCGTCGAGCACCGCGCCGCGGTCGCCGACCGCCTCACCGCACGCGGCCGCCGCCCGCCAGCAGCGCCGCCGCCTGGACCGCATCGGCCCCTGGAAGTCCTGACCCCGCAGCCGCACCCCGGGAGGCGGGGCAAGGCTGCGGGAGCGCACCGCCCCGCGACACTCCGCCGCCCCGGGTTTTTGCCCGTGTGCCCGCCTTGTGCCTTAATAGCCAGGCGGAACGAGCCCCCGGCGGCACCGCGCGAGGAAGGACTGTCGATTGACCACCCCCCACCCCCACGGCCCGCTCGTCCCCGTCGACGACCACTCCGTCGCCCGCGCCGACGAGGAGCTGAGCCCGACCGCGGCCGCGCGCATCGCCGACAGCTGGACCCCCAACACCCGTGCCGCCTACAGCCGCGACTGGGCCGCCTTCCAGGAGTGGTGCGCCGCCCGGGAGCGCAGCGCCCTGCCCGCCTCCGCCGCCACCCTCGCCACCTACGTCGACGCCCTCACTCACGCCGTTCCGCCGCCCGCCCCCGCCACCGTCGACCGTGTCCTGGGCACCATCCAGTCCCACCACACCGCCCTGGGCCTGCCCCTGGACACCAAACCCGCCCGCATGGTGCTGCGCGCCTACCGCCGGGAACGCGCCCAGGCCGGGCATGTTCCGCGGCGCGCCCCCGCCCTGACCGTGGAGCAGCTGCGCGCCATGGTGGAGGCCACCGGCGACGACCTGGCGGGCCTGCGCGACCGCACCCTGTGCCTGCTCGGGTTCGCGATGATGGCCCGCCGCAGCGAACTGGCCGCCCTCGACATCGCCGACGTGCAGCTCCTCGCCGAGGGCCTGCAGGTGCGGGTGCGCACCTCCAAGACCGACCGCGACTCGGCCGGGGCCGCCGTCGCCGTCCCCTACGGGTCGCTGGCCCGCACCTGCCCGGTGCGCACCACGCTGGCCTGGATCGACGCGCTCGCCGAGATCGGCATCACCTCCGGTCCGCTGCTGCGCGCCGTGGACCGGTACGGGCGGCCCGCCGGAAGCCCCGGCGCCACCATCCGCGGCTCCGGGCGCATGAGCGGCGCCGGCATCAACCACATCGTCAAGACGCTGGCCCGCCGCGCCGGGATCGACGCTCCGATCACCGCCCACTCCCTGCGCGCGGGCGCGGCCACCGCCGCCGCGGCGGCCCGGGTGCCCCGTGCCCACATCGCCCGCCAGGGACGCTGGTCGCCGAACTCCTCCGTGGTCGACACCTACATCCGCCCCGCCGACGCGTGGAATGACAACCCGATGCGCCACGTTGGACTGTAGGGACGCACACCACAGGTCCGCACCCTGCTGGCGCGGGCCTCTCGGGCACCCCGATCCCGTCGGGGTTTTTCGGCTCTGCGCGGACAGCGGCGGTCTGTGATCCCGTGGTCGCGCGGCCGTTACTCTTGGACCGGGTGAACAGCGCGTTCGTCCAGGAAGAAGGCGAACCCTTGCACAGCGACCACCACCGGGACACCGCACCCGCCGTCCCCGATCCGGACCTGCCGCACAAGGTGATGGCCGGGCTCAACGTCGGGGTGTACCTGACCAACGACCGCGAGCAGATCATCGCGGTCAATCCCCGCGGTGAGGAGCTGCTCGGCCGGTCCGCCTCCGCCGTGATCGGACACAACGCCCACGACCTGCTGCACCGGGGGGCCGGAGGGGTGCTGCTGCCGCGCGCGCAGTGCCGGCTGATGCGGGCCTTCCTGCAGGGGCAGACCACCTACGGCGGCAACAAGTGGTTCCTGCGGGGGGACGGCACCCTGCTGCCCGTGGTCTGGCTGACCTCGCCCTACCGCATCGACGAGGAGACCACCGGTGCGGCGGTGCTGTTCCACTCCCGCGACCCCTACGACGACGACAGCGTGGTCGCCGAGCTGGCCCCCACCGACCACGTGACCGAGCTGGCCGTCCTGGCCGACAGCCTGTCCCTGCTGGCCGAGGCCGCCTCGGCGCTGACCTCCACCCTGCAGGTCAGGGAGGCGCTGTGGCGGCTGGTGCGGCTGGTCACCCCCCGCCTGGCCGACTGGGCCGTGGTCGACCTGGTCAACGAGGCCGGGGAGGTGGACCGGGCGTTCGTGGTCCACCACGAGGACGGTCGACACGTCCGCCTGGAGGAGTTGCAGGGGCCGATGCCGCCCATCCCCGAGACCTCGGTCATGCCGCTGTCGCGGGTGCTGCGGGGGGCGCCCTCCACCCGGCTGGGCCCGCAGGACTACCGGCGTCCCCCGGACGCGGGCATGGCGGTGGCCCAACGGGAGCTGTTCGCACGCACCCGCATGCACTCGGCGGTCGCCGCGCCGCTGCGCGGCCCGCGCGGCTCCGTTCTGGGGGCCCTCACCCTGGGCCGCGCCGACCAGCTCCACGACTTCGACAGCACCGAACTGGCGCTGGTGGACGACCTGGCCCGCCAGGCTGGACTCGCCCTGGACAACGCGCGGCTGTACGAACGCCAGCAGCGGGTCGCCGAGACGATGCAGCGCTACCTGCTGCCGCCGCTGCCCAGGACCACCTCCCTGCAGATGGCCGTGCGCTACCGTCCCGCACCGCACGCCTCCCACGTGGGCGGTGACTGGTACGACGCCTTCGAACTGCCCGACGGCACCCTGGCCCTGGTGGTCGGGGACGTGGTCGGCCACGACCTGCAGGCCGCCGCGCACATGGCGCAGCTCCGCAACATGCTGCGCGCCCTGGCCTGGGACCGCGACGAGCCGCCCAGCGGCATCGTCGAACGCCTCGACCAGGCCCTGGGGCCCATCAGCGAGGCCTCCATGGCCACCGTGGTCTTCGCCCGCCTGGAGGGACCCGGGGCCGAAGGGCGGCTGCTGCGGTGGACCAACGCGGGCCATCCGCCGCCCCTGCTGGTCCTCGGGGACGGGCGGACCCGGTTCCTGGAGGAGGGGCACGGGCTGCTGCTGGGCACCGACACGGGCCTGCCGCGTACCGACGCCACCGCTGAGCTGCCCGTGTCCAGCACGGTGGTGTTCTACACCGACGGGCTGATCGAGTCGCCCCGCCACAGCGTGGACGCGGGCATGGCCCGGCTGCGGCGGCACGCCGCCGCGCTGGCCCGCCACGGTGTCGACGACTTCTGCGACCGGCTCATCGAACGGGTCCGCCCCGACGACAACGACGACGACGTCGCCGTGATCGTGCTGCGCATCCCCGCCCCCGGCACACCGCCGCGGTGAGGGGGCGGCTCACCCGAGCAGGAGGCGGAGCAGGCCCACGGCGGCCCCGCCGGCGATGAGCCAGGCGCTGTTGAGGCGACTGCGCCACAGCAGCAGCAGAGCGCAGCCGAAGACGGCCAGGGTGGGCCAGTCCACGATCGCGGTACGGGCCAACTGCAGCGACACCCCGGCCATCAGCGCCAGCGACACCGCGTTGACCCCGTCCAGCACGGCGGAGGTCCAGGCGGTGGCGCGCAGCCGGTCGGTGATGCGGGTGAGCAGGCCGACGAACACGAACGACGGGGTGAAGATCGCGACGGTGCCGACGAGCGCGCCCAGCGGTCCGGCCACCAGGTAGCCGACGAAGGTGGCGGTGGTGAACACCGGTCCGGGGGTGAGCTGTCCGATGGCGACGGCGTCGAGGAGCTGCTGTTCGCTGATCCAGCCGAGCCGCTGCACGAAGTCGCCGCGCACGAACGCCACCAGCACGTATCCGCTGCCGTAGAGCACCGCGCCGATCTTGAGCAGGGTGGTGAACAGCTGCGCGAGCTGGGAGGCGGTGGGGTCGGTGAAGACCGGCTGGGCCGCGGCCAGCAGGGGGACGCCCGCCAGGCCGTGGGCGCGTCCGCGGCCCGGGAGCGCGGCCGTCAGGTGGGACAGGGCGGAGACGACCGCACCGGCGCCCAGCACCACCAGTTCGTTGACGCCCAGCAGGTAGGCGGCCAGCGCCGCGGCGGCCACGGCGCCCAGCCACACGTTCTTCACCACCGTGCGCGCCAGGCCGCCCAGGGCGTGGACGATGACCGCCACCACCACCGGCACCACCCCGTACAGCAGGCCGGCCAGGGCCGGGGTGTCGCCGTAGCGGACGTAGGCCCAGGCCAGCGCGGTCACCATGAGCGCGGCCGGGACGATGAAGCACACCCCGGCCACGACCAGGCCGCGCCAGCGGGCCCGCTCATAGCCCAGGTGGATGGCCAGTTCGGTGGAGTTGGGGCCGGGGATCAGGTTGGTGGCGCTCATCAGGTCGACGAACCGCTGGTCGCTGATCCAGCCGCGGCGGCGCACCACTTCGTGGCGCATCATCGCGGTGTGCGCGGCGGGCCCGCCGAAGGCGACCGTGCCCAGTTTGAGGAACAGCCACGCCACCTCCCGCAGCCGGGACGGGTGTTCGGCGCGGTCGAACGCGTCCTGGGGGCTGTCCTCCCCTGCCACCGGTGTTCTCCCCACGGTCGGGCCACTGGATTCCCAGCCCACGCAACCGGGGCCGGGTGGCGGTGTCAACGTACGGCGCGTGACCGGCACGTGGATTCTCGGCGTACCGGAAGGGCGGGGCCGGTCCCTGGCGGGCCGGGCAGCGAAGACCGGTGGGATGGCCTGGGGACCGGGGAGGGGAGGGGGCGGTGTCGTTCGACTGTGGCGAGGGGGTGGGTGTGGGCGCCGCGAGGGTGTATGCCGGGGGAGCCGACGTCGACGTTCCGCTGGTGCGGGGACTGCTCGCCGAACAGTTCCGGGCGGGCCTGCCCGGCCCCCGGTGGAGTCCACGGGGACCGGCAACGCCGCCCACCGGCTGGGGGAGGACAGGGTGGTACGGCTGCCCCGCCCCGCCGCCGCCCTCCTGCTCGCCCAGGGGCGCTCCCGGCCGTGGGCGGTCCACCGCTGGCTGGACGGGGCCCCGGTCCTCGGCCGCCTCGACGCCCCCGTCGGCCCGGCCGGGGACCGGGCGGGATTCGTCACCGCGCTGCGCCGTCCCCTCGGACGGGCCCTGCGCCGACCGTGGCTTTCCCCTGGCGGCCCGCGACGCCGCCGTGGCGCTCACCGTGTGGGAGGAGGTGCTGCGCCCTCTGGCACGGCCCCGCCCCGTGGGGCACGCCGACCTGTCACCCGGCGGCGTGCTGGTCCGCGACGGCCGGCTGAGTACCGTCGTCGGCTTCGTGGCCGCAGGTGTGAAAGACCCCGCCGTGGCCCTGATCGTGGGGTGGCCCCTGCTCGCCCGCGCCCGCGGCGTCTTCCGTGACGGGGTGGACGCAGACGAGGCGACCTGGGTGCGCGGCCGCGCACTGTCGATCGCGCTCATCCGGCTTCCCTGCCACCGGCCCACCGGTCCGGCGGTGGCGGCCGACGCCCGCCACGTCGCCGCGGAAGGTCCTCGCCGAGCAGCACGCCCGACCCGCGGGCGGGCCGCGTCTTCGTCCCTGCGCGGTGGAAGGCCGCGAACGCGGGTAGAGCCACAGCGAACCCGCCCGCCGTACGGGTCAGGGCGGCGGGCCGTCCCCGAGGCGAGCAGGAGGAGCCATGGTCGACACCACCAACGAGACCGCGCTGGAGGCGGCGCTGAACCGACTGCCCGCCTGGCGCCGCGAGGGGCAGGCCATCACCCGCACCGTCACGGTGCCGAGCTTCACCGACGGCATCGACCTGGTGGGGCGGGTCGCCCGAGCCGCCGAGGAGGCCAACCACCATCCCGACATCGACATCCGCTACACCACCATCACCTTCACCCTGACCAGCCACGACGTGGGGCATCTGACCGAACGCGACCTGAAGTTGGCCGCGCGCATCGACACGCTCGTCGAACAGGGCTGAACGGGCGGGCGGCTCAGGCGGCGCTGGCGCGCAGCCGGTTGCGGCGCAGCTTGCCGCTGGCGGTCTTGGGCAGGTGCGGCACGAACGTCAGCCGCTGCGGCACGGCGGTCTCGGCGAAGCGTTCGGCGACCAGGCGTTTGAGTTCCTCGGCGAGTTCCTCACCGGGGGAGACGCCGGGGGCCAGCACCACGTTGGCCGCCACCAGCGCGCCCCGCTCCGGGTCGGGCAGCCCGTAGACGGCCACCTCGTCGACCGCGTCGTGCTCCAGCAGCACCGACTCCACGTCGTAGGGGCCGATCCGGTAGCCGGAGGTGATGATCACCTCGCCGTCGTGGCGGGTCAGGTGGATGGCGCCGGACTCGTCCGCGGTGCCGGTGTCCCCGGTCAGGTACCAGCGGCCGTCGGGGCTGAAGCGGCGCGCCGCGGCCAGCGGGTCGTCCGGGTAGCCGTCGAACCACCAGGCGGGGCTGTCGACGGTGTCGACCGCCACCCGGCCGGGCACGCCGACGTCGGCGGGGGTGTCGCTGAGCGGGTCCAGCACCGCCAGCCGGAATCCGGGCAGGGCTTCCAGCGGGCCGCCCTGCCCGTCGTTGACGGCCACGATCCCGGACTCGGCGTGCCCGTAGTGGTCGCTGATGCCCACGCCGAAGGTGCCCAGCGCCCAGTCGGTGAGGTCGGCGCGCAGCGCGTCGCCGTTGCTGGCCAGGCCCTGCACCATGATCCCGGGCGGCAGGGTCTTGGTGGCGCTGCGCAGCGCACGGTAGACGGTGGGGGCGGCGGCCAGGCGGGTCACCCCGAACGTCTCCAGCACGTCCAGGGTCAGCTCCGGGTCGAAGCCGGCGCGCAGGTGCAGGCAGGCGTGTCCGGCCAGCAGCGGGGAGACCAGCCCGTAGTACAGGCCGTGGGGGTCGCCGGGTTCGCTGAAGCACCAGTACAGGTCGTCGTCGCGCACTCCCAGCCCGTAGTGGTGGTGGATGTGGAAGGCGGTCAGGGCCCGGACCGGGACAGTGATCTGGCGCGGGGGGCCGGACACGCCGGGGGTGTGGCTGATGAGCAGGGGCGCGTCGGGGCCCACCGCCACGGGGTCGGGGGCCTTCTCGGCCGGGGGCTGGTCGGGGTCGAGCACCGTCCAGGGGGCGTCGGCGGCGAGCTTGCCGCTCTGCTCGGCGGGAGCGACCACGGCCGAGGCGGCCACCTGGCGCAGCCGCTGGTCCACGGCCGAGGCGGCCAGGACGGGCGGCAGCGGGACCAGGACCGCGCCCAGGCGCCAGGCGGCCACGGCGCTGACGGTCAGGTCGGTGCCCAGCGGAAGCAGGGTGGCCACCCGGTCGCCGACCCCTACGCCGTGCTCGGCCAGGACAGCGGCCAGATCCGCGGCACGGCGCGACAGGTCGCCGTAGGTCAGGGTGGTGGCAGACAGGTCGGGCAGCACCTCGGTGACGGCCGTGCGGGTCGGGTCGTGCCGATCGCACAGCAGGTGGGCCACGCTCGCGGTGGGTGCGGTGTAGGCGGTGAGCCAGTCGCGGACCTGCTGCTCGGGGTCGGCCATCGCTGTCTGTCCCCTTTCGTGGTTGTCACGGTTGTGAGGTGTGCTTGCTGCAAAGCCTATGCTCCGGATGTGACGTGTACCTCACCGGAAGGAAAATTCGGCGCACACCCTCCTACCTGGGGTAACTAGTGGATAGCATTGGGTGTTTTCTGTACGGTTCTCTTCTGCCACGATGGTGGCATGAACCTCCCTTCCATCGCCCAGGACCTGGGTCTTGTCCCCGATGCGGCCCCCACTCTGGCCACCCTCGCCGAGTTCCCCTCGCCGCCCCCCGTCCCGCTGCCCTCGCCCGACGCCGCGGGCGACCTGCTGGAGGCGTGCGCGTTCCACGACGACGACCGCGCCGACCTGCTGGACCTGTGGCCCGACGCGGACTGGCCCGAGGCCGCCCGGTGGCTGCTGGACGCCTCCTACGCCCGGATCATCGCGGACGTGGGCCGTCCCGGCTGGGTGGACTGGCCCGACCTGACCTCGGCTGACGACCCTCGCGTGCGCTGTGCGCCCATCTACGCGTTCCTGGCCGCCGTCCCCCTGCTGCGCGAGGGCCACCGCGGGCGCGGTGTCCCCGACGACGTCACCGCGGCCACCATCGCCGACCTGGGCCGCCACGTCGCCAAGACCCGCCGCATGTACGGCCGGGTGGGCCTGGACCTGCCCATCTGGATCGCCCTGCACTACCGGGGGTCGCTGTACGAGGTGGGACGCCTGCAGTACGAGACGGCCTACCTGGAGGACGGCGACTTCCCCGACGTGGCCGAACTGCAGAGCGGACAGCTGGTGGCGCGTCTGCACATCCCCGCGGCCGGTCCGCTGCTGCCCGAGGCCGTGGACGCCTCCCTGGCCCGCGCCGGGGAGGTGCTGCGCGCCGTCACCGGGCAGCGGGTGAGCGTGGCCACCTGCACCTCCTGGCTGCTGGACCCCCAGCTCCGCGAGTACCTGCCGCCCACCTCCAACATCCTCGCCTTCCAGGACCGCTTCACCATCACCGACCACGGCAACCCCGGCGACGCCGACATGTTCCGGTTCGTCTTCGAGTGCCCCGAGGTGGCGCCGGACCGGGTCCAGGCCACCACCCGTCTGCAGCGCGGCGTGCTGGACCTGATGAAGCGGGGCGGCTCCTGGCGGGCGCGCACCGGGTGGATGCGCCTGCCCTGACCGTCTTCGCGGCGCGTCGGTGACTGCGCGGCCCGTCCTGCGGCGCTCGGGGGGCCTCACGTCCTCATGGGAGGAGGGGACGGGGGATGCCCGCCGCGCCCGGCACGGTCGGCGCCTGCGCCGCGGTCGATCAGGTCGTGCCTGCTGCGGGTTGCGTCCGCGGCTTTCACGGTGGTCGGCTCCCCGCGCGGGTGACGGCGTCGACGGGGCTGGTCGGCCCCGCCCCGGCCGGGGCGGGGGAGTGGCCGCGGTGCGGCGGGCGGGGCCGTGGGGAGCGGGGTCAGCTGAGCGTGAGCGGGATGTCGGTGTCGGCGAGCGCGTCCAGGACGGGGCCGTACATGCGGGCCTTGATGGTGCCGACGGTGGGTCCGGCCTTGGTGGTCGCCGCGGCGGCGAGGTCGACGGCGGTGGTGCGCACGGCGTCCTCGGCGACCGCGTGGTCGACGATGCCCGCGGCCTGGGCGTCGCGGCCGCCGTAGCGGCGGGCGGTGACCATGGCCTCGTGGGCGGTCTGCGGGGTCAGGCGGGCCTGGATGAGCGCGGACATGCCGGGGGTGAAGGGGATGTGGATGTCGGCTTCGGGCAGGCACCAAAAGCCCCGGTCGGCGCGCATCACGCGGAAGTCGTGGGCCAGGGAGAGCATGGCTCCGGCGGCGAAGGTGTGGCCCTGCAGGGCGGCGACGGTGACCAGGGGCAGGCTCAGGACGCGTGCGAAGAGGCGGTGGACGCTGAGGACGTAGTCGCGGCGCTGTTCGGGGTGGGCCATGAGCCATTCCAGGTCCAGGCCGTTGGAGAAGAACTTGCCGGTGGCGGCGGTCACCAGGGCGCGTGGCCCCTCGGTGTTCTCCACCTCGTCCAGTGCGGTGTTGACCGCGGCGATCCAGTCGGGGTGGAAGCGGTTCTCGGTGTCTCCGATGTGCAGGACGAAGACGTCGCCGTGGCGGTCGAGGGTGGGCATGGCTGCTCCTCGGGCTGGGTGGCGGGGCCCGGGTGCCGGGGCACGGCCGAGAACCCCAACCATAACTACTAGTCGGTAACAATTGTGGTGGCATGGTACCCCCACCACACCCCGCCGCACATCTGCGCCATCCCCGCCCGCACCCCCGAGGGCCTCCGGAAGCCTTAGGGCTTTTTTATTTGCTTCAGGATAGTAATGCATCGAACTATTCGACATAGAACTGTCTGGAGTTGTTCGTGCGTACCCTCATCCGCGGCGTCCGCGTCTTCGACGGCACAACCACCACCGAACGCGCCGACGTCCTCATCGACGGCGACCGCATCGCCGCCCCCGACAACACCCCCGTCGACACCGAGATCGACGGCACCGGCAAGACCCTGCTGCCGGGACTCATCGACGCCCACACCCACGTCTTCGACGGCGACCTCGCCCAAGCCCTCACCTTCGGTGTGACCACCGAACTCGACATGTTCTGCCTGCCCGCCAACCTGACCCGGCAACGGCGCGCCGCCGACCGCGACGACGCCGCCGACCTGCGCAGCGCCGCCACCCTGGCCACCGCCCCCGGCGGCCACCCCAGCCAGATCATGACCTCCCCCGAGATGCGCACCCGCGACTTCGGCGACGCGGCCGGCCCCTTCGACACGGTGCGCGGACCGCAACAGGCCGAGGCGTTCGTCCAGGCACGACTCGCCGAAGGCGCCGACTACCTCAAGATCGTCATCGACAGCGGAACAGCCTCCGGCGCCCCGCTGCCCGTCCTGACCCTCCAGACGGCCACCGCCCTCGTCGAGGCCGCGCACGCCGCCGGACTGCGCGTCATCGCCCACGCCGTCACCGTCGACGACACCCTCACCTACTTCGAGGCGCTCACCGGCACCGGCGAGGACCGGGAACTGCTGCGCGACGAACGCATCCGCTCCCGCCTGCCCGCCCACCTCCGCTCCGCCGCCGACCGCGACACCGACGCCATCCCGGTCCACGCCCACGGCGCCCCCAACGCCGTGCACGCCGCCCGTACCCTCCACGACGCGGGCGTGCGCCTGCTCGCCGACACCGACGCCAACCCGTTCGCCCCCCTGCACGGCGCCGGCCTGCACCGCGAACTGCTGCTGACCCTGGCCGGCCTCACCCCCGCCCAGGCCCTCGCCGCGGCCACCAGCACCCCGGCCGACTGCTTCGGCCTGTCCGACCGCGGCCGCATCGCCCCGGGACTCCGCGCCGACCTGCTGCTGGTCGACGGCGACCCCACCCGCGACATCACCGCCACCCGGGCGATCGCCGACGTCTGGCGGCGCGGCGTACGCCAACCCCGACGGGACTAGCCCGGGCACGCGGCCTCAGGCGTGGGTGGTCAGCACCACGCGCAGCAGCCGGGCCAGCGTCCGGGCCTCCTCCTCCGTCAGGCACGCGGCCAGCCGCTCCAGGGTGGCCGCGTGCTCGGTGAGCGCATCGTCGACGAGCCGGAGCCCCCCGGCCGTCAACGCGACCCGGAAACTCCGCCGGTCCGCGGGATCGAGACTGCGCTCGACCAGCCCGGCCGCCTCCAGCCGGTCCAACCGGTTGGTCATGCCCGCCCGCGACATCATCAACGCCGCCGAAAGCTCCGAGGGGATCAGCGTGTAGGGCGGACCGCAGCGGCGCAGCGCGGCCAGGACGTCGAACTCGCCCCGGCGCAACCCGTGACGCTCGAACACCCGGTCGGTCTCCCGCTCCAGGACCCGCGCCAGCTGTGCCACCCGCCCGAAGACCCCCATGGCCGACAGATCCAGGTCGGGGCGCTCCCGCCGCCACTGCTCGACGATCACGTCGATCGCGTCCTGCCGCTCCTCCGCATCACTGCCCACGCCCCGATCCTAGTTCACCGTCGAACAGTCCGGTCGGGGACCGACCTCCGGCAGGCTGCGCCGACCGGGGGAGGGGAGCCGCCCCAGCCGGGTCGAGCCCGGCCCCACCCGACAAGTGGACCGCAACAGCGGCACGGACGCCCCCGGCCGAGGGTGGGAGGAACGGACACCGCAGCACGCCCCTCAGGAGGCGGCCGCCTTTGCCTCGACCAGCCCCAGCGCGCCCAGCAGCGACCGCAGCACCCCCTCATCGTGGGCGACCGCGGGCGTGTACTCGCACACCCCCACACCCACCACGTCGTGGTGGGCCGCGATCGCGGCCAGCGCCGCCGCCACCGCCGCCACCCGCGGCCCCACCGGCACCGGACACGACACCGCGGGAAACTCCTGCGGATCACACACGTCCAGGTCCAGATGGATATAGGCCGGAGTGCCCGGCAGCCGCCCCGCCACCACCGACCGCGCGTCCGCGGTCAACCGCGTGGTGTCGACCACGCCGATCCGCGCGGCACGCACGAACTCCACCTCGCCCGGATCGGCCACCCGTGCCCCCACCAGCGTCACCTGCGACGGCACCAGACGGGTCCGGCCGAGCAGCGCCGGGTGCCCCTCGCCCAGCAGCAGCCGCAGCGCCATGCCGTGCGCCAGCCCGCTGGGGGAGGAGGCCGGGGTGTTCAGGTCGGCGTGCGCGTCCACCCAGTACACGACCATGCCCGGGTGGCGGCGGGCCAGGTGCTCCACGACCGCCAGGTCGCAGGTGCAGTCCCCGCCCAGGGTCAGCACCCGCGCCGGGTCGCGTCTGGCCATGCGCGTGCGCACCTGCCGCACCGCCTGGGCCACCAGCTCCAGGTTGCGCACACCGTCGACGGCACCGCGCCGACCGTCCAACACGGCCATGTGCATCCGGGACCCCGTGGCCGACACCAGCCGTGCCAGCACACCCGCCCCGGCCGCGACGCGCACGTCGTCGCCGCCCTGCCACAGGGGCACCACAAGGTCCATGTCACGCTGCCACATGGCGACCACACTAGGGGAACCGCGGAGGGGACAACAGAAGGAACAGCGGATTGCCGACGGCGGGGGAGCGGCCGCCTCCGGCAACGCGGCGGGGGAGCCGGGCTCTTCCTGCCCCGTCGCCTCCGCCGGAACGGAGCAGGATGTCCGCGTCGGTCCACCACCGCACGGTCCGCGCCCCTCGGGGGAACCGGTTCGCCGACGTCGGTCCACCACCGCACGGTCCGCGCCCCTCGGGGGAACCGGTTCGCCGACCGGATGCGCTGTGCCGCCCGGACCTGTCGGCGCGGGCACGGTGTGCCGGACGGCCGGCGGGTGGACGGGGCCGGGCGCCTGCCGCAGACAGCGCACCGCGCGGCCCGGCGGCGGTGTCCCGGGCGCGTGCGCTGACCAGGGGCTCTTCGGGCCCGCACTCCCCTCTCCCGCTTCGCCGATAACATACATTATGTCAAGTAGAAGCGGCGGGGCCTGCCCCGCCGCGCCCCCGGGCCCACCGGGCACACTCGGCGGATTCCGGGGTTCTCCGTGTCGGAGGCCGCACCAGAGCGCCACTGCCGGCCAGGGCGGACCGTCCCGCGCACGGCAAACGCGTCCGGACGCACGCCGTCCCGCGCACGGTCGGCCCCATCCGTATCCATGCGGACGCGGCCGAGCCACCGTCCACCTGCCCGGCCGACCTCCGGTGCGCGCCGCCGCTTCGGCGCCGGCATTCCGCCGCAGCAATTTTTGCTGCATAACTTGTTTTATGCAGCATTTGTCTTGATGTTCCGGGGCTTCCCGCGTACGGTTCCCTGAACCGGGTTCGTTTTCCGGACCTGTTCGACACACCGTCCATTCCCACCCCCTCGTCTCCCCAGCCCCGCACCCCATTCCGCAGCACCTCGTGCACGCCTTGGCGCCCCTCTCCCCCACGCACCGGCGGAGCCTTTCCGACGCATGAGCCCCCAGCCCGGTTGACCCCATCCCGACACCAAACCGGACTTGGCCACAACTGGTCACAAGTGGGTTAAAAGACTGGGCACTGGGGTTTGGTCGGGAGATCCTCATAGGCGTGTCGAACAGTTCCAGCCCATCCGCTGCTCCTTTCCCCGGTTCCGTTCCTCTGCCCGAGACGGACCCTCCTGCCCCGCCTCCGCGCCCCGGCCGACGACGCCGCCGCGCCGAGGAGGCCGCCTCCCCGCCGATCAAACCGCCCGTTCCCCGCCTGGTCGGGGTGGACGTCGCCCGCGGTGTGGCGATCCTGGGCATGTTCGTGGTGCACGTGGGAGTGGGGTGGACCCTCTCCGACGGCTCCAACCCGCTGCAGCCGGTCGCGGCGGGACGCTCTGCCGCGCTGTTCGCACTGCTGGCGGGCGTGTCCATCGCGCTGATGTCGGGCGGACGCGACCGCAAGGTCAACAAGGACCTGGGCGTGGCGCTGTGGCGGGTGGTCGTGCGCGCCGTCATCATGCTCGCGCTGGGCACGGCCCTGACCATGCTGGGCACCCCGGTCTCGGTGATCCTCGCCTACTACGCGGTGCTCTTCGTGTTCACCTGCATGCTGCTGACCGAGCGGTGGGGCATCATCGCGGGCGCCGCCGCGGTCCTGGGCGTGGTCGGCCCGATCGTGTCGTTCTGGGTGCGCTCCCTGATCGACGCGGGCGGGACGCCGGCACGTGTCGTCGCCACCGTCAACGCCTACGACCCGTTCGTGGCGCTGGCCGACGACGGGGTCGTGAACTTCCTGCTGACCGGGTCCTACCCGGCGATCACCTGGCTGCCGTTCATCTTCGCGGGCCTGGCGATCGGTCGGCTCGACCTGTGGGACACGCGGGTGCGCTGGCGTCTGGTCGCCCTGGGCGCGGGGCTGGCGGCCGCGGCCTACACCCTGTCCTACCTGGCGGTGCGCGTGGTGGGGGTGGACGCGCGCCTGGCCGCCACCGTGGACCCCGACACCGGTGCCGCCTTCGGGGCCGAGGGGTTCGACCAGCTGTTCGTCGAGGGGATGGGCGGCACGGTGCCCACCACCGACTGGGCGTGGCTGCTGGTGACCGCGCCGCACAGCGGCACCCCGCTGGACGTCTACGGCGCCGGCGGGGTGGCGATCGCCCTGCTGGGGCTGTGCCTGATCGTCACCGACGCCCTGGGGCGGGCGAGCTGGCTGGTCTACCCGTTGGCGTCGGTGGGCGCGCTGGCCCTGACCACCTATGTGGGGCACATCCTGGTGATCTGGCTGGACGAGAACAGCATGCTGGACGGCACTCCGCTGTCCTTCGTCTCGGAGTGGCTGAGCCTGACGGTCCTGTTGGGTGCGCTGCTGTTCGCCACCCTGTGGCGTCTGGTGGTCAAGCGGCGGGGCCCGTTGGAGTGGCCGCTGCACGTGGTGTCCTCGTGGGTGGCCAAACGCATCCCCTGAGCGGGGATGGTGGGTCGGGCGGGTCGCGTGGGGGCGGCTCGCCCGCCGTTGTGTGCGGGGGTCGGGGTGTCACCGCTCTCCCCTACCCTGGCGTTCTCCTGAACCACCGTCTCCCCCGGAGGAACCATGCCCCGTATCGGTCGGCTCACCGTGCCCGTCGCTGATCTGGAGGAGGCGATCGGCTTCTACGGCGGGGTCCTCGGCTTCCGCGTGCTGTTCGACGAGGTGCTCGCGTCCGGGTTCCGTTCCGTCCACGTGGGTCCGGGCGCGGTCGACGGTCCAGGGCTGTGGCTGATGCCTGTTGCGGACGGCCGTGCGGGCTCCCGGACGGCGGGGGCGCCCCTGCTCGTGCTGTACAGCGACGACCTCGACGCCGATCTGGGCCGTCTCGCCGGGGCGGGGGTGGTGCCGCACCTGGGGCCCGTGGGAGAGCCGGGGGCCCGGTACGCCCACGTGCGTGACCCGTGGGGCAACGAGATCGTGTTCGCCGAGACGCCCCGCGGCTAGGCGGAGCTGCGGGACGGGGACCGTGCCGTTTCGGGTGCTCACCTCCTGTGGGGGGTGGGTTCCGGGCGGGTTGCTCCGGTCAGGCGGTGCCGGTGCGGTCGGTGGTGCCGTGTCCGTGCTCCTCGTCGGCGTCGTGGCCGGTCGGGCCCGCCCCTCCGGTCGCCGGTGCCGTCCTCCGGGGCTGGTGGGGGGCGGGGCGTGGGCCTGCGCCGTTGCCGGTGAGGCGGCGCAGGACCGCGTAGGTGCGGTTGGCGCGGGCGGCCTCGCGCTGGGAGCGTGCGGTGACGTCGATGTAGGCCTGTGAGGAGGCCACGGAGGTGTGGCCGAGCAGGTGCATGATCTCGGTGACGGAGGCGCCGTCCTCCGCCAGGCGGGTGGCGAAGGTGTGGCGCAGGGCGTGGACCAGGGTGCCGCGGGAGACGCGGTCGTAGACGCCGGCGTGCCGGTAGCACTGGCGGACCAGGTACTGCAGGCCGCCGCGGCGCAGGGCCTGGCCGCGGTTGTCGACCAGCAGCGGGGCGTCCCCGGTGAGCCGGGTGGTGAAGCGGGTCCGGCGGGTGGCCAGGTAGGCGTCGATGACGGCTTCCAGTGGGGCTTCCACCGGAAGGGAGCGGGTGCGGCCGCCCTTGCCGACGACGCGTAGGCGCCGCTCCCCCGGTCGGCCGCTCAGGGAGTCCAGGCGCAGCGCGAGCATCTCGGCGGAGCGCAGTCCGGTGAGCAGGGCCAGCGCCAGCACGGCCAGGTCGCGTTCGGGCCAGGGGTCGCGGGCGCGGCGGCAGCCCCGGGCCAGGGCGGTGAGCAGTCGTTCGGGGGTGTCCTCGCCCAGGAGGGGTTTGGGGCGGGGTTGTGGGGGGCGGGGCCGGGGCACGGCGGGCATGGGGTTGCCGTCGACCAGGTTCTCGGCGACGAGAAAGGAGAAGAAGCCGTTCCAGGTGGACCAGGCGCGCAGCACGCTGGAGGCGGCCCGGTCGGCGGCGAAGGCGGCGAAGGCGTGGCGCAGCAGGCCGCCGGTGAGGTCGGCGAGGGTGAGGCTGCTAGTGGGCGTCCGGTTGACGTGGGCGGCGCACTCCAGGACCGCGGTCAGGTCGCGCCGGTAGGCAGCGAGGGTGTGCGGGGAGGGTTTGGCGGCCATGCGGACCGTCAGGTACTCGTCGACGGCGTCGAGGGCGCGCATGGTCGACGGCGGCTGGGCGGTGGTGTCGGGGGCGGCGCTCATCGGGTTCAGGACGGTTCCCGTCGGTGGGGAGCGCGTCGCTGTCCTCCTCTCCGAACCGGGCGGACGAGGCGGGGCAGGGGGTCTTCTCCTCTGCTTTTACCTCATCGGCGGCTCGGATGGGGCCGGTATGGGGGGACGGATGGTCGGCGGTGGGAGGTGCGGGGGCTGTGTGGGGCGGCCGGGTGTGCGGCTGTTCCGCCGTGGTCGGTGGTTCCTGCTGCCTGGCGCGCAGTTGCGCCGAGGCCTGTGCGCACCGGTGCCGTGCCTGGGCCAGCGCGGCGCGTGTCTGCTCGCTTCGCTTCTGCGGTCGTCGGCGGGTGGTGCGGTGGGGGTGACCATGCGTGGTGTGCCCGCGCGCAGTCGGGTGCGGCGGTCCGGGGTCACCTTGTCCATGCCGGTGGACGTGTGGGGGCCGGCCGGGGCGGCGCGCAGGTGGGTCAGGTAGGCGGCGACGTCGTCGGGGTCGACGGGAGGCGGGGCAGCGACGTGGTGTTTGCGTTTCCCGGTGCGGGCGGCTACGACCTCGGCGTGGATGGTGGACGGGGAGATCCACGGGGTTTTGCGCGGGGCTGCGGGCAGGGCGGTGAGGGCCTCGTCCCACGCTGGGGTGGTGTTCGAGGTGGTCGTGGAATGTCCCGGCCGCCTCGTTCGCTGACTGTCCACAGGCCCCGTGCGACGAGTTCCGACGCGAACTTGCGGGGTGCTCTCACGTCCGCGACGAGACGCAGTTCCTCGGCGGGAATGTGCCCGTCGGTGAGGTTCTCGGCGGCGTAGCACAGCGACGACACGTAGAGGCGGAATGCCTGGTGCGGCAGCAGCCGGATCTTCCGGTTGGCGGGGAAGCGGTCGCCGAGTCTGACCCACGGCATGAGTGACGAACTCCTTGGTGCTGTTGCGGGTGGAGGCGGGGCCCCTCTCCCGTGTGCGGGATGTTCCGGGTGGGGCCGCTCGGCTGGTGGCGGCCGCAGGAGGTGCTCGGACCGGGGAGGGAGATCGCCGCGGCTCCGTCCCGGCCCGGGGGTGCTGTCGACCGTTCGGCCGTCCTGTCGCCCCTGGTGCGGTGCTCGGCCGTCGCGCGAGCAGGAGGCGGTGGCATGCCCGTGCGAAGATGAGCGCATGAGGTCGAGACGAAGCCCGGCCCCTCCTCCCCGAGCTCCCCGAGACGGCCGCCTCGCCGGACTGATGCGACGCATGGAGGAAGCCGAAGCTGAGGCCCTGCGCGCACGCCTGGAGTTCGGCAGAGCGCTGGGGGAAGCACGCGAGAACGGCGTCCTGCAGGACCGGGTCGCCAAGGACCTGGACACCAACCGCGAACTGCTCCGCCGGATCCAACGCCGCTGCGAGGCCACGCTGAAGTGAAGCAACCGGGCGGGTGTAGGTGTGGGAGGGGTGCTGCGGGACGGCCGGGAGCCCGGTGCGCCGCCGTGCCCGGGGCTCCGATTCGATCGACCAGTATCGACCAGTGATGAGGTTTTCTTGATCATTTCGACGGTCAACGTGAACGGGCTGCGCGCCGCCGCCCGCAAGGGGTTCGTGGAGTGGCTGGCCGGCACCAAAGCCGAGGTGGTGTGCCTGCAGGAGACCCGCGCGGAGCTGTCGCAGCTGCCCGCCGAGGTGGCCCGGCCCGACGGGTGGCACGTGGTGCTGGAACCTTCCTCGGCCAAGGGCCGCTCCGGGGTGGCGCTGTACTCGCGCACTGCTCCCGACGCCGTGCGGACCGGTTTCGGCTCCGCGGAGTTCGCGGACTCGGGCCGCTACGTGGAGGCCGACTTCGGGCCGGTGAGCGTGGCCAGCCTGTACCTGCCCTCCGGCCAGGTGGACACGCCGCTGCAGGAGGAGAAGGAGCGGTTCATGGCGGAGTTCCTGCCCTATCTGGTGCGCCGCCGTGCCGAGGTGGAGGCGCAGGGCCGCGACCTGGTGGTGTGCGGCGACTGGAACATCGCGCACCGGGAGGCCGACCTGAAGAACTGGCGGGGCAACCGCAGGAACTCGGGTTTCCTGCCGGAGGAGCGGGAGTGGCTGTCGCGGGTCTACGACGAGGCCGGGTACGTCGACGTGGTGCGGTCCCTGCACCCCGACCAGGAGGGGCCCTACACGTGGTGGTCCTACCGGGGCCGGGCCTTCGACAACGACGCGGGCTGGCGTATCGACCTGCACGTGGCCACTCCGGCGCTGGCGGAGCGCGCCGAGCAGGCGTGGGTGGAGCGGGCGTCCTCCCACGACCAGCGGTGGTCCGACCACGCGCCGGTCACCGTGGTCTACAGCGACTAGTCCGCGTCGTCCGGGCCGGGGCGGGAAGAATGGGCTCCGGTGACGGTTTGGTCGGGGTTGGGAGGCGGCCTGATGCGCGTGCCGATCGTGCTGGTGCACGGCCTGCGGACGTCGAGGACCATGTGGCGGCCGCAGGTGGCCGCCCTGGAGGAGCAGGGGCGCACCGTGGTGGCCGTGGACCTGCCCGGCCACGGGTCCCGGCGGGGTGAGCCGTTCACCCTGGGGCGTGCGGTGGAGACGGTGCGTGACGCGGTGGACTCGGTGGGCGCTCCCGCACTGGTGGTGGGGTTGAGTCTGGGCGGGTTCGTCTCGATCGCCGCGGCCGCGGCCTATCCGCGGCGGGTGGCGGGCCTGGTGGCGGCGGGCTGTTCGGCGCGTCCGGTGCACGGGTGGGCGAACATGTACCGGATCCCCACGGCGCTGCTGGACCGGTTGCCGGACCGGGGTCAGTCGGTCAACGAGCGCTTCCACCGGCTGACGCTGCCCGCCGAGGGGGCCGAGGCGGTCCTGGACGGCGGGCTGGCCATGGAGGTGGGGCGTGCGGTGATCGAGGAGATCACCGACCTGGACGTGCTGTCGCTGCTGTCCGCCTATCCGGGAACGGTGTGGCTGGTCAACGGGGCCCGGGACCACTTTCGCATCCACGAGAGGCTGTTTCTGGAGGCGTGCGTGGACGGGCGTCTGCTGGTGGTGCCGCGCGCGGGCCACATGGTGAACCTGGACCAGTCGGAGATCTTCACCCGGCTGGTGATCGACGCGGCCGACGCGGTGGCGGGCCGCTCCGCCGTCCGGGAGGAGGAGGGCGGCTCCGAGCGGTGAGGCGGACCTCACCTGGCGTGCCGGAACCCGGTTGAACAGGGGTGGAGGTGCGCCACGCCGCTCCCGGTGTCCTCCGCCGGTCCGGACACGTTCTATGTTGCTTACTCGTGAACGAAAGCCTGGAATGCGGCCCGCACCCCCAGGGGGTGCGCCCGCTCCCCGATGACGGGCGGCGGCACCTGGGTCGGCTGGAGACGGTGCTGCACCGCCGTTGGCCCGCCGGAACCATCCCCTCGCCCCGTGTCCTGGACCACATCGAAGCGCTGGCCAGTCTCCCCTTCCCCATCGTCGACCGCGTCATCGAGGAGGTCAACGGCATCTACATCGGTGAGGGGTCGGTCGCCGACCTGAACTGCTTCAACCACCTGCGTGGGGTCTCCACCGACCCCGACGACCCGCACGCCCCCACCTTCGACCGGCTCGCCGGGATCTACCGTTTCGGTTTCCTGGTGCTGGGCAGCAACCCCCACACCTCGGTGTCGCTGGTGTTCCACGAGATCGGGCACGTGCTGGACCTGGCCGACCGCATGATGTCGGAGACCCGCCAGTGGCGGGACCTGCACGAGGCGTGCCTGCCGTACCTGGTGGAGGAGTACTGGCACCGCCGCCACGAGTGGTGGGCGGAGTGCTTCGCCATCACTCTGGCCCGCAAGGAGCAGGTGCTGGTGAACATGCTGGGCGGGCAGGTGGACCTCGCCTACGCTGTGGTGGAGTACTTCCAACGCAACTATGGGGTGATGGCGTGAATCGTGTCCTCGCGGTCCGCTACCCGGACGGAAGTCTGTGCGTCCCGGTCAGCTACGCCGACCTGGACGAGCCCGCTGTGGGCTGCGGGGCGGCGGTGCTGCGGCCCGGAGACCTCGACTACGACCACTACGCCCGGCACTCCATTCCGGTGGAGGAGTACGACGCGCTGCACCGCGACGACCCGGCGGAGTCGGCGCGGCTGCGCGCCGACTTCAAGCGGCGCTACGACCGCGAGCACGGCCGTACCCGCGACTGACCGGACCGCGGCGGGCCGTGGTGGCCGGTCGCTGGGACGGCCGGGGGCCTGCGCGCCCGTGGCCTTCGGCCGCGTTGTGGGCCGGGCGTGTCCGGGTGGGGTGTCCTTCTCGGGCTGTGCCGGGGTGTTCGGGTCTGTTCGGGGCCCTGCCCCGCGGCCGTGGCGGTGGCTAGGGTGCTGGGCATGGCCGACAGCGAGTTGGAGTTCTTCGAGAGCCTGCCGCGCACCCGGGGCGCCGCCAGTGCGCTGCTGCGCGACGACGTGGGACGTGTGCTGCTGGTCAAGCCCACCTACCGGCCCGGCTGGGGGCTGCCGGGCGGGGTGATCGAGATGGGTGAGTCGCCGTTGGGGGCGTGTCTGCGCGAGTGCGCCGAGGAGCTCGGGTTCACCCCCCGGTTGAGCGGGCTGGTGTGTGTGGACTGGTTGCCCGCGCAGGCCAGCCCGGACCGGCGTCCGGCCACCGTGTTCGTGTTCGGGGGGCGTCTGGCGCCGGGGCAGTTCGAGGCGGTGCGGCTGCCCCCCGAGGAGCTCAGCGCCGCGCACCTGGTGGAACCCGACCGGATCGGCGAGTACCTGCCCGAGCCCCAGGCCCGCCGGATCGGGGCGTGTGTGGACGGTCGGACCGACGGTGTCCACTACCTGGAGCACGGCCGTCCCGCACGGTGGGCATGACGGGTCAGTCGGTGCCGGACAGGCGGGAGGCGGCCTCGGCGGCCTGGCTCGCCGCCGTGCGCAGGTGCGCCTCGGCGGCTTCGGCGCGTTCGGTGAGGTCGGCCAGTTCCCGTACCGCGGTCTCGTCGGCGGCGGTGGCGGCCAGCAGGTCGCGCAGCTCCTCCTGTTCGGCGATGAGGCGGCGCAGGGTCGCCACGCGCTGCCAGGCGCGGTCGGCCTCGGCGACGCGGTCGGCGTAGTCCTCCAACGCGTTGACGCGGGCCTCCACCGACCGCTGCACGGTCCGCAGCGCGCGGTCGCGGTCGGCGAGCAGGGCGGTGATCTCGGTGTCGCCGCTGTCTTCGGGGGTGGGGCGGGACCGCAGTTCGGTGATGCGGCGCAGCGCGGTGGCGGTCTCCCACAGTTGGCGGGGCAGCACCGCGGTGGTCAGGGCGGTGTCGATGACGTCGTCGCGTACCACCTGGGCGTTGTCGATCGCGGCTGCCGCCCGTTGGGCGCGGGCCAGCAGCGCGGCCGCCTCGGGGTCGAGGTCGGCGGCGGTGACGCAGCGGTCGCGGTGCTGCTGCAGGGCGCGGCGGGCTGCCCGGTGCGGGTCGCGGCGCGGGGCCAGGGCGTTGACGAGCAGCACCACCGCGGCCACCACCAGTGCGACGGCGGCGACGAATACGAACACGCGGGCCATCAGGCGCAGGCCTACCAGCAGGACGAGCACGGTGGCCAGGGTGGCGGCCACGGGGTGTTCGGCCAGGGGGCGCGGCACCAGGCGGGGACGGCGCGGCGTGTTGTCGGGGCGGGGCTCGTCGTGGGCCGAGCGCAGCAGTGCGCGCACGTCTTCGGGCAGGTCGGGGTCGAAGACCGGGTCGGGGTGGGGTGAATTGTTCACTGGGGCTCTTCCTGGGACAGGGTGTGTGAACCATCCTGCCCGCCGCGCGGCGGTCTCTCCCCTCACCCCGGCTGGTCTGTCGCGGGGCGGGGCAGCCGGGCGGCGGGACTCTCCGCGAGGCGGTGTCCGCGGGGTGGTGGGGGATGCCGGGGGTGCAGTGGTGCGGGGCGGGAGGCGGCCGCGTCCTCCGGGGGTGCGGTTTCCCCGCGCCGCCGTGGCTGTGCCATGCCGCGCACGGTGTCGGATTCGCCGGGGGCAGAGCAGTTGTTGGGCGCGTCCGCCGGGTCCGGACGCCCCGGGGCGTGTCCTGGCTGGCACGGTCGGGCGGGTCTCAGGTGGCGTCCCACAGGGCGCGGTAGTAGGCGAGGCGCTCGGGGTCGGGGGTGAGGCCGTAGGCGTCGATGAGTGCTTCCTGCCAGCCTGGGCCGTAGTTCCACTCGGTGCTCCAGGCGGCCACGGCGAGGTCGGCCCACCGGTCGGCGACGCCGAGGGCGCCCAGGTCGACGTGGCCGCTCCAGCGGCCGTCGTCGCCGATGAGGGTGGTGGGGGCGCACGGGTCGCCGTGGCAGACCACGGGCCGGTCGACGGGCGGGGCCTGGTCGAGCAGGGTGCGGGCGCGGGCCCGCGCCAGGCGCCGGGGCACGGTCCAGTCGAAGGGGCACTCGGAGACGGGCAGCGCCTCGTGCAGGGCGCGCAGGCCCTCGCCGATGGCGCGCACGGCGACGGCCGGTTCGGCTCTCCAGCGGGGGGCGACGGCGCTGGTGCCGTCCAGGGCGGCGGTCAGCAGCCACGTGCCGGTGGCGTCGGCGCCGTGGTCCAGGACCCGGGGCACGGGGGTGAAGGCCGCGGCCCAGGCCAGCCGTCGGGCTTCGGCGGCCAGGTCCAGTCCGCTGCCGGCGGGCGCCCACTTGGCGAAGCGGGGCCTGTCGGGGTGGTCGATGCGGAAGGTGAGCCCGCCCAGTTCGTTGCGCCACACCGGGTGGGCGGCGTGCCCGTCGGCGTGGACGGGGAGCGGCGGTGGGACGGGGACGGGGCCGGTGGGGGGACCGCTGAGGAACGGGGGGTGGTGGCTCATTCGCGTTCGAACAGTTCGAGGTAGTGCTCCTTGGCGAACAGGCGGGCGGCCTCGGTGGCCGAGGGCCGGCCCAGGTCGGGGTCGGCGCCGTGGTCGAGCAGGGTCCGCACGACGGCGTCCTCGCCCTTGAACACCGCTCCCGCCAGGGGTGACTGGCCCCGGTCGTTGAGGCGGTTGACGTCGGCGCCGTGGCGGCACAGGCAGGCCACGGTCTCGGCGTGGCCGTGGTAGGCGGCCAGCATGACCAGGGTGTCGCCGCTGTCGTTGGTGAGGTTGGCGGGCACGCCTGCGCTCAGGTAGGCGTCCAGGGAGGCGGTGTCGCCGGCGCGGGCCATGGCGAAGATCTTGGTGGCCAGTTCGACGACGTCGGGGTCGACGTTGCCGGACTCGGCGGCGTGCGGAACGTCCATGATTCCAGCCTAGGGCGTCGTACGTGGCGGGGACGCGGCGTCGGTCACGGGCCGGTCGACATGGCGGAAAAACCCGGGCATTGCCGAAGAAGTGGGTATCACGCGGAAATCACGGCGTGCTCGGACGGTCCACCGGGGGTGATTTGTCGGTAGGGTGCTCGTGATTTTTGAGAGGAGTCATCCCCCGTGCGACATTTCTTTGGTTTTGTCTTCGGGCTGCTGCTGGGTCCCGCCCTCCTGTTGGCGAGCGGGTGGGTCGCACCGCGGGCCGCCGCCCTGTCCGAGTCCAGCCGCGGTTTTCTCGGCGCGGGCGAACTCCTCACGCTCGCCGTGCTGGCCGCACTCGCGCTGCTGGTCGCGCTGATCCTGGTGCCGCCCAAACTGACTCCGCTGATTCCCGGCATGGCGGGCCTGCTCCTGGCGGGGCTGACCGTTGTCCACCTGCTGCGTCCTGCGTGGGCCGACCGTGTTCCCGACACGGTGGGCCTTCCGGTGCTGGGCAGCGTCCGGATTCCCGGCTGGGAGGGGACGCTCGTCCTGATGGAGACGGGACTGCTGTTGCCGTTGGCGCTGGCGCTGCTCGTTCCGCTGTTCTTCCCCTCCCGGTGGCGCAGTTACCGTCCCCGCGGGGCGCACGCCCTCGACTCCGAAGGCGAGAGCAGTTTTTCGGAGCTGATGGAGGAGGACGAAGAGGATTAGGGCTGGGGGTTTCGACGGTTCTCCCGTCACGCACCGGTTCGTTTCCCACCCCGGAAACCGGGGTGAGAAACGAACCGGTGGCGCATCACCGCCAGCTGGGCCCCCAGCCGGAGCTGTCGGACACTCCCGGGGGCAGCGGCGGCAGCAGGGTGGAGCCGGGGGCGTCGCGTCGGGGCTCGGCTTCCTCCTCGTCCTCGGGGGTGCCGTCGCGGCGGGCCTCGTCGTAGGCGGCCAGCATCTCCTCGGTGAGGACGGGAATCACCTCGGTCCTGGACAGCGGTTCCGCTGCCGCGGGCGGCTCGGGTGCCCCCGGTGCCTCGGCGTCGCCGACCGCCGGCTCGGGCTCGGCGGTGGCGGGGGCCGCCTCGTCCGGCGCCGCGGGAACCGGCTCGGGCGCGGATCCGGCGGGCTCCTCCCACCAGGGGGCCGGGGCTTCGCCCGCCGCTTCCGCGGTGTCGCCGCCGTGCGGCTGCGGGGTCCGGGTGTGCGCCTCGGACTCCTCCCACCACTGGGCCGGTTCCTGCGCTGTGGGAGCCGGTGGGGCCTCGGGCTGGTCCGGGGCCGGCGCGGAGGGCTCCTCCCACCACGATGCGGCCGCCGACGGCTCGCCGCTGTCGTCCGCGGTGTCCGCGGCGGGCAGGGCGGGCGCGGCGTCCTCGGGCTCCACCAGGGACCACCAGTACTCGGCCTGCTCGGCCGGCAGCTCCTCCACCACCCACAGGGATCCCTCGACCAGCGGGTAGATGCGTCCGGCGTTCCAGGAGCGCGGGTAGGTCTGCTCCTCCAGGATCAGGACGCGCTCCCCCTGCAGCAGCGGGATGTCGGAGGGCACCCCCTCGTTCCACACCCAGGTGCCGTCCGCGCCCACCAGGTTCCACCAGCCGTGGACGATCTTGGCCTGCGGGTCGGGGTCGGAGTTGCGGAAGGCCGCCACCCACCGCGGGTCGGGGCGCTGCCCGGCCAGGCCCTGCCCCTCTTCGCCGATCAGGGCGTCGGCCAGCAGGGTGTGCAGTTGGAAGTTGTCGGCGATACCCTCGAAACGCACCCGGAACCCGCGGCGGGAGGAGCGGTCCAGCACCAGGGCCGAGGAGACCTCGTCCATCCGCAGCAGGGCGGCCACCTCGCCGAACTCGGCCAGGTGCGCGGAGAGTTGGGCGGCGATGGCCAGCAGGTCGCCGTGCATCTCGGTGTCCTCGCGCACGGTCGCGCGCACCTGCGCCGAACTCAGCATGGTCTTGGCGGACAGGCCGTAGCGGCGCGCGGTCCACCAGCACAGGGTCGCCACCGGCGCGGAGTCGCCCAGGACCGTGGCGACCCTGGTCTCGTCGGCGGCGGTGACCTGGTCGGGGTCGGGGGGTGGGCCGTCGCCGACCTTGTCCCAGGCGTGCAGGAACATGCCCGCGGCCCGGCCGGTCTCACGCAGCAGGCGCAGCACCTCGATGCCGGTGGTGCCCGGCTGGGTGCCCATCTCCACCAGGGCGCCGGCGACGACGGTCAGGTCGGCCTCGATTCCCGGACCGGCGTGGTGTCCGGAGAAGATCGGCCCCAGCGCCTCCAGGGCGATCTCCCGTTCGGAGACCGGAACGTGGGAGGCGAGCTCGTAGACCCGGCCCACCGCAGGGCCGAAACGCTGCGGGTCGCCCAGGAGGGAGGCGTCGATCAACTCCTGGAAGGCGGCACGAAAAGCATCGATCACCTGGGCATTTTTCCACATTTCGGGCACGGTACGCTCACAGCCCCAATCGGATCACGGTGGCACCAGCCACCCGCGTGCGGTGGGATGCGCGACGGGCGGCTTCCACGGACCGCGGCGCACCGGTCCGCATCCCGTTGTTCCTGCTCTCCATCTTGGCTCAAGATCCGGTGACATCCGGTGAGCCGCCCCGGTGACGCAGGGACCACCGGCGGTGCGGCCCGCCACCGACCCTCACAGTGCCAGGCCCACGCGCAGCGCCGCCCACACCTCGGCGGGCGGGGCGAACAGCCACAGGACGGCGGCCGAGCCCAGCAGCGCGCAGCCGAACAGGGCCGCGGCGACCCGGCGGCGCAGCAGTGCCGCCCACACCACGCCCACCAGCGGCGTGCCCAGCGCGAACACCAGCATCCACAGCAGCGCCCAGGCGCCGTGGCTGCGTACCTCGTCGGTGACGTCCTCGGGCATCACCCCGGCCGAGGCCAGCACCCGCATGAAGGCCGCCAGCGTCCCCAGTACCCACACCACCACCAGCGTGCCCCACACCAGCATCGGCCAGCGCGGCGGCGGCTCCTCCACCACCACGGGCGTACGGCTGACCTTCACCCCGGAGACGGGCTCGGTGCGCCGTGCGGGTCGGGGTCGGCGGGTCTTCCTCTTCTTGGGTGACATGGGTCCTCCGGCCGCTGGGTTCGGGCGGTACCGCCCGAACCGTCACCCTAGAGGCTGTGCGGAGTCGCCGTGACCGTGCCGCGGAGGAGCCCGGCCGGTGCCGACGGCTTCGCGGGCGGTGCCGTCGTCTGTGCGGCCCGGGCGCCGGCGCGGCCGTTGCCCCGACGGCCGCTTTCCGTCACCCCGGGGTTTCGGCCGGTGGCGTGGTGCGATAGGAAGTGGACACCCCGGGACGGCCCCGGGGCAATCCCCACACGACGAAGGACGGTCGCCATGCGACATCTCACTTTCGCGGCCGGGTGCCTGGCCGCGCTCGCCCTCGCCACCGGATGCGGCTCGGACCAGGCCCCCGAGGAGCCCGAGGCGGCGCAGACCAGTCCCACCGCCTCGGTCAACCCCCTGGAGGACCCCGTGCTGGAGGGGGAGGCCGAGGAGGGGGCGCGTTCGGCCGCGCAGACCTACATCGAGGCGGTGCGCACCGGGGACGGCCAGGTCGGCTGCTTCACCCTGACCGAGCAGGCCCGCCAGGAACTGGTCGGCACCGCCGAGGACGGCGCCGACTGCGCCGTGGCCTTCGGTGAGACCCTCGCCTCCCCCGACACCACCGCCCAGGTGGACCGGGTGGAGATGGCCGAGGACGGCGAGACCGCCACCGTGCACCTGACCTACACCGGCGAGGCCGGGGACGCCTCCCCCAGCCTCACCGTCGCCAACGTCGGCGGGGCCTGGCTGGTGGACGGCGTCCACCCGCTCTAAAACCCCCGTGTCCTGCGGCCGAGCCCGCCGCGCGCCGTCCGCCGCGGCGGGTTTTTTAGTTGTTTCCCACAAAATGGGGGCGGGTAGCGTGGGCTGTCCACGACATGGCACCGCCACCCTGTATACGGAAAGGTGGAACACTGCCGCGGTCGGTGTGCCGCGGCACGTACACCGTTGTTCCACTGATCTACAGAAGGGCTCGGTCGGGTGTTCAAGCGCATCGCCATCGTCAACCGTGGTGAGGCCGCCATGCGGCTCATCCACGCCGTACGGGACATCGCCGCGGAGACCGGCACACGGATCGAGACCGTCGCCCTGTACACCGATGTCGACCGCACGGCGGCCTTCGTCCGCGAAGCCGACATCGCCTACGACCTCGGCCCCGCCTCCGCCCGCCCCTACCTCGACCTGGCGGTGCTGGAGCGTGCGCTGGTGCAGACCGGCGCCGACGCCGCGTGGGTCGGCTGGGGCTTCGTCGCCGAGGACCCGGCGTTCGCGGAACTGTGCGAGAGGATCGGCGTCACCTTCGTCGGCCCCGGTCCCGAGGCCATGCGTCAACTCGGCGACAAGATCGGTGCGAAGCTGATCGCCGAACAGGTCGGTGTACCGGTCGCGCCGTGGAGCCGCGGCCCGGTCGACACCCTGGACGCCGCCCTGGCGGCGGCTGCCGAGATCGGCTACCCGCTGATGCTGAAGGCGGCCGCGGGCGGCGGCGGACGCGGCATCCGCGTGATCAACGACGAGGCCGAACTCGCCGACGCCTACGAGCGCACCAGGCAGGAGGCCGAGCGGGCGTTCGGCAGCGGCGTGGTGTTCCTGGAAAGCCTGGTCACCGGGGCCCGGCACGTCGAGGTGCAGGTGATCGCCGACGGCCAGGGCACCGCCTGGGCGCTGGGGGTCCGCGACTGCTCGGTGCAGCGCCGCAACCAGAAGGTCATCGAGGAGTCGGCCTCGCCGGTGCTCACCCCCGTGCAGGCGGCCGAGCTCAAGGCGTCGGCCGAACGGCTGGCCGTCGCGGTCGGCTACCGGGGCGCGGCCACCGTCGAGTTCCTCTACCGCCCCGCCGACGAGCTGTTCGCGTTCCTGGAGGTCAACACCCGCCTGCAGGTCGAACACCCCATCACCGAGGCCACCACGGGCTTCGACCTGGTCAAGGCGCAGCTGTGGGTGGCCTCCGGCGGCAAGCTCGAAGGCGAGCCGCCCCTGGAGCGCGGGCACGCCGTGGAGGCCCGGCTCAACGCCGAGGACCCCGACCGCGACTTCGCGCCCTCCCCGGGGCGGATCGTGCGGCTGGACCTGCCCGCTGGGCCGGGGGTGCGGGTGGACACCGGGGTCAGTGAGGGCGACGTCATCCCCGCCGACTTCGACTCGATGATCGCGAAGATCATCGCGCACGGCCGCGACCGCGAGGAGGCGCTGGGGCGGCTGCGTCGGGCACTGGCGCAGACCACCGTGGTCATCGAGGGCGGCGCGACCAACAAGAGTTTCGTGCTCGACCTGCTCGACCAGCCCGAGGTGATCGACGCCACCGCCGACACCGGCTGGATCGACCGCGTCCGCGGCGAGGGCCGTCTCGTCTCCCAGCGGCACTCCGCCGTCGCGCTGGCCGCCGCCGCCATCGAGGCCTACGAGGAGGAGGAGCGCGTCGAGCGGCAGCGGCTGCTGTCGACGGCCTCCGGCGGCCGCCCGCAGGTGCAGCACGAAAGCGGCCGGCCGCTGGACCTCAAACTGCGCGGTGTCGGCTACCGGGTGCGCGTGGCGCGCGTGGGCGCCCACCGGTTCCGGGTCGGTATCGAGGCGGGCGACACCGTCGGCACCGCCGACGTCGAACTCGACCGCTTCGACCGGCACACCGGGCGCATCACCGTCAACGGTGTGGGCTACCGCCTGCTCACCGGCACCCACGGACCGGTCTACCTGGTCGAGGTGGACGGTGTCACCCACCGCGTCAGCCGCGACGAGGGCGGCGTGCTGCGTTCCCCCACGCCCGCCCTGGTCGTCGCCACGCCGCTGGCGGCCGACGCGGAGGTCGAGGCGGGGGCGCCGGTGCTGGTGCTGGAGAGCATGAAGATGGAGACGGTGCTGCGCGCACCGTTTCGGGCCCGGCTCAAGGAGTGCCTCGTGTCGGTGGGCTCCCAGGTGGAGGCCGGTGCTCCGCTGCTGCGTCTGGAGCCGCTGGGCGACGCCGAGGCCGAGGACACCGCGCAGACGCGGACCGTCGAACTGGACCTGCCCGCCGCTCCCGAGACGGTCCCGGCCCTGGCCCGCGCCCGCCGCGGCCAGGAGGACCTGCGCAGCCTGCTGATGGGTTTCGACGTCGACCCGCACGACGAACGCCGGGTGCTCGACGACTACCTGGCCGCACGCCAGGCGGCCATCGCCGAGGGCCACCGGCCGCTGGCCGAGGAGCTGGAACTGCTCACCGTGTTCGCCGACCTCGCCGAGCTGAGCCGCAACCGGCCGGCCGGCGAGGAGGTCGACGGCAGCCACGTGCACAGTGCCCGCGAGTACTTCCACACCTACCTGCAGAGCCTCGACACCGAGCGGGCCGGGCTGCCCGAGGCGTTCCGGGACAAGCTCGCCCGGGCGCTGGGCCACTACGGGGTCACCGACCTGGAGCGCTCCCCCGACCTTGAGGCCGCGGTGTTCCGGATCTTCCTGGCCCAGCAGCGCGCCTCCGCCGACGTCGCGGTCGTCACGGCGCTGCTGCGCGCGTGGCTGCGGGAGCCCCCGCCGGAGGCGGCCCTGCGCGAACCCGTCGGACTGGCCCTGGAGCGGCTGGTGGCCGCCACCCAGGTCCGCTTCCCCGCGGTCGCCGACCTCGCGCGCGGCGTGGTGTTCGCCTGGTTCGGCCAGCCGCTGCTGCGCCGCAACCGCGCCCGCGTCTACGCCGACGTCCGCAGGCACCTGCGCCACCTGGACGCCCACCCCGACTCCCCCGACCGTGCCGAGCGCATCGCCGAGATGGTGCGCAGCACCGAGCCGCTGGTGCGGCTGCTCGGCCAGCGGCTGGTCCGCCACGACCGGGACAACTCGGTCATGCTGGAGGTGCTGACCCGCCGCTACTACGGCAACCGGGCCCTCACCGGCGTGCGCACCCACCGGGTCGAGGGGTGCGTGTTCGTGGTCGCCGACCGCGCCGACTCCTGTGTGGTCTCCACCGCGGTGCGTTTCGAGGAGCTGGACGGCGCCCTGCGCGGACTCGTCGGTCTCGCGGGCGGAAGCGACGCCGTCGAGGCCGACCTCTACCTCGCCTGGCCGGGCCAGCCGCAGGACTTCGACGCGATGGCGGCCGCGCTGCACGAGGCCGTCAACGCCCACCCGCTGCCCGAGCAGGTCCGCAGGATCACCGCCACCGTCGCCGGCCGTGACGGCGCGGTGATGCACCACCACTTCACCTTCCGCCCGTCCGGCACCGGGATGGCCGAGGACCGGCTGATCCGCGGCCTGCACCCGCACATCGCCCAGCGGATGCAGCTGGACCGGCTGCACAAGTTCGACCTGACCCGGCTGCCGTCCTCCGACGAGGAGGTCTACCTGTTCCGGTGCGTGGCGCGGGACAACCCCTCCGACGAGCGCCTCGTCGCGTTCGCCCAGGTGCGCGACCTGACCGAACTGCGCGACCACGACGGCAGGCTGGTCGCGCTGCCCACGGCCGAGGACACCCTCGCCGCCTGCCTCGACTCGATCCGCCGCGTCCAGGCGCTGCGGCCGTCGAAGAAGCGTTTCGCCACCAACCGGATCACGCTCTACGTCTGGCCGCCCAGCGAGCTGACCCGCGCGGAACTGGAGACGCTCGCCCAGCGCGTGCTGCCCACCGCCACGGGCGCCGGCCTGGAGGAGATCCTGTTCCTCGCACGCCAGCGCGACCCCGCCACCGGTGAGCTGTCCAGGGTCGCCGTGCGGATCTCCTTCGACGCAGCCGGCGGCGTGGAGCTGACCGTGGGCGAGCCGCCGACCGACCCGGTCGAACCGGTCGACGACTACCGGCAGAAGGTGCTGCGCGCCAGCAGCCGCAACACGGTCTACCCCTACGAGCTGACCGGCCTGCTCGGCGACTTCGTCGAGTACGACCTGGACGAGGACCACGCGCTGGTGCCGGTGGACCGGCCCAAGGGCCGCAACACCGCGGGCATCGTCGCCGGGGTCGTCACCACCCCCACCCCGCTGCACCCACAGGGCATCACCCGGGTGGTGCTGCTCGGCGACCCGACCAAGTCGCTGGGCGCGCTGGCGGAACCGGAGTGCCGCCGCGTGATCGCGGCCCTGGACCTGGCCGAGCGGATGCGGGTGCCGCTGGAGTGGTACGCGCTGTCCTCCGGGGCCCGCATCTCCATGGAGTCGGGGACCGAGAACATGGACTGGGTGGCCGCGGCCCTCAAGCGGATCGTCGAGTTCACCCAGGACGGCGGCGAGATCAACATCGTGGTCGCGGGCATCAACGTCGGCGCGCAGCCGTACTGGAACGCCGAGGCGACGATGCTCATGCACACCAAGGGCATCCTGGTGATGACCCCGGACTCGGCGATGGTGCTGACCGGCAAGCAGTCGCTGGACTTCTCCGGCGGCGTCTCCGCCGAGGACAACTTCGGCATCGGCGGATACGACCGGGTGATGGGCCCCAACGGGCAGGCCCAGTACTGGGCTCCGAACCTGGTGGCCGCCCGCGACGTGCTGATGGCGCACTACGCCCACACCTATGTGGTGCCGGGTGAGGAGCGGCCGCGGCGGGCCGAGACCACCGACCCCGTCGACCGGGACATCTGCGACTTCCCGCACACCGTGGAGGGCAGCGACTTCACCACCGTCGGCGAGATCTTCTCCGCCGAGGCCAACCCGGACCGCAAGAAGCCGTTCGACATCCGCACCGTGATGCGGGCGGTCTCCGACCAGGACCACCCCGTGCTGGAACGCTGGGCGGGCATGGCCGACGCCGACACCGCGGTGGTGCAGGACGCCCACCTGGGCGGCATCCCGGTGTGCCTGCTCGGCATCGAGTCGCGTGCGGTGCCGCGGCGCGGCTTCCCGCCCACCGACGGCCCCGACACCTACACGGCGGGCACGCTGTTCCCGCAGTCGTCGAAGAAGGCGGCCCGGGCCATCAACGCGGCCAGCGGCAACCGTCCGCTGGTGGTGTTGGCGAACCTGTCGGGGTTCGACGGCTCCCCGGAGTCGATGCGCAAACTGCAGTTGGAGTACGGGGCCGAGATCGGCCGCGCGATCGTGAACTTCCGCGGTCCCATCGTGTTCTGCGTGATCTCGCGGTACCACGGCGGCGCGTTCGTGGTGTTCTCCAAGGCGCTGAACCCGAACATGACCGTGCTGGCGGTGGAGGGCTCCTTCGCGTCGGTGCTGGGCGGCGCCCCCGCCGCCGCGGTGGTGTTCTCCGGTGAGGTCAACGCCCGTGTCGCGGCCGACGAACGCGTGCGGGAGCTGCAGGCCCGTGTCGCGGCCGCCTCCGGCACCGACCGTGCCGCGCTGACCGCGGAACTGGAGGAGCTGCGCTCCGCGGTGCGCGCGGAGAAGCTCGGTGAGGTCGCCGCCGAGTTCGACCGCGTCCACGACATCCGGCGCGCGGTGGAGGTCGGCTCCGTGGACGCCGTCATCCGCGCCTCGGAGCTGCGGCCGCGCATCATCGAGGCCATCGAGGCCCGGCTGCGCTGACCCCTCTTGCCGGGTGCTCCCGCCGGATGCTGCGGCGGGGGCGCCCGGTGCCGCTGTCAGGGGTTCCAGTCGCGGGCCCGCGAGCACAGCTCCGCGAACCCCGCCAGGACCCGCAGTTCGCTCACCGACCGGGGGGTCGCGTGCAGCAGCGACGGCGAGTACACGAGCGCGGCCAGCACCTGGGCGCGCGACAGGGCCACGTTGAGCCGGTTGCGGGACAGCACGAAGTCCAGGCCGCGGGCGGCCTCGGCGGCCCCCGACACCGTCATCGAGCACAGCACCACCGGTGCTTCCTGGCCCTGGAACCGGTCGACCGTGCCGACCCGTACCGCGTCCAGTCCGGCCTCGGCCAGGGCCGCGCGCAGCGCCCGCACCTGCAGGTTGAACGGCGCCACCACCAGGATGTCGGCGCCGGTGAGCGGCCGCGGTTCGGCTCCGGGTTCGCGGAACCGCGTCCCCACCAGGCGTGCGGCCAGCTCCACCACCGCCGTGACCTCTTCGGGGCTGTGCGTGCTGCGTCCGGTGTGCTCCACGACGCAGCGGTACAGGCCCGCCTCCACTCCCGCGAGGCCGCGCAGTGCCGCCGTGGGGTGGGCGTGCAGCCGTCCCCGGTAGGCCAGGTGCGACACCGGTTCGCACACCCGCGGGTGCATGCGGCGGCTCTGGTCCAGGAAGTAGCCGCGGGAGGCGTCGATGATCTCGGTGTCGCCCACCAGGTGCTCCAGTGCGGAGCGGTCCGCGCCCTCACCGTGGGTGCCCTGCACCACCTGCGGCAGCTGCTGGGGGTCGCCCAGCAGCACCAGGTCGCGGGCGGCGGTGGACACCGCCAGGGTGTCGGCGAGCGCGAACTGGCCGGCCTCGTCGATGATGAGCACGTCCAGCGCGACCTCGCGCATGCCGGGGTTGGCGAAGTTCCACGCGGTGCCGCCCACCAGGAAGCCGCCGTCCTGCTCGGTGCACCAGCGCACCAGGTCGCGGACCTGGCGGGGCTGCTGCCAGGGCAGGTCGGGGTCGGGTTTGTCGGCGGGGCGTTTGGCGCACGCCAGCACCGTGCCGTTCTCCTCGGCGGCGCGCACGGCCGCGGCCATGACGTTCTCGATGGCTTTGTGGCTGGTGGAGCAGACGCCCACGCTTCTGCCGGAGGCGACCAGGTGGGTGATCAGCCGGGCGGCCAGGTAGGTCTTGCCCGCCCCCGGCGGCCCCTGCACGGCCAGGTAGGAGCCGTCCAGCGCGTCGACGGCGGCGATCACCGCGGCCACCACGTCCCCGCCGAAGTCGCGCGGGTCGGGCAGGGGGGCGCCGCCGCGCAGCCGGGGCGGGGTGCGGCGCAGGACGTCCAGTCCGGCCGAGCGGGCGGATTCGGGCAGGGCCCGCACGGCGTGCTCGGCCAGTTCCCACAGTGCTTCGTCCTTGGGTGAGGACCGCACCGGGGCGCCGGGCAGCACCGCCACGGGGCGGCGGTCGTCCTCGGCGCCCACGTCGCACTTCTCCACCACGACCAGCCGGTCGGCTCCCGCGTGCTCCACCGTGGCCGTCACCGTTTCGGCGGCCTGTCCGGGAGGTCCGGGGTACAGCAGCCGCACCTGCTCGCCCGTGGTGAAGGGGTGCGGTCGGCCGGCGTCGGCCCGCAGTTCCACCCGCCGTGCGGCCTTGCGCTGCCGTCCCTGCGGCTGGACCCAGTCGTGGGCGTGCACCCGTAACGGCACCAGGCAGTCGGTGTCGGCCTCCAGCTCCTCCACCGGGGCGGCCAGGCGGCGGAAGAAGTCCCACCACAGCGGCGCCTCCTCCCGCCGGTAGTAGCCGACCAGCGCCGCCAGCAGCGCCCTGGCCTGCTGTTCGGCGTCGCGCTGCGCCTCCTCGGCCGGCACCTGCGCCAGCAGGGGCCCGGTCAGGGCCCGCATGCGTTCTTCGGCCTCGGCGCGCCGCCGCGCGGCCTGCGCGGCGCGTTCGGCGTCCTCTTCCGTGACGATGCCGGAGGCCACGGGGCGGGCGCTGATGCCGTGTTCGACGCGCAGCTTCTCCAACCAGTCGCGTAGCCGCGCGGTGGACACGCAGTCGTCGCGGTTGTAGGCGGCGATGTCGGCGAGGATCCGTTCCGCCTCGGCGCCGTCGCCGGCCTCGCGTGCGCTGAGGTAGGCGGCGTAGGCGTCGATGCTGGACGCCGCCGTGACCACCGCGCCGGAGCGGCCCTGCTCCAGGTAGAGGGGTTCCAGGGACTTGATGGAGTAGGAGCGTTGGGAGACGCGCAGGCTCTTTTTCACCACGGTGTACAGGTCGACCAGGCGGCGCTGCCGCAGCAGCTCGTCGACCTGGGTCTCGCGGGTGCCGAACGACGCCGCCAGTGTCTTGAGCCGGTCGGCCTCGTAGGAGGCGTAGTGGTAGACGTGTGCGCCCGCGTCGGCGTCGACGCGGGCGCACACGAAGTCCACGAACGCCTCGAAGGCCTGCCGCTCCTGGGCGCGGTCGTGCGCCCAGAACGCGTGGAAGCGTCCGTCGTCGCAGGTGAAAGCGCCGAACAGGTATTCCAGGCCGCGTCCTTCGTGGTAGGGGTAGCCCTCCATGTCGAAGAACACGTCGCCGGGAGAGGGTTCGGGCAGCATCGCCAGCCCGTCGTCGGCGTAGACGGTGGCGTAGACGGTGCCGGTGGGGTCCTCGGGGGTGCGGGTGGCGTCCTGGCGGACCTGCAGGGCGGCCTGTTCACGCAGCCGGGTGTAGGAGTGGCGGGGCAGCAGCGGCGGCCGGTCCTCGTCGCGGGCGCACGCCAGCGCGTCGATGGTGGTGATGCCGGCGTCGCGGAGTTTCGCGATCTGGTCGCCGCGGATCCCGGCCACCAGGCTCAGGTGCCGGTCCTGGGCGCGGCCCTGCGCGCACAGGGTCGCATAGCCGCAGTGGTCGCAGGCCGGGCACGGTTGCGCCCACAGGGGGCGGGGCAGTGCGGGCCGGTCGGTGAGTCGGCGCAGCAGGCGGTCGCGTACCTGCGGCAGCAGCGGCAGGTACTCGGCCACCCGCAGGGAGTGGACGCGGCCGTCCCCGGTGAGCAGGTGCATGAACTCCGGTTCGCCCGGTCCGGTGCGGCCCAGCGCCTCGGCGTAGGCGGCCAGCTGCAGGACCGCTCCGGGGCGGACGTGGTGGGCGAGTTTGGTGTCCCACGGCTCGTAGCGGGGTTTGCCGCCGCTGTCGCGGTGCTCGCCGGTGGCCGGGTCCACGGCGGTGCTGATGAGGAAGTCGGCGCGGCCGTGGAAGGCCACTCCCGGACTCACCGGCTCGTAGAAGACGCCCTGGTAGATGACGGGGACCCCGGCGTGCATGGCCTCGCGGGTGGCTTCGGCCGCGGCGGTCAGGTCGGCGTGGGTGGGGCGGGGGTTGTCGATGCTCACCACGCCGTCGCCGAACAGGCCGACCAGGCGGTCCCGTTCGGCGTGTTCGTGGGCCTCCCCGCCGCGGGCCACCAGGGGGTCCAGGGTTTCGGGGGCGGGGGCGCCGTCCACGCCTGCGGCCAGGGCGTGCTTGAGGGTGCTGCGGTGCTGACACTCCATCGCGTCCACGAGATCGGTGGGGGAGAACACCCACCCCGATCCGGTACGGAACACTGGCCACCCCCGCGGGTTCGACGAACTCGCGGGGCATTCTGCCACGTTCCGCTGTCAGCGGCCCCGTGCCGCACGGGGCGGCACGGGGCGGGCGGTGCAGGGCTCCCCCCTGGGGGTCAGCTCTCGATGCTGACGCGGCGGGGCTGGTCCTCGGCGCTCTTGGGTGCCGTCACGGTGAGCACCCCGTTGTCGAGTTTGGCCCGCACCCCTTCGGTTTCGATGTCGCCGGGCAGCAGGGTGCGGTACTCGAACTGGCCGTAGCGGCGCATGCGCCGGTGGGCGCGCACGCCCTCCTTCTCCTCCTTCTCGATGTGGCCGGAGATGATCATTTCGTTGCCGTTGACCTGGATGTCGATGTCGTCCTTGGACATTCCCGGGACCTCGACCTCCACGATGTAGGAGGTGTCGTCCTCCGACACGTCCGCCAGGGGCGTCCACGTCATCGGCGTGGCCGCGGGTTCGCCGAAGGCCGTCTCCAGCAGCCGTCCCATCCGGTCGTAGAGCTCCTCGAACTCGGGGAACGCGCTCCACTGGGCGGGAATGAGCCGTTCCCGGCGGCGGGTCACGGGAAGCGCCATCACGATCACCTTTCTCTTCGGTGGCGGTCTCGGATGCGGATTCCGGCGGACCGGGCCGCATCACCGGGGCGTCTACCGAACGCCGCTCCTGTTACACCTGCGCCGAAGCGGCCTTTACCGGTGATCTTGGGTGGCGGTTCGCCCCGCGGTCAGGGCGGACCGTGCCCCGGGCGCCGCCGTGGCGGCCGGGGGCGTGTCCCGGCGCGAAGCGGGAGCAGCCTCAGCCCGCGGGGACGCTCGGGAGTGCCGAGCTCACCCCACCACCCTCCACGACACCTGCACCACGCCCTGGCTGGGGGAGGCGATCGCGGAGAACGCGGCGGTGCTCAGGTCCAGGCAGCGGCCCTCGATGTAGGGGCCGCGGTCGTTGATGCGCACCGTGACGCTCTGCCCGTTGGCGATGTTGGTGACCTCGACCATGGTGTCGAAGGGCAGGGTCTTGTGCGCCGCGGTCATCGCCGTGGGGTCGAAGGTCTCCCCCGAGGCGGTGGGCTGCGGGTCGCCGTACATGGACGCCTCGCACTGCCCGCTCTCACCGGAGGCGTCGCCCGCCCCGGGGTCGGGGGACTGTGCGGCCGGTGCCGCGTCGGCCTGCGTGGTGCGCACCCCGTCGGCCACGGCCTCCCGCAGGCTCTGCACGGCCCGGTCGCGGTCGTCTCCCAGCAGGGGGGCCGCCGAGGCCTGCGGCGGGGGCGGCGCCTCGGGCAGCACGGCCGCGCCGAGGGTCTGCTCACCGCCGTCCAGGTCACCGAACGCGAACGCCGCGGTGGCGGTGGCGGTGAGCACGGCCGCAGCGGCGGTGACGGTGGCCGCGGCGCGACCGGGTCTGCGCAGTCGGACAGGGAATCGACCCACGGTGAGACTTCCTTCGACGAGGCGACAGGGCAGACACCACGCACACACGACACCGCCACGGGCGTGGGACGCGGGGCCGGACAGGAGGGGCCGCGGCACCCGGCAGGGCACCGCCGCACCCGGTCCGGTGGGACGCCCCGCGCCAACCGGGGCTGCCGTCACCGGACCGTGACCCGCACCCGTGTCTACCGGCCTGCGCCCCGCCCGGTCAAGCACCCCGGGGTGCGGTTCACCGGCGCGGCGGCACCGTCACCCGGGTCAGGTCCTGGGCCAGGACGATCTCCCCGTCGAAGTGGGCGGCGGCCTGCTCCACGAACCGGGCGTCGTCGTCGCGGTCGTAGCGTTCGGAGATGTGGGTGAGCACCAGGCGGCGCACGCCGGCGCGGGCGGCGACCATCCCGGCCTGGCCGGCGGTCAGGTGCCGGTAGCGTTCGGCCAGGCCGGCGTCGCCGTCGAGGAAGGTCGCCTCGATCACCAGCAGGTCGGCGCCCTCGGCCAGGCGCACCGCGTTGTCGCACAGGCCGGTGTCCATCACGAACGCGAACACCTGTCCGCGCCGCACCGTGCTGTAGTCGGCCAGTTCCAGGCGCTGCCCGGACTCGTCGACGAGGAACCCCTCGGCCTTGAGCCGGCCCACCGCGGGGCCGTGCACGCCGCGCTGCGCCAGGCGGTCGGCCAGCATGTGCACCCGGTCGGGTTCGGCCAGCCGGTAGCCGTAGGTGGGGATCGAGTGGTGCAGCGGCAGCGCGGTGACGGTCAGGTCGTCCTCGCCCGGCGCGGCCGCCTCGTCCCCGGTGAGGGGCTGGGCCTCGATGACGTCGGTGTCGACGAAGGAGGTGGCGTGCCGCAGGTGCTCCCAGTACCGCTGTCCGGCCGCCGGATAGGCCACCCGCACCGGGTGGTCGACGCGGTCGCGGGCGATGCGCTGCACCACCCCGGGCAGGCCCAGGCTGTGGTCGCCGTGGAAGTGGGTCACGCACACCCGGGTGATGTCGTGTGCGGACAGGCCCGCGTGCCGCATCTGCCGCTGGGTGCCCTCCCCGGGGTCGAACAGGATGCCGTGGGCGTCCCAGCGCAGGAAGTACCCGTTGTGTCCGCGCCGCTTGGTGGGCACGGCGCTGGCGGTGCCCAGGATGGTGAGTTCGCGCGTCGACATGCCGCCGATTCTGCCAAGCCCGCGCGTTCCGGGGGTCCGCGCCTTTTCGGTCACCGCCGTCGCACACGCCCCGGCCCTGCTCCGCCCGACAGGGGTTTCGGACACTTCCCCTCCGCGTTTCCACAGGTCATCCAGGTCTTGTGGGTGGCCTCGGCGGGGCGGGGGGAATTTCGGACACGGGGGTCGGCGGTGTCCGCAATCCCTTCCAGGGGGTTTCAGCCGTGTCGGGGACGGTCGGTCCACACCTCCTCGCCGTGGTGGTCGCCGCCGCGCACCAGTCCCAGGGAACGGGCCACCGCCGCCGACGCGGTGTTGCGCGGGTCGATGTGCGCGGTGACGGTCCGCACCCCCCGTCGCCGCAGCCACTCCACCAGCGCCTGCGCGGCCTCGACCGCGTAGCCGCGCCGCTGCCAGGCCGTGCCCACCATCCAGGAGATGACCGCGCGCAGCCCGCCCACGTCGGGTCCCGTGACGGCCTGCACCATGCCCACCGCCCGCCCGCCGTCCAGCTCCCGCACCGTCCAGGTGCACCACGACACCCCCGGCTCGTCGGAGCCCTCCACCAGGTCGGCGTAGCGTCGGCGCAGCTGCTCCTCGTCGGGGGCCCGCCCGCCGAGGAAGCGGTACAGCGCCGGGTCCGCCAGGGCCCCGGCCAGTTCCGCGGCGTCGTCCACCCGCAGCGGGTCCAGGCGGAGCCGCTGCGTGCGGATCGGCTCGGCCCGCAGGATCCGCACCCGGCGGGCACGCGGTCGGGTACTCATACCCCCAGGGTCGCCGCGGCCGGCCGCCGACCGCAAACCCCGGTCCGTCGCGGCCGCCCCTCCGGGCACCCGCTTCCCCGCGGCAGCCGCACGACCGGGCCCGGGGTCAAGTTTTCCGGCCCCACGCCGCGGTGGCCTGCGCCCGGCCCACCGGCCACCGCCCGGTGCCTTCCAGGTCCCCCGAACACGGTCCTCCCCGCCGGGCCCCCGAAGAAGGATTCGCCTCCCCGTCACTCCGACGGGCTGCGGGACCGGGACTTCGCGCGCCGGGTACGCGGTGGTGCCGGAGGTCCTGCGGGTTCCGGGCCGACGGCCGGGCCGGTCCCGGTGGCCGCCATGAGCGCCCCGTCCCGGGGTGCGAGCCCCGCCGCCGCTGCAGGGGACACGGCCTCTGCCACGGGAATGCGCCTGTCCCCGCCGTCCTCGCCCCGCATCCGTGGACGTGTCGGGCGCCGTCGCCCCGGCTCACGCCGGTCTGGTGCTGCTCACCAACGCGCGGGAGTCCTCGGGCACCCGGGGAGGAGGCCCGGGACGCGAAGGGCCGGCCACCGCGGACGCGACCGCCCCGCCCCGGTCGCCCCCGTCGGCAACGGGGACGTCGCCGCCCGCAGCGTGGCCTGCGACCGGTCGCAGGCCACGCTGCGACCCACGCTCACCGGCCACGGGGCCGCGTCCGTGCGGCCGTCCCTCAGGCGGTCCTGCGGGCCAGAGCGGCGACGAGGTCGACCGGACGGTCGACCTCGTCGCCGGTGGTGTAGTAGTGCGGGGAGAACCGCACCAGCGGGGGCAGGGCCCGCCGCTGGGCGTCGAACGGCGTGTGGTCGGGGGCGGTGACCGAGACGTTGACGCCGTGGCGGGCCAGAGCGGCGGCCACCTCGGCGGCGGGCAGCGCACCGACCGTGCAGGTGACGATGGCGCACCGCTCGCGTCCCAGGTCACGGACGGCCACCCCGGGCACCTCGGCGAGCCGGTCACGCAACCGGGCGCCCAACGCGGCGGCGCGCCGGCCGATCCGGTCCACTCCCAACTCCAGGGCCTGGCGCACCGCCGCCCCCAGCCCCAGCACGTTGGCGCCGCTGATCTCCCAGGTCTCGAACCGCCGCGCGCCTTCGCTCCAGGTGAGGCCGCCCCCGCCGTCCCAGGTGGCGCCCTTCAGGGTGGCCAGGGGCGGTTCGAGGAGGTCCAGCGCCTCGGTGCGCACCCACAGGAAACCGATGCCGCGCGGCCCGCGCAGGAACTTGCGGCCGGTGCCGCAGAGCATGTCGCAGCCGATCCGGGTGACGTCGACCGGGAACTGGCCCACCGACTGGGTGGCGTCCAGCAGGAACGGCACGCCCGCGGCCCGGGTGATGCGGCCGACCTCGGCGACCGGGTTGACCAGGCCGCCGCTGCTGGGGACGTGGCTGAGGGCGACCAGGCGGGTGCGTTCGTCGACCAGGCCGGCCAGTGCGGCGGTGTCGACCTGGCCCGACTCGTCGTCGGGGACCACGACGAGTTCGGCGCCGGTGCGCCGGGCGGTGTGCAGCAGCGACAGCGCGTTGCTGCCGTACTCGGCCCGGCCGGTGAGGATCCGGTCGCCGGGGGCGAAGTGCATGGCCGAGAACGCCGCGCCCCAGGCGCGGGTGGCGCTGTCGAACAGGGCCACCTCCCCGGGCCGGCCTCCCACGAGTGCGGCGAGGTCGGTGTAGACGGCGTCGAACCGTTCCGCCTCCCGGGCCTCGGCCTCGTAGCCGCCGAGGGCGGCCTCCAGCTCCAGGTGGTCGGTCATCGCCCGCAGGGTCCGCCGCGACAGCAGTCCCGCTCCGGCGTTGTTCAGGTGCACCCTGTGGGCGCATCCGGGGGTGTCCGCGCGCAGCGCCTCGATGTCCATGCTCTCCTCACGTCACGCCGTGACCGGGTGTGCCGCGGGGCGGCCCGACAGCGGTCCTCTCGGGCGCCTTCCGGGGGCTGCGACGACGGGCCTTCCGGTGCCGTCCCCGCAGCCCCTCCGATTCTCCGTGAAGGCCGCCGACCGTGCCACGGAACCGCGTGCCGTCGCCGTCACGGCATCCGAGGCGAGGAGAGGGGGAGGCGCCGCCGCGGCGCGCCCGGGTGCGTCCCCGCCCCGGCGGGCGGGGGACGCCCGCCCGCCGCCGCCTGCGGCCTCAACGCAGGACCGGGAAGTTCGCCCGGAACACCCCGTGCGGGTCGCGGTCCTGCTTGATCGTGCGCAACCGGTCCAGGGTGGGGGCGTCGAAGGCGTCGGCGGCCCGCTCTCCCGGTGCCAGGAAGGTGTAGGGCTTGGCCGTGCCGGTGCGACCGTCGAGTGCCTCCACCAGTTCGGTCATCCGCCCGGCCACGGCCTCGCGCAGGTGCGGCAGGCCCAGGCCGATCAGGTACAGCAGGTAGGGTTCGGCGACCGGGCCGCGCGCGCCGCCGCCGGGCCGGGGCTCGGCCAGTGCGCCGCCCAGGTGCCGTACCTGGATGGTGAGCAGCGGTGCGACCGGGCTGTCGACCACGGCCCGCACCGTCTGCTCGTCCAGTCCGCAGAGCAGTTCGGCGTGCCCCAGCCCCGGCACGGGGTCGGTGGGTTCGGCGGTGATCTCGCCCAGGCGGTCCGCCGACAGCACGGTGCGCGTGTCGGTGATCGCGCCGCCGATGCCGTCCAGGCGGGCCAGCGCCGCCTTGCCTGCCTCGGTGTCCCCCCCCAGGTAGGCGGCGTCCACGGCCACCAGGGGCGGGGCGTCGGGGAACTGGAGCCGCTGGAACCACACCGACAGTTCGCGTGGCGCGGTCTCGGTGATCTCGCGGAACACCTCGAACACCTCGGCGGTGCGCTCGGCGGGCCACACCAGGCGTCCGCCGTACAGGCCCGGCGCGGGGTGCAGGTCGATCTCGACGGCGGTGACCAGGGCGAAGTCGCCTCCGCCGCCGCGCAGCGCCCAGAACAGGTCGGGGTCGCTCGCGGTGTCGACCCGTGCCCGGCCGCCGTCGGCGTCGACGATGTCGAAGGAGCGGACCGAGTCGGACGCCCAGCCGTGGGCGCGACCGAACCAGGACAGGCCGCCGCCCAGGGTGTAGCCGACCACGCTGACGCGGGGCATGCTGCCGGCCAGGCCGGTCAGGCCGTGCGGTGCCGCGGCTCGCTGCACCTGTTCCCAGCGGACTCCCGCGCCGAGGCGGGCGGTGCGCCGGTCGGGGTCCACCTCCACGCCGTCGAGGCGGCCGGTGCGCAGCAGGATCACCCCGTCGGTGTCGCCGGAGGCGCCGTGACCGTTGGGCTGGGCGGCCACGGACAGGCCGGTGCGGCGGGCGTAGCGCACCAGGGCGGCGACGTCGTCGGCGTCGGCGGCCTCCACCACGGCGGCCACCGGCTGCTCCACCGCCAGGTTCCAGGCGCGGGCCGCTGCGGCGAAACCGTCGTCGCCGGGACGCAGCACGGTACCGCGGACCGCGGTGGCGAGGTCGGGTGCGGACATGTGGGCTCCTCACTACTCGTGGTCTCCTCGTGGCCGGTCGGTTCCGCCGACCGTTTCCGCCACGGTTCCACCGCATTGACGGGGCGGGGGCAGCGAAGGTGACCGGCAATCCGCGGCTTTTTCGCTGTCACCTTCGCTGCCCCCGCCCCGTCAATGCGGTGGAAGCCCTTTGGTGAAGAATGGACCGTGGACGTGAACGAGTTCGTGACCGAGCAGTTCGAGGAGCACCGGGCCCGCCTCAGGGCGGTGGCCTACCGGATGCTCGGTTCCCTCGACGAGGCCGACGACGCCGTGCAGGAGGCGTGGCTGCGGCTCAACCGGACCGACACCGACGTCATCGACAACCTGGGCGGCTGGTTGACCACGGTGGTCGGCCGGGTGTGCCTGGACATGCTCCGTGCCCGCACCGCCCGACGTGAGGACCCGTTGCGGCTGCGTCTACCCGATCCGGTGGTCAGCCGCGACGACGGCGACACCCCCGAGCAGCAGGCGCTGGTCGCCGACGCGGTCGGGTTGGCGCTGCTGGTGGTGCTGGACTCCCTGAGTCCCGCCGAGCGGTTGGCGTTCGTGCTGCACGACCTGTTCGGGGTGCCGTTCGCGCAGATCGCCGACATCGTCGACCGTTCCCCGGACGCCGCCAAGAAGCTCGCCAGCCGCGCGCGGCAGCGTCTGCGGGGCACGGTGCCGCCCACCCGACCGGATCCGACCCGCCAGCGCGAGGTCGTCGAGGCGTTCCTGGCGGCGGCGCGCGGCGGCGACTTCGCCGCGCTGCTGTCCGTCCTCGCCCCCGACGTGGTGCTGCGGGCCGACACCGGGGAGGGCGGGGTGCGCAGCATCGTCGGTGCCGCGGCCGTGGCCGGGCAGGCCTCCGCCTACCACCGGGGTCCCGGTGCGGCGTGCGACGTGGAGGTGGTCCTGGTCAACGGAGCCGTCGGCCTCGCGGACTTCGAGGAGGGGAAGCTGCGGTCGGTGCTGGGGTTCACCGTCGTCGACGGCAGGATCACCGCCATCGACCTGCTGGCCGATCCGCGGCGTCTGGCCCGTGTCGACCTGGGCCTCGGCTAGGCCGCTGTCTCGGGGCGGCGGGCCCGGGCCCGTGGGGCGTCGGGGTGGGCGCGAGTCCGGCTGCGCCGGTCCGGCCCGGTTCGCCGGGCACCGCCCGCAGCCGGCCGGAGCTGTCGGGGCGGGTGCTGCGCGTGACCGGCCGCGGCGGGTTCGGCGGTCCTTCGCCGAGCACCGAAACCTCCCGCCTCTAGGTTGGTGGCCATGCCCCCTTCCGCACCGCGCTCCTGGCCCGCCCTGGCGGCTGCCGGAGTCACCGTCCTGCTGTGGGCCTCGGCCTTCGTCTCCATCCGCGACGCCGGAGCCTCCTACTCGCCCGGCGCCCTGGCCCTGGGCCGTCTGCTGTCCGGTTCGACGGTGCTGGTGGCCCTGCTGCTGGCCACCCGCACCGGTTGGCCGCCGCGCGCGGCCTGGCCGGGCATCGCGACCTCGGGCGTGCTGTGGTTCGGCGGGTACATGGTCGCGTTGAACTGGGGCGAGCAGCTGGTCGACGCGGGCACCGCCGCGATGGTGGTCAACCTGGGCCCGGTGCTGATCACGCTGCTCGGCGCCGTCCTGCTGGGCGAGGGGCTGCCCCGGCCGCTGCTGTGGGGCACGGCCGTGGCCTTCGCCGGCGCGGTGGTGGTGGGTGTCTCCACCGCCGAGGTGGGCCGCGCCCCCGTGGCCGGCGTGCTGCTGTGCCTGGTGGCGGCCCTCACCTACGCGGTGGGCGTGGTCGCCCAGAAACCCGCGCTGCGTCACGCCACCGCGCTGCAGGTCTCGGCGTTCGGCTGCCTGGTGGGCACGCTGGTCTGCCTGCCCTTCGCCGGACTGCTGGTGGAGGAGGTGGCGCGGGCACCGCTGAGGGCGACGCTGAACATGGTCTACCTGGGCGTGTTCCCCACCGCGGTCGCGTTCACCACCTGGGCCTTCGCGTTGGCGCGCATGCCCGCCGGACGGTTGGGCGTCACCACCTACCTGGTTCCTGTGCTGGTGGTGGCACTGTCGTGGCTCCTGCTGGACGAGGTGCCCCGGCCGCTGGCGCTGCTGGGCGGGGCGCTGTGCCTGGCGGGTGTGGCACTGTCGCGGCGCGCGGCTGCCTCCCCCGCCCCCTCGACGAGGAGGGGGGAGGCAGCCGGGCGCACGCCCTGATCCGCGGAGCCTGCGCCGGGGACCGCGACGGCTGCGCCCGGCCTGCGCTTGGCGGGTGCCGGGCCACCGGCCGGGCACCCGCCGGAAGAATCCCGCCGACGTGCGGGGCGAGGACGTCCAGCGCCGTGGCAGGGGCACCGGCCCCGTCCCTCCCCACCGCTTCCCGCGGCGGAGGCGTCGGCACGGTCCCGTGGCCACATACGGCCAGAGCCGAAACAACGGAACAGACCACCCGAAACAGGTGGGAGAATCCCGTGCTGTCCACCGAACCACCACTGTGAGTGAGGAAACACGGTCATGGGCCAGCCCCCGGCCTTCGAACACCCCCCTGCACAGCAGTACCCGGCCTTTTCTCCCGGACCCGCCGCACCCCACGGCCCCTTCCCCGCGCCCCAGGCCCCCGTGTGGCCGCCGCCGGCCCCCTTCGGCCGCCGCCTCGGGGCCTACGCCATCGACGGCGTGATCTGTCTGTTCCTGTTCCTCGCGGTCTACCTGACCGTGGGCGTGGGGGGAGCCGTCACCATGTCGAGCTACGTGGGCAGCGAGGGCCTGGCCGCGCTCATGGTCCTCCTCGCCTTCCTCCTGGCCCCGTTGTCCTGCTTCTGCTATTTCTGGCTCCCCACCGGACGCAGCGGGCAGACGCTCGGCAAGCGGTTCCTCAAGATCAAGGTGGTGGACGCGGCCACCGGGCAACCCCCCTCCCCGGGCAAGGCGTTCGGCCGCACCGCCGTGATGTTCCTGCTGAACCTGCTGTCCGTGGGGACCGTCCTCAACGCCGTCCTCACCGTCATCGACGAACCCCAGCAGCGTTCCCTGCACGACCGCGCCGCCACCACCCGGGTCGTCCCGGCCTGACCCCTGGTGTGGTCCCTCCCGAGGCGGTCGTCGGCCGCGGGAGGGACCACACCCCGCGCCGGCGACCCGTTCTGCCGCCGCCACCGCCCCGGGGCGGCCGGACGGTAGGCTCCCGCGCATGCCCACCCACGAGAAGGAGATCACCGCACCGGTCGACCTGTGCACCCCCGACGGCCGTCTCAACCCCGCCGCGGTCGGCTGGTCCCGAACCCCGCTGCACCGCTGCAACCTGCGGGGATGGGGCCGCACCAAACGCTGGGAGTACTGGTGCGTGACCACCCCCACCCACCTGGTCGCCCTCACCGTCAGCAGCCTCGACTACCTCGCTCTGACCAGCGTCTACCTCCTGGACTACGGCCCGCACCGGTCCACGCCCCGCGAAACCTCCGTCACCGCGCTGTCCCCGCTGGCGCGCGGCGTGCGCCTGCCCCGCGACCTGGACGCGGCCGAGACGCTGGCCACCGGCAGGATCAACGCCCGCATCACTCCCGACCACGGCGCCACCCGCCTGCGGTTCGACTGCCGCACCCCCCACGGTCCCCTCACCGCGGACCTGGCCGCCGTCCTGCCCGCGGGACACGAGACCCTCAGCGTCGTCGTGCCCTGGGACGACCGCCGTTTCCAGTACACCTCCAAGCACACCGCCCGCCCCGCCCACGGCACCGTCCGCCTCGGCGAGACCGTCTACGACTTCACCGACGCCTGGGCGGTCCTCGACCACGGCCGCGGCCGCTGGCCCTACTCCACGCACTGGCACTGGGGTGCGGCCTCCGGCCGCACCGACGGGCACACGGTCGGCCTGCAGCTCGGCGGCACCTGGACCCGGGGCACCGGCATGACCGAGAACGCGGTGTGCGTCGACGGCCGCCTCACCAAGATCGGCACCGAACTGCGCTGGCACCACCCCGACAACAGCCGGCCCTGGCACCTGAGCACCCCCGACTCCGACCAGGTCGACCTGGTCTTCACCCCCTTCCACGAACGCGTCGACTCCACCGACGCCGTCCTGCTGCGCAACCACACCCGCCAGTGCTTCGGCCACTACAGCGGCACCGTCCGCACCGACGACGGCACCCCCATCCGCGTGGACCGCCTGCTCGGCTGGGCCGAAGAGGTCCGCATGCGCTGGTGAGGACCGCCGCGCCCCACCGCTTCCCCGCGGCGCGGATGCACCCCCGCTCTTCGGGGAAGGTCCCCAACGACACCACCGGACCCGCGACCCGCACCGCCGAGGAGCCGACCATGCGCTACCGCTACACCGAAGCCGAACGCGCCGCGTTCGACATCGTGCGCGCTATCCGCGTCGGAGACGCCGACGCCGACATGGCCGAAGCCCTCGGAGCCGACCGCCTGGCCGCCCGCGCCCCCTCCGACGAGGTGGTCCGCCGCCTCTACGACCGCGCCGCCGACCACGGCCACGAGGGACTCGTCATGCTCACCAGCGCCCTGGGCCGCCTGGCGCTGGCTGGTCTCACCGCCTTGGCCCACGCCCAGCAGCGCAGCGTCGACGACCTCCTCGCCGACTACGAGGCCCACCTCACCACCGACCGGACCTTCGACGACGAGCCCTGACCCCGGCCCCTCCCGCGACCGCGTCCCCGGACAGCAGCACCGACGGCGCACGGCACGGTCCCGAGGGGGCGGGGTCAGTCCTGCTCCAACGCCGCCTCGATCCGCTCCTCGAACGCCTCCACCGGCTGGGCCCCGAAGAACGCCGTGCCGTTGATCAGGAACGCCGGGGTGCCCGGCACCCCCAGGCCGAGCGCGAAGTCGAAGTCGGCCTGCACCGCCTCACGCAGCGCGGGATCGGCCAGGTCCGCGGCGAACCGGTCGGCGTCCAGCCCCGTCTCGGCCGCCAGACGCACCAGGCTCTGCTGTGAGGCCCCGTCCGCCCGCCAGGCGTCGTCGGCGTACAGGGCCTCGTGGTAGTCCCAGTAGCGGCCCTGGCGTGCGGCCGCGCGGGCCGCCACCGCCGCACGCACTGACTCCTCGCCCAGATAGGGGTAGTCGCGCCAGACCAGACGCAGTGTCCCGTTCGCCACGTAGCCGTCGACCAGCGCCGGCTGCTGCTCGGTGGCGAACGTCGCACAGTAGGGGCACTGGTAGTCGCTGAAGACCACCATGGTCACCGGGGCCTCCTGCGTTCCCAGCACCAGCTGCGGGTCGACCTCAGGCGGCAGTGGTCCCCGCACCACGGGCGGCGACGCACCGTCCGACGGGGACGCCGCCGTGGGCGGAGCCGGGGCCCCGCCGTCCCCCTCCCCGGTGACGCGGACCACCGCGGCCACCGCGACCAGCAGCAACACCGCCACGAGCGCGGCGGGGCCGCGCATTCCGCGACGCTGCCGCCCCGTCCCACCGTCCCGCACGCTTTCCCTCCTCACAGCGCGCACGCGCACTGCGCCGCCGCCACACCGGCCGCCGTCACCGACACGGCCAGCACCGGCAGCGCCACGACAGCGGCGAGCACCCCCGCGCACACCGTCCGCCGGGTCCGCCCCACCGCACCGGCAGGCCCCACCAGCCGGCGGACCCGCCGCACCGGTGACGCTCCCGAGGCGGCCAGCACGGCCGGACCGTGCCGGACCGGCCCCGGCACCGCCATCGTCCCCACCGCGTGGGCCAGCGGACCCACCCCGACCCGCCGCACCGCGTAGTCGTCGGCCGCCCACTCCACCAGTTCCGTGACCTCCTCCACCGCGGCGCGCAGCAGCGGCACTCCCGGGAACGCCTCGCACAGCAGCCGCACCCAGGAGACCAGAAGGTGGTGGCGCCCCCGAAGGTGCGCCCACTCGTGCGCCAGCACCGCGTCCATCTGGCGGGGCGTCAACGCCTCCACAGCCCCCCGGGTGACCACGACCCCCAGGCCCCCGCCGGGAACGCAGTAGGCGTCCGGCGTCGGCGACTCCACCACCCACACGCGCTGGCGCCGCACGGTCTCGCTGCGCGCGCACGCCGCCAGCGTGCGGCGCTGCCGCCGCCGCCAGCGCACCTCCCGGCGGAACCGGCGCGCCACGACCCACAGCAGCCGGCCGCCCACGGCCGCGCCGCAGACCACCACTCCCAGGCCCACCCAGCCCGCCTCGCCGCGGTGCAGCGCCTGGGCGAGGTCCAGACAGGCGGTGACCACGCCCTTGACCCCCGGCCCCCACAGTTCGGCCACCACCCCCAGTCCGGCGCCGACCCAGGCCAGCCCCCATCCGACCGGGGCCAGCACCCACAGCGCCAGCAGCGTCCGCGCCGACGGACCGCACCACCGTGCAACGCCGCGCAGCAGAGCCGGACCGGCCACGGTGAGCACCACGGCCAACCCCAGCGACACCGCGGACAGCACCGTCACGTCTCCTCCTCCCGGGGAATGCCGGCCAGCAGTGCGCGCAGCACGTCGACGTCCTCGGCGCTCATCTCGTCGACGAACCGCAGCAGGGCGGCGTGCGGGTCGCCGCTGTCGGCCAACGCCCCGGACATGATGCTGGCCGCGTGCGCGGCCCGGTCCCGCAGCGGCCGGTAGAACCACAGGCGGCCCACCTGCTCGCGGTCGACCCACCCCTTGCGGCGCAGGTTCTCCAGCACCGTGGAGACCGTGGTGTAGGCGGGCCTGCGGCCTTCGAGGCCCTCCACCACCTCGCGGACACTCATCCGGGTCCCCGTCTTCCACAAAACGTCCAGCACCGCCGACTCCAGCGGTCCCAGACCTGGTCGTAGCTCACTCATGGCGTTTCGGGCTCCGAACGATCGATCCCGGTCAGCATAGAAGGCCGCTCCCGTGTCCGCGCAGCCGACCACTGCCGCGCCGTCCGCAACGCGACGAGCACCTCCCCGACCGGCGGCTCCACCGGCACCAGCACCGTCCCCAGCCCGCCGGCCACCGGAACCGTCCACTCCCCCCGCGCCACGGACCGCCCCGTGCGCAGGCCGACCGCCCACACCCCGTCGGCGACGGCGAGGTAGACCGTGTCGGCGACCACCCGGTCCAGTTCGGCCCCCGCAGCGGGAACACGCCACAGCACCCGGGACTCCACCGCGTCGACGGCCACCAGGACCTCCTCGCCGCCGTCGGTCCCGTGCACGACGGCGACCCGCCCGTCCCAAGCGCCCGCCAGGGCGGGAGCCTCCGCCCCGTCCAGCCGCGTGATCGGTTCCCCGCTCCGCAGGCCGTGCACCGTGTAGGTCGTGTGTCCGTCCGCCGCGGTCCACTCCAGCACGACCGCACCGGTGGAGCCGTCCCGTGGGCGCGGACCGTAGCGCACCGTCGCCCCCGGGTCCGCGAACCCCTCGGGGGCGGCCAGTTCCGCGCCGCTCCACAGCGTCTCCCCGGTCGCGGACTCCACGGCGCGCAGCGTCCCGTCCCGCTCCACCAGGACCACGCCGTCGTGCTCGTGCAGGATCCGCTCCCCCGCGGTCTCGTCGGCCACGACCCTGCCCGTGGCGGCGTCCAACGCCACCCCGGGGCCGTGGGCCGCGCTCAGCACGGAGTGGGCGGTCTCGGCGAACACCAGTCCGGGACCGACCAGCGTCCCGGGAACGTCCACCGGCCCCCACACCCGGGCGCCGTCCCGGGGATCGTAGGCCTCGGCGACAACCCGCCGGGCCGCGATCCCGCGCTCGGGGGCGGCGTCGCTGTCGAGCAGGACCACCAGGACCCGCCCGTCGGCGCGGGTCACGGCGAACGCGGTGCAACTGGGGTTGCGCGCCACGGACCAGCGGGTGGTCCCCCCACTGTCGACACCGAGGAAGAACAGGTCGCTTCCCTGCTCCCGGGGCATGAACGGCCCGACGAAACCGCCGCCGACCGCCTTGGGGGTGGAGGAGAACGGCGCCCGCCACAGCGGCGGGCCGTCCAGGGTCGGCGGGATCTCGGCGGCGTCGACCGGCGGTGCGGCCAGCGGCGGATCGGCGCGCCTGGCCACCTGCGCCGCCGCAAACTCCCCGGAGGGGGCGCAGGAGACCGCCAGCAGCACCACCAGCCCCAGCGTTGCCGACCGCACCGCCCGGGCGCCGGCCCCGCGCCCCGGCTCAGCCCCGCGTGCCATCGGTGCCCTCCTGTGCTTTGCTGCGGCCGCGCCCACCCCAAAGCCGCACCGCCACGGCACCGGCCAGCGCCACCGCGGCCAGGGCGAGCACGGCGAGGTCGACGCGGGCGTCCAGAGCCAGCAGCGGCCCCTGGACGCGGTAGGCGGCCTCCTCCAGCCAGGCCATGCCGGGCAGCCCGGTCAGTGCCGCGGTCCCGTCGTAGGCGATGAACAGCACTCCGATGCCGATGAACAGCATTCCCGAGACCGTGCTGGTGGTGTGCAGGCGCAGCGGCCCGACCGCATAGGGGCGTCCCCGCAGCCACGGCCTGCGCCCCAGGTCGAACCGGTCCCACAGCGCGGCCAGCACGAACATCGGCGCCGCCATGCCCAGGGCGTAGCAGGCCAGCAGCAGCGCGCCGCGCGCCACGGTCCCGGTGGCGGCGACGGTGAGGACCGCTCCCAGGACGGGGCCGGAGCAGAATCCCGCCAGGCCGTAGACCGCGCCGAGCCCGAACACCGAGGCGGTGTCGGTCCGGCCGCCGAAGCGGCCCCGCCAGCGGGCGGGAAGCAGCGTCCACGTGGTTCCCAGACCGAGCACCTGGGCCGCTCCCAACGCGATGACGAGGGTGCCCGCGACGGTGATCAGCGTCTCCCGGTGCCCGTAGAACAGGGTGCTCACCAGCGCCGAGCCCACCCCCAGCGGCACCAGGGTCACACACAGCCCGGCGTAGAAGACCCCAGTGCGCGCCAGCAGGCGGGCGGGGGAGCGGAAGGCGTAGGCGAAGAAGGACGGCAGCAGCAGGGCACTGCACGGGCTGAACAGCGCCAGCGCTCCTCCCGCGACCGCGGCCAGGTATCCGACGTCCACCGCGTTCACTCCCCGGCCTCGGCGAGTGCGGCCTCCACGGCGGAGGTGAACACCTCCAGGGGTTGGGCTCCCATGACGGGGGCGCCGTTGACCAGGAAGGCGGGGGTGCCGCTCACCCCGAGGGACTGCCCTTCGGCGAAGTCCGCCTCCACCGCGGCGGACAGGTCCTCGCGGTCCAGGTCGGCGGCGAACCGTTCGGGGTCCGCCCCCACCTCCACCGCCAACTCCACCATGCGGTCCCGCAGGTCCTCCCCTGCCCCGTCGAGGTTCTCCCGTTCCCGGTAGACCCGTTCGTGGAAGGCCCAGAACAGGTCCTGTTCGGCGGCCGCCCGCGCGCCCACGGCCAACTGCCACGACGCCTCGCCCAGGTAGGGGAACTCGCGCCACTCGATGCGCAGCACCCCCTGCTCCACGTAGCGTTCGACCAGTTCGGGCTGGGTCTGTTCGACCCAGCGGCCGCAGAAGGGGCACTGGTAGTCGGAGTAGGCGACCAGCACCACCGGTGCGTCGGCCTGGCCCAGGGCGGTCGGGTCCGCGGGGTCGCGGCGGGCCAGTGCCTCCCCCAGTTCACGTATCTGCTCACTGGCGCCGCCGGGAGGCGCCGGCGTGCTGTCCTGAACGGCCGCGCCGTTGTCGCGTCCCAGGCCCAGCAGGATTCCCCCGATCGCGGCGAGCACCAGGACGAGGACGAAGATCAGCGGCCGGCGGGAGGCGGTTTCCCGCGGAGAGGGTTGGGTCATGGTCGGTCCAGTCACGAGACACCAGAGAATCTTCTATGCAGCATAGAGGACCCTCTATGCTGCATAGAATCCGGGGGTTCTCCCGGCCCCGACGACAAGGACCACCACCATGCGACAGTGGACACCCCGCCAATGGACCACCGCGGCCGCAGGCACGCTCGCCCTCCTGCTGATCCTGGGAGTCCCGACCGTGCTCCTCCCCAACAGCCTGTTCACCCGCGAGATCGAACCGACCTGGTGGTCCTACCCCGTCTGGGCGGCCACGGCCGTTCTGGGCGGACTGCTGCTGGCCACCTACACCGGACCGCACCGCCCCGAAACCTGCACCCCCGGCAGAAGACGCGGACTGAGCGGCGGTGTACTGGCCTGGCTGGCGATCGGCTGCCCCGTCTGCAACAAACTCGTCCTGGCCGCCCTCGGCGCCTCAGGAGCCCTCACCTACTTCGCCCCGCTGCAACCGGTCCTGGCCCTGGCCGGCCTGGCCCTGCTCGCCGTGGCCCTGTGGACCCGGCTGCACACCCCCTGCGCCGCCCCCGCCCCCGCACACGACGGCACCGGCACCTGAGCCCCGCCCCGACCGGCACGCGGACGCAGAAACCCGCCTCCGCGACCACGCCCGACCAGGACCGCCCGCGCGCCCCGGCTCACCCCACCGCGGACGCGCCCCGACGGAGGGAACCGCGATCGGCGCAGACCTCCGCCAACCCGGTGTGGGCGGCGCAGAACGCGAGGATGTCGGCCTGCAACTCGACCCACCGCGACACCGAACGCGCACCGTGGCCCACGTCGGCCTCGCAGCGCAGCAGCACCGGATGCGGCGAACAGGTGGCGTGCTGCAGGGCCGCGGCCATCTTGCGGGTGTGCAGCGAGTCCACCCGCGGATCGGTGCGGGCGCAGGTCAGCAGCACCGCAGGATAGGGGGTGCCGGGCCGGACACGGTGGTAGGGCGAGTAGCCCAGCAGCACCTCCAACTCCTCCGGGTCCTCCGCCGTGCCGAACTCCTCGGTCCACAGGCGCCCCACCCCGAACAGCGGGTAGCGGACCATGTCGGTCACCGCGTCGGAGCAGACCGCCGCCGCGTACAGTCCGGGGTCGCGGACCAGTGCGGCGGCCACCAGCAGCCCGCTGTGCGAGGCGCCCCGCAGCGCCAACCGGTCGGGGCTGGTCCACCCGCGCGCGACCAGCCACCGGGCTGCGGCGCCGAGGTCGGCGATCGCGTTCGGTTTGGCCCGTCCCCTGCCCGCGGCGTGCCAGCCGGTCCCCTCCTCCCCGCCGCCGCGCACGTGCGCGACCGCGTACAGTCCGCCCGCGCGTACCCAGGCCAGTGCCGCCGGCGAATAGCCGGGAACGCTGGAGGCGCCGAAACCGCCGTAGGCGGTCAGCAGGGTGGGCCGCGGTCCCGCACCGTCGGCGGGAAGCCCCACCAGGTGCATCCGCACCGGCGTGCCGTCGTGCGAGGCGTAGGTGACCTGCCGTACCCGCGGCCGCGGCCCCGCCCCGGTCGCGGGCCTCCCGGCCGCCTCCACCCCCCTGCCCAGCCGGAAGCGGTACACGGTCGGCGGGGTCACGAAGTCGGTGTAGCTGAACCACGCCTCCGCGGCCCCGGTGGGCGGGGCCGACAGCCGCAGCACCGTTCCGGCCCCCGGCAGCGGCACGTGGCCCAGCCGGTTCCCCTGCGCGTCGTGCAGCACGAGGTCGCCCACGCCGTGCCGGGAGTAGCCGACCAGCAGCCGCACGCCCGCGCCGGCGGGGTCGCGCAGCACCACGCAGTCGGTGAGCACCGCGGGCGCCTCGGAGGCGACCAGGGTGTGCCAGTGCCCGGAGTCGGGGGCGGCCGGGTCGACCGCGCACAACCGCCCGAAGGGGGCGCCGGCGTCGGTGACCGCGTAGATCCGCTCCCCGGGGCCGAACTTCAGCACCGCCCGACTGCCGTCGCCGGTACCGTCGTGGACCCTGCGCAGCGCGAGCCCGTCCGCGCGGTGCTCCCCCAGCCACAGCAGGTTGCCGGACGTGGCCCCCGCAGCGGCGCTCACCATCACCCACCGGCCCCCGGGGCTGGTCGCGACCGACAACTGCGGCCACTCCACGGTGTGCACCACCGTGTCGGCGCACTCCGGCTGCCCGATCCGGTGCAGCCGCAGCCGCCTGCCCCCGGCGGGGGTGTCCACGTAGTAGAAACCGGAGTCGTCGCCCAGCCACGCCACCGGGGTGACCCGCCCCGGCCGCACCGGGCCGTCGACGAAGCGGCCGGTGGCGACCTCCAGCACCCGCAGGACGGGACGCTCGCTGCCGCGCCGGGAAAGCTGGCAGGCCACCAGTTCACCGTTCCACGAGGGCCGCCAGGCGTCCAGGGTGGTCGTGGCCGAGGCGTCCAGCGCCACCGGGTCCAGCAGGGTCCGCTCCGCCTGGTCGCCTTCGGCGACCACCAGCACGGGCAACTGCTGTCCGGGAGCGCGCCGCAGCAGGAAGCGCCGGTCGCCGCGCACCACCGGCACCGACAGCACCGGAACGGCCGCTCCCCCCGCACCGGCCAGCTCCCGCAGCAGGGACGCGAACGCCTCCCGGTCCCGCCACTGGGCGGCGTGCTCGGCGAACATCCGCTCCTGCGCGGCCAGCCACGCCCGGCACTCGGCCGACTCCCCGTCCTCCAGCCACCGGTAGGGGTCGGCCACGGCGTGCCCGTGCAGCTCGTCGACGACGTCCTGGCGGCGGGCGGCCGGGTGGGCGATGCCGGACCGCGCTGTCTGTTCTGTCATGCTTCTCCGGTTGTTCTCGGGTCGGGAAACAGCCGAGGCTCCCCGAGCGGGTCAAGGAGCCTCGGCGACGGTCCGCACGCTCAGTCGAGGTCGCCCTCGATGAGCTCCAGCCGCCACCCCTCCAGGTGGACGACCTCGTCGGCGACCAGGACGATGATGAGCCCGGGCAGTTCGGCCATGACATTCTCCGATCATTCGACAGCCTTTGGACTTACAGATCGTCACAATTCAGAAAGGGAATGTCAACCGACTCGCGCCCCCTCGTCGCGGATTCGCGACAGATCGCCGCCCCCATTCTCACAATGTCGGGAAAATCCAAAAAAGAGCTGATCAGAGCCTGTTTCCTCATGCAGGAAACAGCATTTTCCCGCATTCTAGACAATGTCGAAAAACAGAGGAAAAACATTTCCTTCGATGCCGTGTCCGACAGCGGAGTACCGTCACCCCGTCGCAGGCAGAAATCCCCGCGCCCCGTCTCGTCCGGAGCCCGGGACGCGGATTCAGCCGTGGACGGCCCCGCCCGCACGCCCGAACGCCGAGACGACGGCGTCGCGGTCACCGCCGCAGGCCAGCAGCGCCCACAGCAGGACCCGGGCCTTGAGCGGATCCAGGAGGCCCGCACCGACCAGTCCGCGCTCCAACAGGTCGCGCTCTGACCCGGGGTAGGCGTAGGTGGCCCGCAGCACCGGCCCCGCACCGGTGCGGGAGGCCAGCACCACCGGCATGCTCCCCGCCAACTCACCCAGGGGGGCGACCAGGTCGCGGGGGACGTGCCCGCCGCCCGCACCGGCCACGACCAGGCCGTCGGCGCGTCCGGCCAGACCGTGCAGCAGCACCCCGTCGTCCCCGAGGGCCACGGTCACCAGGGGCACGCGCGGCCGGGCGCGCACCGCGGCCGGGTCGAGGGTGAAGCGGACGGTGGGACCGGAGAGGAACCAGGGGTCCCCCTCGGCGACCAGGCCGAGCGGTCCGCTGTCGGGGGAGGTGAACGCGCACACCCCGCTGGTGTGGGTCTTGCGGACCCGGCCCGCGGCGTGGATCTGGTCGGCCAGCACCACCAGCACGCCCCGGCCGCGGCTGGCCGGGTGGGCCGCGGTGCGCACCGCGGCCAGCAGGTTGGCGGGGCCGTCGGCACCGGCGAGGGCGGGGTTGCGCATCGCGCCGGTCACCACCACCGGCTCCGCGGCGGTGTGGAACAGGTCGAGCAGGTAGGCGGCCTCCTCAAGCGTGTCGGTGCCCTGGGTCACCACCACCCCGTCCACCCCGCCCCGGGCCAGCCGCCCGCGGATCTCGGCGGCCAGGGCGAGCAGGTCGTCGAACCCCAGCGAGGCGCTCGGCAGCCGACGGAAGTCCACCACCTCCACCTCGATCCCGGCATCGGCCCATCCGGGCACCGCCTCGACCAGTTGCGCGGCCGACAACGCCGGAACCACCCCCCGGCCGTTGTCGGAGGTCATGGCGATCGTCCCGCCCAGCCCGTAGACCACCACCCGGCGCGGCGAGGCGTGCGCGGACAACGGTTCTCCCTTCCCCGACATCGCGTGCACCGGCAGCCTAGCCACCCCTCCGCCCGGCCCCGGCCCCCGCCCCGTCCGCACCGGTCCACGAGAACACCGCAGGACAAGAAGCAGAGGACACCGCGCCCCGGTGCGGCGGCCGCGGCCCCCACGCCGACAGCCGGACAGCGGACTCCCGCGTTGTCGGTTCCCCTTCGGCCGACCGCGGCAGCAGAACGGCCGGGGCCCCACCGTCCGGTCCCCGAAGGAAGCACCCACGGCCCCGACGGCTCCGCGGGGCGGGCGCTTCCGGACGGGAGGAACCGGCCCCGGATTCCACCCCGTCCGGAAGCGGGTCACCCCTCCTCGGCGAGACGACGCAGCCGGACAGTGGTGGACCAGTTGCGGACCGTGCACGCGACCGCCAGCCGCCGCTCCAGCAGCCGGGGAAGCCTGGCGCGGCCCAGACCGTCGGGAAGGTACAGGTAGAGCTCCCGCTGCCCCACCGCCAGTTCCTCGGGGGCGAAAGCCTCGGGCCGCACGGACGCGAGCCGTTCCCGGTCGAGCGGCCCGGCCGGGAACACCACCGCGCACCGGGCCGGATCGCGCTCCGGGAAGGGCAGGGCGTCCACCGTCCGGGCCAGGTCGGCGGCGGTGCGCACCACGACGGTGACGCGCAGGCCGAACTCCGCGGCGACACGCCGCTCGATGTCCGCGGCGACGTGCTCTTCCGGCTGCTCGGGTGCGGTGAAGACCGCGTTGCCGCTCTGCAGCAGGGTGGCCGCGGCGCCGTAGCCGAGCCCCGACAGCAGCGCCCGCAGATCAGCCATCCGCATCCGGCGTCCTGCCACGTTGACCGCGCGCAGCAGCGCCGCGTACCTGGTCATCCCGTCCCCCTCCCGAAGCCGCCCCGACTAGGGGACGCCGCCCCCGGTGCCGTGCCCGTTTTCTTCCACGGCACGCGACCGGCCTTTCCGGTCAGGTTTTGCGCACCGGTTTTCTGTCACTTCCCCAAGGACCGGACCCACTCCAGAAAGGATCCGCCGTGCAGAAGATCACCACCTGCCTGTGGTTCGACGACCAGGCCGAGCAGGCCGCGAACTTCTACACCTCCCTGTTCGGCAACTCCCGGATCGTGGAGGTCCAGTACTACAACGAGGCGATGCCCGACCGGGCCGGCCAGGTCATGCTCGTCCTCTTCGAACTGGCCGGACAGCGGTTCATGGCCCTCAACGGCGGCCCCGAGTTCACGTTCACCGAGGCCGTCTCCCTGCACGTGGACTGCGCGGACCAGCGGGAGGTCGACGAGTTGTGGGCCAAGCTCACCGACGGCGGCCAGGAGTCGCAGTGCGGCTGGCTGAAGGACCGCTTCGGCCTGTCCTGGCAGATCATTCCCCGCCGGCTCACCGAGCTGCTCAACGACCCCGACCCGGACCGGGCGGTGCGCGCCACCCGCGCCATGCTCGGCATGCGCAAGATCGACGTGCAAGGGCTGCTGGAGGCCGTCGGGGACTGACCCCGGCGGCAACCGCGCCCGCCCCGCACGGCCACCGGGAGAATGGCGGCATGAAACTCACCAAACTGGGACACGCCTGCGTCCGCCTGGAGAAGAACGGCCGCGCCCTGGTCATCGACCCCGGCGTCCTGACACCGCAGGACGACGCGCTGGCCGGGGTCGAGGCCGTGCTCGTCACCCACGAGCACGCCGACCACCTCGACCCCGACCGGCTGCGCGCGGCCCTGGCCGCCGACCCGGACCTGACGGTCCACACCTGCCCGGGCGCGGCCCGCCGCCTGGCCGGCCTGGGCGAGAGGGTGCACGTGGTGCGCGACGGCGAGACGTTCACGGCCGCCGGTTTCGACGTCGCCGTCGCCGGAGAACACCACCAGAGGACCCTGCCGGACGCACTGCCCGTCGACAACGTCGGCTTCCTCGTCGACGGCGAGGTCTTCCACCCCGGCGACGCGTGGACCGTGGTGGACGCGCCCACCGTGCTGCCCGCCCTCCAGGCCCCGTGGGCGACCGTGGCCGACCTGGTCGCCTACCTGCGCCGGGCGGCGCCGCGCCGCGCCTTCCCGGTCCACGACGGCCTGCTCAACGAGCAGGGGCTGGCGATCTTCGACGGGGTGCTCGCCGCCGAGGCGCAACGCCTGGGCGCCGACATCCGCCGGCTGCGTCCCGGCCAGAGCGTGGACCTGTGACGGCCCCGCCCCGCAGGCTCAGGCGGCGGCCCCGCGGGCGTCCACCGCGCGGCGGACCTCTTCTTCCACCAGGTCGGCGTTGATCATCGCCGCGGCCCGCGCTCCCGCGGCCGCAGCCCCGATGACCTGCTCGTTCAGGGCGGTGACGTTGCCCGCCGCCCACACTCCGGGCACCTCGGTCCGTCCGGTGGCGTCGGTGGCGAGGTACTCCCCGATCACGTGTCCGTCCACCTCCTGGGGAGTCGTCGCCAGACCGAGGCCGGTGAGGAGACCCGCGCGGGCGACCATGCGTGTGGCCACCGCCAGGGCCTGCACCGCAACGGCCGTGCCGTCGGCGAGCCGCACCCCGGTGAGGCGGTCCGCGTCCACCTCCAGGCCCACCACCTCTCCCGGCACCACGCGGATTCCCCGGGCGGCGAGCCGCTCCTGCTCCCCCGCCGGGAAGTCGGGGGCGGTGTGCTGCAGGAGGGTGATGTCGCCGCTCCACTGCCGCCACAGCAGCGCCTGGTGGACCGCGAGCGGTCCGGTCGCCAGGACGCCGACCGCCCGGTCGCGCACCTCCCAGCCGTGGCAGTAGGGGCAGTGCAGCACGTCGCGTCCCCACCGCTGCTGCAGTCCCGGCACCGGCGGCAGTTCGTCGACCAGACCCGTGGTCACCAGCAGCCGCTGCGCCGTCACGGTCGATCCGTCGGCGAGGAGCAGGCGGAAACGCCCGTCGTCCAGGCGTTGCGCCGCGGCGACCTCGCCCGCCACGACCTCGCCGCCGTAGCCGGTCACCTCGGCGCGGCCGATGGCCAGCAGGTCCCGCGGGGAGGTGCCCTCACGGCCGAGGTAGCCGTGGACCCCGTCGGCGGGGGTGTTGCGCGGCTGTCCGGAGTCGACGACCAGGACCGAGCGGCGGGCCCGGGCCAGGACGAGCGCCGCGCCGAGCCCGGCGGCTCCTCCTCCGACGACCACGACCTCCCAGTGCCGCTTCCCGTGAGCGGCAGCGGTCTCGGCTCGGGTGGGTGTGCTCATGGTGTGCGCCTTCCGTTCGCGTGGACCCTCCCCTGTGGGAGAGGGGGCCGGTTCGCCCCCATCATCGGCGCCACCCCCACCCGGGTGACAAGATTTTTTGCCAGAACGGCAAGCGAAGCGGCGGGCGGCGGCGCTCAAGACCTCTTCCCCAGGGAAGACGCAGGTCATGTGGGTGGGAGGAACCCGCTGCGGGCCTCGGGACGCACAGCGAAGTTCCGCCAGGGCCGTGTCCCGGTGGCCGCCCCGGGAAAACAGGCCGCTTCGGGCGAAAGCCTCGGCGAGCACCGCCTCACGGACGGTGGGGTGCCCACCGGAGGGGGTGGGGGCGCGGAAGGCCTCCGCGTCCAGGGCACCCGCCAGGGCGGGATCGCCTCTTCCGCCTCTCCGGGACCGTGGGGAGCCGCTGGCCGGATTCATCCGGCCAGCGGCTCGAAGGCCTGCCTGGTCGTGCCGTCCCGGTCCAGGACCGCGAAGACCACGTGGTCGAACACGCCCGCGAAACCACCGGCGAGGTGGGTGCGGAAGGCTTCGGCGACCTCGTCGGGACGGTTGCCGAAGACCCCGCAGCCCCACGCGCCGAGCACGAGCCGCCGGTGCCCGTGGTGCGCGGCGGCGGCCAGGACCGCGCGGGCGCGGCGCCGCAGGGTCTCGGGGATGAGCGCGGCCTCGTGGGGGCGGTTGCGTTCGGTCATGCGCCGGTTGGGGGCGGCCGCGGTGAGGAACGCCGCCGCGACCGGTTCGGGCAGCCAGGAGCCGTCGTCGCGGCGGTACACCGGCACGTGCGGGGAGTAGACGAGACGGTCGCTGTAGAGCAGGGTGCGCTGCCGGCGGTGGTACTCGTAGTAGTCGGGGCAGCGCACCAGGCTGTCGTACAGGGCGCTGGCGCGGGCCAGGCTCTCCTCCTGGGCCCGGGCGCCGTTGGCCACGCCCCCGCCGGGGTTGCGGGCCGAGGCGAAGTTCAGCGCGGCCGCCTGGTCGCCGCCCTCGCCGGCCAGGCGGAGCAGGGCCTGCAGGGTGGTCTCGCCGGTGACCTCCACACGCGTGTCGCCCACCGTGCCGGCCCGCCACCCGTCGAACTCCCCGGGCAGGTGCAGCCGGGTGCCCGCGCGCATCCGTGCCAGGTGGGCGGACAGGTCGACGCGGCGGCCGGCGACCTCGTACCAGCCCCGCTCGAACGCCTCCCTCGTCTCCTGCCAGCGCCTGCGCAGCGTCTGCGACACGGTGGGCTCCTCACGCTCCGGATTCCGCGTCGGTGCACCCTACCGGGCCCGCCCCACGGCGGCGACCGAATTATCCGTCCCGCCCGTCCAGCATCCGGCGGACCGCCTCGTCGGTGCGGCCCACCACCGCCCGGTCCTCGGCGGTGATGATGGGCCGCTGGATGAGCACCGGATGGGCGGCCAGCGCCTCGATCCACCGGTCGCGCTGGGCAGCCTCGCGCGGCCAGTCGGCCATGCCCAGCTCCCGGGCCCGCTGCTCCCCGGTGCGGGTGATGTCCCACGGTTCCAGCCCGAGCCGGTCCAGGACCTCCCGCAGTTCGGCCGCGGTGGGCGGGTCCTCCAGGTAGCGGCGCACCGTGTAGTGCGCGCCCTCGGCGTCCAGCAGCGACAGCGCCGAACGGCACTTGGAACAGGCCGGGTTGATCCAGATCTCCATGCCGCCCATGATGCCGCCCGCCCCATCCGGCCCCGGACGCAGCCCGCGGCGACCTGCTCGGCGAGGCGCAGCGCCTCGACGAGCTGCCGGTACCGCACGTCGGAGGCCGGCAGCCCTCCGCCGGCCCGCCACGGGCCGCGGTTCACGGCGGGACCGGAGTGGCCGACAGTGCCCGCCGCGTGGGTGCTGCAGATGCTGTGGGCCGCGCTCCACGCGGCCCGGGAGCACGTCCGCAGCAACGGGGCCGCCGACTACGAGGCCCTGTCCGCCTGCGGACCCTCCGCAGGGTCGTGGCGGCCGGGGGCCGACCGTCCCCGGCCGCCGGCCTCCCGGTCAGTCGCGCAACTCGGCGAGGAAGGCGCGGACCGCGTCGACGAAGACGTCGTTGTCGTCCCCGGCGACCATGTGCCCCGCCTCCGCCACCTCGACGATCCGCGCCTTGCCGACCACCTCCAGCAGTTCGGCCGCCCCGTCGTGGTCGACGACGTCGGACCGTCCCCCGCGGATCAGGAGCACGGGGACGTCGATGCGGCGCGCGGCGCGCAGGACCTCGTCTGGGTCCGGCAGCCGGGAACCCGACGCCAGCGTCATGATGGCGGGGTCCCAGTGCCAGTACCACCGCCCGTTCGCGTGCTGCCGGACGTTCTTGCGCAGCCCGTCCAGGTTGCGGCGGCGCGGCCGCCGGTTGTACGCCGCCACGGCGTCGGCGACCTCCTCCAGGGAGGCGAAGCCGTCGAGGTGGCGGGCCATGAACTCGTGGATGCGCCGTCTGCCGTCGGGGCGGGGGCGCGGCACGATGTCGACCAGGACCAGGGCGCGCGCCACACGGTGGTGCCCCTCCAGCAGCAGCGCGGTCAACCCGCCCAGGGACGCCCCCACGATGACCGGCCGGTCCGGCGCCCGGGACACCACGTGGCGGATGTCCGCCACGAACCGGGCGAGCCGGTAGTCGCCGTCGGGCGCCCAGTCGCTGTCGCCGTGACCACGCAGGTCCAGGGTGGTGCAGTCCCAGCCGTCGGCCGCCAGCAGGCGGGCGGCCGCACCCCAGGAGTGCCGGGTCTGCCCGCCGCCGTGCAGGAACAGCAGGGACCCGGCGCCGCCCGCGCCCGACCACCGGTCGCCGCGCAGCACCACGTCCCCGCACGGGAAGGCCACCTCCCGGGCGGTGGCCCCGCCCCGGCCGCCGGTGTTCCTCTCCGCCGTGTTCACCCCGGTGTCCACCGGCTCTCCTCTCTTCTGCTCTGCTGTCCGTGCCCTGCGGCCACCACCGCGGCCACACCCGTCCGGCGTCCCGGCCGCAACCGGGGTGCGGTGTCCGCGCGGGGAGCGCACGGACACCGCACCCGAGCGGGGTCAGATCCGGCGCAGCAGGGCGGCCAGTGCCTGCCCACCGCCGATGCACATGGTGACCACGCCGAGTTCGAGGTCGCGGCGGACCAGGTCGCGGGCCACGCGGAGGGTCAGGATCGCTCCGGTGGCGCCGACCGGGTGGCCCAGCGCGATCGCCCCGCCGTAGGGGTTGGTCCTGGCCGGGTCCAGACCGGCGTCGCGGATGACGGCGACGGCCTGGGCGGCGAAGGCCTCGTTCAGCTCGACCACGTCGATGTCGGCCGGGGTGGTGCCGGTCCGCTCGAACAGGTTGCGCAGCGCCAGGACGGGGGCGTAGCCCATCAGCTGCGGGTCCATCGCCGCGGTCGCCACGGCCTCCAGGACGACCAGTCCCTTCAGGCCGCGTTCGGCGGCGACGGACTCGCGGGCCAGGACCAGCGCGGCCGCACCGTCGTTGATGCCCGAGGCGTTGCCCGCGGTGACCGTCCCCTCCTTCTCGAAGGCCGGACGCAGCTTGGCCAGGCCCTCCAGGGTGGTGTCGGGACGGGGGTGCTCGTCGGTGTCCACCACGACCGGCCGGCGGCCGCCGACCTCCACCGGGGTGATCTCCTCGGCGAAGGCCGCGCGGGCCGCCTCGGTGGCGGCGCGGCGCTGCGACTCCAGGGCGAACTCGTCCTGCTCGGCGCGGCTGACCCCGTACTTGCGGGCCACCGCCTCGGCGGTGCGGCCCATGTGCACGTTGGAGAACGGGTCGGTGAGCATGGCCACGGTGCCGTCGACGAGCGTGCGGTCGCCGAGCCGGTAGCCGGAGCGGGCGCCGAAGTCGTAGAACGGCATCCGGCTCATGTTCTCGTCGCCGCCGGCCAGCGCGATGTCGGCCGCCCCCCAGCGGATCTGCATCGCCGCCGACCAGACAGCCTGCAGTCCGCTGCCGCACAGCCGGTTGACGGTGTAGGCGGGGGTGTTCTCCGGCAGGCCCGCGGCGATGGCGACGCGCCGGGCGTTGTAGGCGTCCGGGCCGACCTGGCCGATGCAGCCCATGACCACTTCGTCGATGTCGGAGCCCTCCACCGCGGCCCGCTCCAGGGCGGCCCGGGCGGCGGTCGCGCCGAGTTCGTGGGCGGGCACGTCCTTGAACGCGCCGCCGAAGCTGCCGATCGGTGTGCGCGCACCGTCGACCACAACGATCCGTTCGGGGGAGCTCATGGTTCGGTGTTCTCCTCACTGGACAAAATGCTTCTAATGATGAGCAGGTATATCAGCTCACCGTACGAGTCTCCTGAGAGTGGTGCGGCGGCGCTTCGGCGGGGGGCAGAATCCGGTCCTGGAGCCTGCGCATGCCGGCGAGCCAGCGGTCGGTGTCGCTCGCCCGGGCGAGGTAGTAGTCGGCCACCTCCGGGTGCGGCAGGATCAGGAAGCGCCCGTCGGCGAGCCCCGCGACGGCGGCCTCGGCGACCTGTTCCGGGGTGAGGGCGCCCGGCTCCAGGATGACCTGTCCGGCCCTGCCCGTGGCCGCCAGCATGTCCGTGGCCACTCCCTGGGGGCACAGCGCCTGGACGGTGATGCCCCGGGACCCGTAGGTGGCCGAGAGCCACTCGGCGAACCCGAGACTGGCGTGCTTGGTCACCGAGTACGGCGCCGACCCCAGCATCGTCAGCAGCCCGGCCGCCGACACCGTCGCGAGCAGGTGGCCGCGGCCCCGCTCCAGCCAGGCGGGCAGCAGCCGCCGGGCCGCGTGCACGTGGGCCAGCACGTTGACCCGCCAGGCCGTCTCCCACACCGCGTCGTCCTGCTCCGGTCCGCCCATCGGCGCGACCCCGGCGTTGGCGCAGAACAGGTCCACCGCGCCGAAGTGCCGCTCGGCGGTGGTCACCAACCGGTCGACGACGGCCCCGTCGGCGGCGTCGCCCGCCACCGCGATACCGCCGACCTCCTCGGCGACGCCCTCGGCCGCCTCGCGGTCGACGTCGTTGACCACCACCAGCGCGCCCTCGGCCGCGAGCCTGCGGGCCAGCGCGGCGCCGATGCCGCCGCCCGCACCGGTCACGATCGTGCCGCAGCCGTCGAGTCGAATCCCGGGCATGGTCCTCCTCCCGCTAGCGTCCCCCGAAGGAGGGCCGGCGCTTCTCCACGAACGCCCGCACCCCCTCCTGGACGTCCTGGCTGTCGTTGACGATGTCGACCGCGAACTCGGCGTCGCCCAGCGCCTGGTCGAAGGTGAGGCTCTGCGCCCTGCGCACCATCCGCTTGGCGAGGCGGACGGCCAGGGGCGCGCGCCGCGCCAACTCCTCGGCCAGTTCCGCGCCGCGCCGGTGCAGGTCGTCGTCGGCGACGACCTCGGTGACCAGCCCCAGCTCCCGGGCGCGCGCCGCCCCGTAGACCTCGTTGAGCAGGGTCATGCGCAGGGCCGCGTCCACCCCCATGACCCGGGGGAAGACCCAGGCCCCTCCCTCGTCGGGCAGCAGCCCCACCCGCCCGCTGGTGTCCCCGAGGCGGGCGCTTCGGGCCGCGATGCGGAAGTCGCACAGCAGCGCCAGGACGAGCCCCCCGGCCACCGCCGGGCCGTTGACCAGGGCGATGACCGGCTTGTCCAGGGCGTACAGCGCCCGGTTCACCGCGTGCATGCCCTCCCGCATCACCATGCCGTGGCCGAGCTGCCGGGTCGCCCCCTCCTCGGCCTCCTTGGCGCTGCGCACGTCCCCGCCGGCGCAGAACGCCCTGCCCGCGCCGGTGAGAACCAGGGCCCGCATCCCGTCGTCGCGCTGGTATTTTCGGAACGCGTCGACCAGTTCGGCGCACATCTCGGCGTTGTACGCGTTCAGCACCTCGGGCCGGTTGAGAGTGATCCATCCCACTCTTCCGCGTTGGTCAAAGAGGATTGTTTGGTAGGTCACTCGCTTCGCCTCCTCGGCGTACCGGGCCGGAGGCGCCCCGGCCCGATATGTGATATCGATGTCAACTTCAAGCATGAAATAGACTGTCCCCGACACCGCGGACACCCCGGCGAACGCAAGGAGCGACAATGCCCAAGAACACCGAGGCCACCCCCAAAAACCAGCAGGGTGCCCCCGAGTCGGCGCTGACCCCGCGTGCCCGGCGCACCCGAAAGGCACTGCTGGAGGCGGCCCAGAAAGTGTTCGAACGGGACGGTTTCCACAACGCCCGGATCACCGACATCGCCGATACCGCCGGGGTGGCCCACGGCACCTTCTACACGTACTTCGGCTCCAAGGAGACCATCTTCCTCGCCCTCGTCGACGGTTTCCTCTCCGAACTGCTCTTCCCGTCGAGTCCGAACTCCGAGAAGATCAAAATCGACTCCTTCGAACGGTTGAAGAAGAGCAATCGGGATTATCTGGAGATCTACCGCGACTACGGCCGCATCATTGCCATCTGGGAGGAACTCGCCAAATACAACAAAGAGGCCGCGGAGAAACTGAAGCAGGGAGAGGACGCGTTCATCCTGCGTGCGCGACGCAAAATCGAGCAGCTCCAGCGGGACGGGCTGGCCGATCCGGACATCGACGCACGGTACGCGGCCCGGGCGCTCACCGGAATGGTCCACAAGTTCGCCGACACCTGGTTCTCCAAGAAGGAGGACTTCGAGTTCGAGCAGGCTGTCGAGCAGCTGTCCCTGCTGTGGGCCAACGCGCTGCGCATGAAGCGGACCTGACCGCCGGGCCGTCGACGGCCCCCTCGCCCCGCCAGGACGCACGTCCGGCCCCGGGCCGGTTCCGGCCCGGGCAGCCGGCACCGTTGCCGCGGACGTCACGGCTGTCCGTCGGCCTTCTGCTGCAGGCGCCGGGGGTCGGCCAACTCCTCCTTCGACAGCCGCGACTCCACGACCTCCCCCAGCCGCAGCAGGACGCCGCGGTCGGCGATCCGCGCCGCGAAGGCCGTGTTCTGCTCCAGCACGATGGTGGTGACCGAGAACTCCCGTCCCAGTTCGGCGAGGAACTCGCTCACCGACCTGACCGCGGCCGGGGACAGGCCCAAGGACGGCTCGTCCAGGACCAGCAGCGAGGGCCTGGCCATGAGCGCCCGGGCGATCGCCAGCAGCTGCTGCTCGCCACCGCTGAGCAGACCGGCCCGCACCCGCGCCCGCTCGGCGAGCCGCGGCATGCGTTCGAAGACGACGTCCCGGCGCTCCCGCCAGTCGAACGCCCGCCGGACGGCAAAGGCTCCCACCCTGAGGTTGTCCTCAACCGTCATCTGCGGAAACACCATGCGTCCCTCGGGGACGTAGACGACTCCCGCGCGCACGGCATCACGCGGAAGCTCCCGGCCTCCGTAGCGGACCTCGCCCGTGGCGGGCACCAGCCGGGCGATGGCCTTGCCCAGCGTGCTCTTGCCCGCCCCGTTGGCTCCCACGACCGCGACGCACTCCCCGGTCGCGACGTCGAACGACACCCCGTGCAGCGCGATGGCGGCACCGTAGCGCACGCACAGGTTCCGGACGGCTAGTTGTTGTGACATGAGCGGCCTCGCGTCCTTGGGGAAGATGTCGGATGACTCGCTTCGCTGCACCGGCAGCCGGTCAGGCCAGGTACGTCTCGGCCAGCTCCGGCCGGCCGAGCACCTCGTCCGGCTCCCCGTCGGCGACCTTGCGTCCGGTGTCCAGGACGACCAGCCGGTCGACGAGCTGCCTGGTGCGGGCGATGTCGTGTTCGATGAGGCAGATCGCGACCCCCTCGGAGTGCACCTTGCGGATCATCTGCACCACGTGGTCGCGGTCGGTGCTGTCCAGGCCCGCCAGCGGCTCGTCCAACAGCAGCAGCCGGGGGCGGCGCACCACCGCCACCGCGATCCCCACGAGCTTGCGGGTGGCCAGGGAGCAGTCCCCGACCCGCATCTCCCAGCAGGGGTGCAGCTCCAGCAGGTCGCGGACCTCGCGCACGACGTCCGGGGCGTGCCTCCCGGCGGCCAGCAGGAGGTTGCGTTCGACGGTGAGGTCGGCGAATCCGCCGACGTTCTGGAACGTGCGCACCAGTCCCTTGCGGGCGATGCGGTGCGCGGGCAGCCGGGTGATCGGTTCACCGAGCCAGGCGACCTCCCCGGCCGTGGGGCGCACAAACCCGGTCACGGTGTTGAACAGGGTCGTCTTGCCCGCTCCGTTGGGGCCGATGACGCCCACGACCTCGTCGGCGTGCACGCGCAGGTCCACGTCGGTCAGGATGTGCACACCGCCCACGGTCACCGAGATCCCGCGCAGGTCGAGCAGCGCAGTGGTGTTCACGCCGTCCTCCTTCTGAACAGCGGCACCCGCGACACCAGGCCGACGATGCCCTTCGGTTCGACCAGGGCGATCACCGCGAGCGCCCCGCCCACCAGGGCGATGCGCACGGCCGGCGCCAGGTCCAGGTACATGGGCAGCACCATGAGGAAGGCGACCCCCGACAGCGCGCCCCACAGCGACCGGGTCCCGCCCACGATCAGCAGGCTCAGCAGGAAGATCGACTGGCTCACCCCCATGGACTCCGGTCCGATGAAGCCGACCATGGGCGCCCACAGCACGCCGGCGAACGCCGCCAGGGCCGAGGCCACCGCGAAGACCAGCGTCTTGTAGAACGTGGGGTTGAGCCCCAGGCCCCGCGCTCCGCTCTCGTCGTCGCGGATCGCGGTGAGGCGCAGTCCCAGGTGGGAGTTGCGGATCCAGACCACCACGAGCAGCGCCACGACGAAGGCGGCCACCAGCCACAGGGAGAAGTACCGGTAGATGCTGAATCCGAACGGCATCTCCTCGCCCACCCCCCAGGACACGGTCAGCCCCTGCGTGCCGCCGAGCAGCTCCGGCGACTTGTGCACGATCTGGACCATGAGCTCGCCCACGGCGAAGGTGGCGATGGCGAAGGACATGCCCGCGGTGCGTCCGACCATCGGCAGCCCGACGAGGGCCGCCGCGACCGCCGCGCCGAGGACGGCGACGGCTCCGGCGAGCGGCAGCGGCCAGCCGACGTGCTGGTTGAGCACCACCGCGCAGTAGGCGCCCGCGCCGAAGAACGCGGCGTGCCCGGCGGGGAGCAGGTTGAGGTCGCCCACCATCAGGTCGAGGCTGAGGACCAGCACCCCGTAGGCCAGGAAGGTGTTCAGCAGCAGCACCCGGCTGTCGGGCACGGTGAACGCCATGACCACCAGCACCGCCCCCGCCGCGACCGCGGCCAGGGAGTGCAGCAGCGCGGTTCTGGTCATCCGGCCCGCACCTCCTTGCGGTTGAACAACCCCTGGGGCGCGACCAGCAGCACGACGACCATCAGACCGAAGGCGTAGACACTGGTCAGGCTGGGGTCGATGTAGCGGGCCGACAGCGCCTCCACCAGGCCGAGCATCAGGGAGGCCACCAGGACCCCCTCTGCGGAGCCGAGTCCCCCGATGATCGCCACCACGAACCCGGTCAGCAGGTAGTCGGCTCCGGTCAGCGGGGTCACCGGAGCGACCGAGGCGATGCACATGCCCGCGGTCCCCGCCAGCAGTCCGGCGACGACGAAGGCGTAGAGCCCCACGCGCCTGGCCGACAGGCCCAGGGTGGCGGCGGCGAAGCGGTCCTCGCCGCACGCCCGCAGCGCCAGCCCCACCCAGCTCCGTTTGAGCAGGACCGCCACGGCCGCCACGATCAGCACGCTCACCGCGATGACGAGCACCCGCGACCAGGCGACCTGCTCTCCGCCGAAGAGCGCGAAGGTGCCCTCGATGCGCGGGCCCGTGCGCGGGGTGGTGGAGAACATCTCGACGAACAGGTTCTCGGCGAACAGCATCAGGCCCAGGGAGAAGGCCAGCCCCTGCAGGTGGTTGCCGATCGTGAAGCGGAACCCGACCAGGTACACCAGCGCCGCCACCACCACGGTGAGCAGCAGCGCCAGCGGCACGGCCACGGGGGCCGACAGCGCCGCGGTGAGGGTGACGAGGGCGAAGGCTCCCACGGTCACGAACTCCCCGTGGGCGAAGTTCAGGATGTGGGTGACCCCGAAGGTCAGGGTCAGGCCGAGCCCCACCAGGGCGTAGAGCCCGGCCTGCATCACCCCCACCAGCAGGGTGAGGAGGAGGTCACTCACGGCTGCCCACCACCATGTCGCGGACCAGGAAGCGCTGCAGTTTGCCCATGGAGTTGCGGGGCAGTTCGTCGACGACCACCAGGCGCCGGGGGGACTTGTAGTCGGCGAGGTGCTGCTTGCAGAAGGCGCGCAGCTGCGCGGAGTCCAGCGTCTTGCCGGGGTGCAGGACCGCCACGGCGACGACGGCCTCGCCCCAGCGTTCGTCCGGTTGTCCGACGACCACGCACTCGCGGACGGCGGGGTGGCGCAGCACCACCTGCTCCACCTCGGCGGCGTAGACGTTCTCGCCGCCGCTGATGATCATCCCGTGCTTGCGGTCGACCACGCGCAGCCGCCCGTCCTCGGTGACGTAGCCGATGTCCCCGGACAGGACCCACTCCCCGCGGCGCGTCGTTCCCGCGGTGGCCGGGTTCAGGTAGCCCGCGGAGCAGCAGAGCGTGCGGACGGCGATCTCGCCGCGCTCCCCCGGGGCGCAGGGGCGGCCCGCCTCGTCGAACACGGCCACGTCCGAGCCGACCGTGGCGTGGCCGACCGTGCCGTCGGCCACGGTGTCGGGGCGTTTGGCCTCCCGGGTGGCGAACCCCGCCTCGGTCCAGCCGTAGACCTCCTGGATCTCGGCGTTGGGGAACATCTCGAAGGCCTCGGCGAGCAGGTCGGGGGAGACGGCCGCCCCCGAGGTCATCATCGACCGCATCGCGGTCAGCGGTTTCCTGCCGCGGCGCTTCCACTCCTCCAGGAGCATGAGGGTCATCGAGGGGACCAGGAAGGCGAAGGTGGCCGAGGTGGCGAACTCGTCGCAGGCGCGTTCCGCCGAGAAGTTCGGCATGATCCGCACCTGGCCGCCCATGAGCCAGGTGGCCAGGGCGAAGCTGGAGTAGGACATGTGGAACAGCGGGCCGGGCACGAGCATCACCTCGTCGGCGCGGACCCCCAGCTGCCAGCCCCAGCGCATGGTGTTGACCACCCAGGAGTCGTTGTGGAAGGCCGCTCCCTTGGGCAGTCCGGTGGTGCCGGAGGTGTAGAACACCACGGCGGTCCGCCGGCCCCGGGAGGCGTCGGCCGTGAGGTCGCGGAACCGTCCGCTGGGCTGGATGGCGGCGGCGTCGATGACCTCGGTGCCGCCGGCCACCCGCCGGGCGGTGGCCAGGCACTCCCCGGCGGCCAGGACGGCTCCCGCCCCGGAGTCGGTGAGGATGTGGGCGATCTCCTGGTCGGCGAGCCGGGTGTTGACCGGGACCGCCCCGACCCCGGCGACCTGGCAGGCCAGGTAGCTGGCCAGGGCGTCGAGGCTGTTGGGCAGCAGGGTCGCGACCATCGGGCCGTGCGGTCCGGCGGGGGTGTGCCGCAGCGCGTCGGCCAGGTCGCCGACGCGCTGCCAGAGCTGGCGGTAGGTGAAGGTGCGGTCCGGGTCGCCCAGTTCCACCGCGGCGATGTGGTCGGGGCGGGAGCGGGCGCTCATCGCGACGAGGTCGGCGAGGGTGTAGTCCACCGTGTGGTCTCCTTTCTCTTCCGGGGGTCAGTTGCCGCCGAACAGGACGACCTCGCTGGCCCCGTCCCGCAGGAATCCCGCCGCCATGGGGCTGGTGTTGATGCCGTCGTCGTCGAAGGAGAGCTGGACGACGCCCTCGTAGGCCGCTCCGCGCAGCGCCTCGGAGACCTTCTCCACGTCGGTGGTCGTCCCGGCCTCCTGCATCGCCCGGACCAGCATCCCCACGTAGTCGTAGTGGACGAAGGGGAAGTAGGTCATGCGTTCGGCCTCGATGCCGAAGTGCTCGGTGAACCGCTCCACGAACGCGCTCTGCGCCTCGTCGGCCGGGTACAGCGGGTCGGCGCCGAGGATGAGCCAGGTGTAGGCGTCCAGCTGGTCGGCGCGGTCGACGCCGGGCTGGGCGGAGATGCCGCGGGTGATGAAGGTGCCGGGGAGTCCCGCCTCCAGGGCGGCGTCCATGATCGCGGCGGCGGAGCCGTCGTTGTTGTAGCCGATGAAGAGGGCGTCCACGGAGTCGCGGTCGATGCGCCGCACGATCGGGGAGAAGTTCGTCGAGCCGGGGTCGTAGTACTCGGTCCGCACCGTCTCGATGCCGACCTCGGCGAAGGCCTCGGCGTAGACCGGGGCGAGCTGGCGGCCCGTCTCGTCGTCGTTCATCAGCACGGCAATGCTCTCGACGCCGTCCAGCTCCGCGGCCACCGCGGGGATGTAGCCTTCGCTGACCATCGCCCCGTCGGGCGGGGACAGCCGGAAGAACGGCTCGCCCTGCCCGGTGTAGTCGTCCATCCCGGTCGACACCGACAGCAGCATCGTGGTGCCGGAGCGCTGCACCGCGGTGGCCACCGGGGGGACGGCCGCGGCCATGTCGGGGCCGAAGATGTAGTGCGCCCCGAACCCGTTGATGAGGTCCTGGGCGAGGGCGGCGGCGTTGGTGGGGTCGCTGGCGAGGTCCTCGGCCCGGTACTCGACGGTGCACTGCCGGCCGTCGACCTCGAATCCTTCGGCGTTGACGTCCTCGACCGCCAGCGCGATGGCGCGTTCGCCGTCCACGCCGAAGACCGAGGCCGCTCCGGTCTGGCTGAAGATGGAGCCGATCCGGACCACGCAGTCCCCTGCTGCGGGGGCCTCGGCGGAGCACGCGGCCACCGAGCAGAGCACGGCCGCGGCGGTGAGAGCGGAACCGATCGTCTTCGTCGACACGGTGTTCCTCCTGCTGTGTGGGGTCCCCGTACCAGGGGCCGCGGGGACGGGGTGGGGGTGGTGCGGGCTCGGGGCGGCCGCGGGGTGCGGTGCGGCGGCCCGGGCTGCTCGGCTCAGCGGCCGGTGAACTGCGGGGGGCGCCGTTCCAGGAACGCCCGTGCCGCTTCGCCGCAGTCGGCGGAGGTCGAGGTCGTCACCTGGCGCAGTGCCTCCAGGTCGAGTGCGGAGTTGAAATCGCTGGTCAGCGCGTGGTTGAGGTTCTGTTTGATGCCGGCGACCGCCAGCGGGGGCAGCGCAGCGAGTTCCTGCGCCGTCCGCAGGGCGCTGCTGCGCAGCTCCTCGTCGGCGACGACGGTGTTGACCAGGCCGATGTCCAGTGCCTCGCGCGCGCCCACCTTCCGGTTGAGCAGGTACAGCTCGCGGGCCCGGGCGGGGCCCACGATGCGCGGCAGGGTCCAGGTTCCGCCGAAGTCGCCGGTCAGTCCGGCGCTGACGAAGGAGGTGCGGAACACGGCGCTGTGCGCGGCGATGCGGAGGTCGGCCGCGCAGGCCCAGGCCAGTCCGGCGCCCGCGCAGGGGCCGTTGACCGCCGCGATGACCGGTTTGGGCATCTCGTGCATGAGTTGGCTGCTGCGGTGCAGTTCGCGCAGTTCGGCGACCTCGGCGTTGACGTCGACGCGGGCGTCGACGTCGGCGATGTCGGCGAGGTCGCCGCCCGCGCAGAAGCCCCGTCCGGCTCCGGTGAGGACGACGCAGCGCACCTGGGGGTCCGCGGCGGCCGCGGAGAGGTGGTCCACGAGCTCCCGGACCATGGGCCTGGTCATGGCGTTGAGCCGGTGGGGGCGGTTGAGTTCGAGCAGCAGCACGGGGCCGCTGCGGGAAGAGAGCACTAGGGGGCCGGACACTGTTCATCCACCTGTCTGCGATGTCCGAAGGGCTGGCGGCCGGCGCGGACCGGGGACCCGCCGGCCGGGCTCCCACGCTAAGACAAGTTGAATCTGACGTCAACTTCTGTTAGGTTCCAGCCGCGGCACAGGCCCACCGACGTCACGCACGAGGGGAGCGCGTCAATGGAGCAAGTCGCCATCACCGGTGTCGGTGTCATCTCCGCCCTGGGTTCGGGGTTCGACTCCTTCACCGAGGGCCTGGACACCGGGCGCTGGGTCGTCGAACCCGCTCCCTGGGCGGACCCGCCCTCGGGACGCCACGCCTGGATCTCGCCCGTCGCCTCCTTCGACCCGGCCCGCTGGATCGACGAGCGGGTCCGGTCCGGAACCGACCTCTTCGCCCAGTACGCCCTGGCCGCGGCGGCACAGGCGGTGCAGGACCACGGCGCGGACCTGGAACCGGAGAGGACCGGCGTGGTCATCGGCACCACGATGGCCGGGGCCGGCTCCCTGGTGGAGGCCCAGCGGCTGCTGGACACCAAGGGCCCCCAGGCCGTGCCCCGCAAACTCAACATCCAGGCCTGGCCCAACATGGCGGCCGGGCAGATCGCCCTGCGCTGGCGCCTGCACGGCCCCCTGCTCACCGTCTCCACCGCGTGCGCCTCGGGACTCGACGCGATCGGCACCGCCGCGGAGATGATCGAGTCCGGCCGGGCCGACGTGGTCATCGCCGGAGGCACCGAACGCGGCCTCAGCGAGGTGCTGTACCACTCCCAGACCGCCTACGGCATGTCCGGGGTGGTCAGCGACCCGGCGCTGGCGACGATGCCGTTCGACCGGCGCAGGAGCGGCCTGGTCGAGGGCGAGGGCGCCGCGGTGGTGGTGCTGGAGCGCGCCGACCGGGCCCGCGCCCGGGGTGCCCGCGTCTACGGCCTGCTGCGCGGATACGCCTCCCTCTCCGACGGCTACCACCCCTCCTCCCCCGACCCCTCGGGCCGCTGGGAGGCGGAGGCCATGCGCCGGGCCCAGCGGCACGCGGACCTGGGCCCCGACGACATCAGGGCCGTGGTGGCCCACGCGACCAGCACCCCCAAGGGCGACAGCGTGGAGATCACCGCGATCAACGAGGTGTTCGGACGCCGCGGCGACTCGCTGCACGTCACCTCGGTCAAGGGCAACGTCGGCCACACCGGCGCCGCCTCCGGGGCCATGGGCGTGCTGGTCGCCCTGCACGCCATGGCCACCGGGCGCCTGCCCCACATCCCCACTACCAGCCAGGTGGAGGAGGGCGCGGACTTCTCCGTCGTGGTGGGCTCCCCGGCCGTCGGCGACTTCGACCGCGTGCAGGTCAACGCCTTCGGATTCGGCGGGCAGAACTGCTCCGTCGTCCTGGAGCGCCCGTGAGCGCCCCGCGGGCCCACGGCCCGCAGCGCGTCGCCCTGCCCGCCGACCGGGTCTCGGCGTGCGCGGACGCGTTCTTCCGGCACGCGGCCGCGGGCGAGTGGGAGGCGATGCTCGCCGTGGCCGCCCCCGACGCGGTGGTCTGGCAGAGCGGCGGCCGGCCCGCGCGGCTGCTGCGGGACGCGCTGCCCGACCTGCGGAGGCTGCGCGAACGCCTGGGGCGCTGGGAGTACCGCGACACACGGCGGATCGTCGGGGCCGACGGCTTCTGCGAACAGCACACCGTCCGCTTCCACCGCGCCGACGGCACCGTCCGGGACGTCGCGGTCTGCGTGGTCGGCTACCTGGACGCCTCGGCCCGCCTGGTCCGCCTGGACGAGTACCTCGACCCGTCAGAAGTCTCTACCTGGAGTCCGTGAGGAGCTGCGCATGACCGCGATGTGTGAGGGCCGAGTCGTCATCGTGACGGGGGGCGGCCGCGGGCTGGGCCGCGCCCACGCCCTGGAGTTCGCCCGGCAGGGCGCCGCGGTGGTCGTCAACGACCTGGGCGGTGACGTCCACGGCCGCGGCGGATCGTCGGAGGCGGCGGACTCGGTGGTGGCCGAGATCCGCGCCCTGGGCGGCCGGGCCGTGGCCAACTACGCCGACGCCGCCGACCCGGAGGGCGCCCGTTCGGTCGTGCAGACGGCGCTGTCGGAGTTCGGCCGGCTGGACGTGCTGGTCAACAACGCCGGCATCCTGCGCGACCGCATGCTGGTCAACATGGACCGCCCGGAGTGGGACGAGGTCGTGCGCGTCCATCTCGGCAGCACCTTCAGCTGCACCCGGGAGGCGTCGGCCCACTGGCGGGCGGAGGCCAAGGCCGGGCGCAGCGTCGACGCCCGCGTCATCAACACCTCCTCCCCCTCCGGGCTGTACGGCAACGTCGGACAGGCCAACTACGGGGCCGCCAAGGCGGGGATCGCGGCGTTCACCGTGATCGCCGCGACCGAGCTGGCCCGCTACGGCGTCACGGTCAACGCGATCGCGCCGGGGGCCCGCACCCGGATGACGGAGGACCTGGCGGTCCTGGACGGCGCCCGGGCCGACGGCGACGGCTTCGACGCCATGGCTCCGGAGAACGTGTCCCCCCTGGTGGTCTGGCTCGGCGGCCCGCACTCGGCCGGGGTCACCGGCCGCGTCTTCAACGTGTGGGGCGGCCGGATCAGCGTGGCCGAGGGGTGGCGTGCCGGCCCCGGGGTGGACAAGGGGGCCCGCTGGGAGGTCGGGGAGCTGACCGAGGTCGTTCCCGGCCTGGTGGAGCGGGCCGCGCCGAACGCGAACATGTGGGGGGAGGTCCCCGGGGCCTGATCCGCCGCGCGGACCGGCCCCGTGTCGGGGCGCCGCCCGAGGGCACCGGGCGGCGCCCGTTTTGACCTTGACGTCAATTTCATTTCCTCTCTAGAGTTCGGAGTGACCCAAGACACAACCCCGGCCGTTCCCGCCCCCGCACGGCCCACGCCCGGGTTTCTCCACAAGGCAAGGTCGATCACTGATGAATCGTCCGGACACGGAAGTCCTCGCTTCCTGGGGTCCCAGCAACACCTGGACCATCGGATGGCACCTCGCAGACCGCGCAGCACACCTGCCCGACCGCCCGTTCCTGGCCATCGGAACGGACCCGGCGGACACCTTCCGCCAAGCCCACGAACACGCCACACGCCTCGCCTCCCGCCTGGCCGGCACAGGCATCCGCCCCGGCGACTTCGTCCTCGTCATGGCCCCCACCACCAAGGCGACGGTCTACGGCTGGTTCGCCCTCAGCCTCCTGGGCGCCGTCGACGTCCCGCTCAACCCCGCCTACCGGGGCCAGACCCTCGTCCACGGGGTGAACCTGCCCGCGGCACGGGTCCTGCTCGCCGACTCCGCGGCCCTGCACCGCCTCTACGAGGTCGCCGCCCGCCTGCACACCCTGCAGACCGTGGTCCTCATCGACGACTCCCCCGCCCCCGCCCCGCCCCCCGAGGCCCGCTTCCAGGTCGTGCGCCTGGCCGACCTGCCCGAACACCCCTACTCCCCCGCCACCCCCCGCCACAGCGACCTGTCGACTGTGCTCTACACCTCCGGGACGACCGGCCCCGCCAAGGGGGTGATGATGACCCACGCCCAGACCCACACCATCGCCCGGGAGTGCATCGAAGGACTGCGGATCACCGGCGAGGACGTCTTCTACTGCTTCCACCCGCTGTTCCACATGGCGGGCCGGTTCGGCGCCGTCTACTCCGCCCTGGTCGCCGGCTGCCCGGTCGTGCTCGACCCCGTCTTCGACCCCGCGACCTGGATCGACCGGATCCGCGCCTGCAACGCCACCGTGTCGATCGCCCACGGCCCCATGATCGAGATGATCCACCGCCAGCCGCGGCGGCCCGACGACGCCGACAACCCGCTGCGCGCCCTGCTGGCCGCCCCCCTGCCCGCCGCCATCGGCGCCGACTTCGAACGACGCTTCGCCGTCCGCGCCCTGGAGACCTGGGGCATGACCGAGGTGACCGCCTGCTGCTGGCGCCCCTACGACTCCGAACTGCGCCCCGGATCAGCCGGCCGCCCCCGCGACGACCTGGTGGAGATCGCCATCGTCGACCCCGAGACCGACGAGGTCCTGCCCCCCGGCCAGGTCGGCGAGATCACCGTCCGCCCCCGCCACCCCTGGATCATCATGCAGGGCTACTTCGGCATGCCCGAACAGACCGTCAGGGCCTGGCGCAACCTCCGCTTCCACAGCGGCGACGCCGGATACCTGGACGCCGACGGCCACCTCTACTTCGTCGACCGGCTCGGCGACCGCATCCGCCGCAAGGCCGAGAACATCTCGTCCTACGACATCGAGTACGCCGCAGCGACCTACCCCGGCGTCCTGGAGTGCGCCGCCGTGGGCGTCCCCGCCTCCCACTCCGAAGACGAGGTGAAACTGTACCTGCGCTGCTCGGACAACAGCGCGGTCGACCTGCGCGACCTGTTCACCCACCTGGTCGCGAACCTGCCGCACTCCATGGTCCCCCGCTACATCGAACTCGTCGACGAACTCCCCCGCACCCCCACCGACAAGATCCGCAAACAGGCGCTGCGCGAACGGGGCGTCACCGCGACCACCTGGGACTACAAGGCGGCCGGACTGTCGATCCGCCAGATCAGCCAACAACTGGAGTCCGCATCGCCCCGGGAGGGCACAGCATGACCGACATCCTCGAATACCTCGTCCAGGGCATCCTGCTGGGCGCGGCCTACGGCCTGGTGGCCCTGCCCATCAGCGTCGTGTACACCACGACGCACTCGGTGGACGCCGCGGTCGGCGGCCACGCCGTCCTGGCCGCCACGACCGCGGCCGCGATCGGCGGCCTCAGCGGCATCCTGCTGGGCGTGGCCGCAGGCGTGGCCAGCTCGGCCGTGGTCGGCGTCGTCTACCTGCTGCTGCGCTCCCGCGGCTCGGTCGACCCCATCACCATCGTCCTGGCGACCTTCGGCATCGCCTTCGCCCTGCAGGCGCTGGTCCTGCTGCTGCACGGCCGGGAACCCATCGTCGGCCACGGCCTGGAAAGCCACTGGAACGCCGCGGGCGTGAGCATCAACCCGCTGTCCGTGCTCAACCTGGTGTTCGGCCTGACCGCCATGGCCGCCCTGACCCTGCTGCTGCGACGCACCCCGCTGGGACGGTCGCTGCGCGCCTGCGCCGACAGCGCCCTGGGCGCCCAGCTCGCCGGAATCCCCGTGCAACTGCTGCAGTTCACCGCCCTGCTGATCGGCGGCCTGCTCGCGGCGACCGCCGGCGTCCTCATCCTCTACACCTCCGGAGTCACCTACACCTCCGGCCTGCACATCACCCTGACCGCGATCGGCGCGGCCGTCCTCTTCGGATTCCGCGGCCCGGTGCACGGCTTCGTCGGCGGCCTCCTCTTCGGCGTCGTCGAAGCACTCGTCACCGGCTACACCTCCAGCGGACTCGCCGCCGTCATCCCCTACCTGTTCATCTTCGTCTTCCTCGCCAGCGGCCGCTCCGCCATGGTGGTGAGCCGGGCATGAGGTCTGCCATGAACCACTCCTCCCTGCTGCGGCGGCAGGCGCCCACCGCTGCGCTCGCCGCCGGCGTCCTCGCGATCACCCTGTTCATCCACGCCGACCCGGCCTCCCTCGACCTGTCCATCACCGTCGCCGTCTTCTCCCTGCTCGCCCTGTCGGTGGCCGCCAGCTACGGCCAGGCCGGCGTGCTCTCGGTCGCCCAGGCGGCGTTCGCCGCCCTGGGCGGCTACGCCACCGCGATCGCCACCACCCGCTGGGACCTGCCCGTCCTGGCCGGCCTGGCCGCCGCCGTCGCGGTCCCGGTCCTGGTCGCCTACCCGCTGGCCCGCCTGGTGAGCCGGCTGTCGCACCTGGCCCTGGCCATCGCCACCCTCGTCTTCGGCGAGATCGTCGTGATCCTGCTGCGCGAGGGCGGCGACCTCACCGGAAGCTACATCGGGATCTCCGCCATCCCCTCCCTGCCCTGGGCCGAGGACCTGTTCTCCTACCACCTCTTCGCCTGGGCGGTCGTGGTGGCCGTCACGGCCCTGTACGCCAACCTGGTCCGCACCAGCCACGGGCGGAGCCTGCAGACCATCCGCTACGACGTGCTGCGCGCCCGCGCCGACGGAGTGAACGTCGCCCGCCGGACCGCGGCCGTCTTCAGCTTCTCCGCGGGCATCGCCGGGGTGGCCGGATGGCTGTACGCCCACCACCTGAAGTACCTGGCACCCGAGTCGCTGCCCAGCGCCCTGTCGATCACGGCGATCCTCATGGCGGTGGTCGGCGGCAGCCGCTACGTCCTCGGCCCGGTCGTGGGCACCACCGTCCTGGTCTTCGTGCAGAACGCGCTGCCCTCCGAAGCCGCTCAGGGACTGCTCTACGGCTCCGCTCTGGTCGTCGCCCTCCTCGCGGCCCCCGACGGCCTGCTCGGCCTGGCCCGGCAGGCCTGGACCGCGCTGCGCGGGCGGCCGCGCCGCCGCCCCCCATCCCCCGACCAGGCCGGACCCCCCACCCCCGCACAGCCCGTCCCCGAGGAGGTGACCCGATGAGCCTCGTCGCCCGTGACGTGTCGATCCGCTTCGGCGGCGTCGCCGCGCTCAGCGGCGTCGGCGTCGAGGTGTCCGCAGGAGCGGTCCAGGGGGTCATCGGCCCCAACGGCTCCGGCAAGAGCACCCTGTTCAACTGCCTGACCGGTTTCGCGCGCCCCGACTCCGGCCACGTGTCGGTGGACGGGACGGACCTTTCCCGGGTGCCCGCCCACCGCAGGATCGGCCTCGGCATCGCCCGCACCTTCCAAACCCCCCGCTTCGACCCGCGGGTGACCGTCTGGCAGGCCGTGGCCTGCGGCTTCTCCCCCGTGGCCAGCGCCGGACTGCTGTCCTCGGCGCTGTGGCTGCCGTGGGTGCGCGCCCGGGAGCGGCGGGTCGGCGAGGGCGTGGCCCGCCTGCTCGACCGCTTCGGGCTGGCCGAGGAGCGCCACACCCAGATCGGGGAGTTGTCGCTGGGACACGTCCGCCTGGTCGAGGTGGCCCGCGCCATGGCGATGTCCCCCCGGTACCTGCTGCTGGACGAGCCCGCCGCCGGTCTGGGCGAGGGCGAGCAGCGCCTGCTCGCCGACGAACTGCGCCGCCTGGCCTCCGAGGGGGTCGGGGTCCTCATCGTGGAGCACAACTTCGACCTCGTGCTGGACCTGTGCGACCGCATCCTGGTGCTGTCCGGCGGCCGGGTGCTGCTCGACGACCACCCCGGGACGGTCGCGGCGGACGAGCGCGTGCGCCGCATCTACCTCGGCTACGCCGCCGACGAGGACGAGGAGGTCCCCGCGTCATGAACAGCCTGTCGTGTCGTTCCCTCACCGCCGGGTACGGTCGGCTCGTCGTCTGCCGCTCCATCGACCTGCACGTCGCGGCGGGGGAGTTCCTGGCCCTCCTCGGCCCCAACGGCGCGGGCAAGAGCACCCTGCTGCGCGGCCTGGCCGGCCTGAGCCAGAAGTCGGGCGAGGTCGTGCTGGGCGAGCGCAGCCTCACCGGGCTGTCGGCGGCCCGCCGGGCCCGCGCCGGCCTCGCCTTCGTCCCCGAGTCCAGGGGCAACGTCTTCGCGTCGATGACCGTCGCGGAGAACATGGCCATCGCCGCACGGCGGACCCCCCAGCGGCGCCGGGCCGAGCGCCGCGAGTTGACGTCGTCGCTGTTTCCGGTGCTCGACCGCTACGCCGCCAAACCCGCCGGGCTGCTCAGCGGCGGCGAACAGCAGATGCTCGCCATCAGCATGGCGCTGCTCGCCGACCCCGCGGCCATCCTCCTCGACGAGCCCTCCCAGGGGCTGGCCCCCAGCGTCCTGCGCGCCATCGGGGAGGCGCTCACCCAGCTGCGCAGCACCGGGATCACGATCCTGCTGGCCGAGCAGAACACGCGGTTCGCCACCGCGCTGGCCGACCGCGTCGTCCGCATCGAGCAGGGCCACCTCACCGACCGGCCGGCCGAGCACCCCCAGCCCGGGACGGCCGTCGCGGAGGCGGGCCGATGAGCAGCCGAGCCCCGCTGGCCGGAACCGTCGTGGTCGACATCAGCCGCAACGTCCCCGGCCCCTACGCCTCCCTGCTGCTGGCCCGGCTCGGCGCCGAGGTCATCACGGTCACCGGCGGCCCGACCGGCGAGGCCCTGCCCGAGCTGTCGGTCGGCAAACGCCCCGTCACCCTCAACCTGCGGTCACAGCCGGGGGTGGAGGCCCTGCACGCCCTGGTCCGCGACGCCGACGTGTTCCTGGAGGGTTTCCGCCCGGGGGTGGCCGAGCGGCTCGGCGCGGGGTACGCGCAGCTGTCTGAGGTGAACCCGCGCCTGGTCTACTGTTCGCTGACCGGCTACGGCCAGGACGGGCCGGCCCGCGAGCGGGCCGGCCACGACATCAACTACCTGGCCCTGACCGGGGTGCTCGGCTGTCTCGGACCGCCCGACGGGCCGCCCCTGCCGCCGCTGAACCTGGTGGCGGACCTGGGCGGCGGCGGCCTGTGGGCGGTGCTGGGCATCCTGGGGGCGCTGCTGGAGCGGGAGCGCACGGGCCGGGGACGTTTCGTGGACGCCGCCATGGTCGACGGGGTGCTGTCGATGATGGGCACCTGGTTCGCCGCCTGGGGCACCTCGGTGCTGCCGGGGCGCGGCCGGGGCCTGGTCGGCGGCGAGGCGCCCTTCTACCGCTGCTACCGGTGCGCCGACGGCCGCTACGTCGCCGTGGGCGCCATCGAACCCAAGTTCTTCGCCGCGCTGTGGCGGCTGCTGGACCTGGCCGGTCCGGTGCCCGACCACCTCGACCCGGACACATGGCCGGCGTTGACCGAGACCCTGGCCGCCCGGTTCGCCGAACGCGACCGTGACGCGTGGGCGGCGCTGGCCGAGTCGGTGGACGCGTGCCTGACTCCCGTGCTGGAGCCCTCGGAGGTCGCGGACCACCCCCACATGGGGCGGCGGGTCTCGGTGTCGCGGGCGGGGGTCGACCCGTTTCCCCGCGTCGACTGGCTGGGGCACGCCGATCCGGCGCCGCGGGCCGACTGCACCGAGGAGGTGCTGCGCCGGGCGGGACTGTCGGAGGAGGCGGTCGCCGCGGTGCGGCGGGCCAACGCCGACCTGTCCGGTCCGGCGCTGCGGTGGCCTCCGTTGCGCTGAGCCGCAGCGGCGTGCTCCCCGGCCCCCTCAGACGGGGACCGGGGAGCACGCCGCTGTTGTGGGCCACGGGAGACGGGGGCAGCGGACGAGCGCTGCCCCCGGTGGGTCAGGGCTGGTAGGTGGTGAACGCGCCGTCCTGGACGACCAGCATGGTCAGCGAGTCCTCGCCGTATCCGTCGTGGTCGTCCTCGGTGTAGCAGACGCCCTCGCCGATGGCGTAGGTGTCGAGGCCGCACACGTTCTCCAGGGCGTCGCGGAGTTTCTCCCCGGTGATCTCGCCCTCGATCGTGGCGGCGGCCGCCTCGATCGCCTGGGCCCCGTTGGAGCCGGCGACCTCGTAGGAGGTGCCCTTCTCGCCCGCGGCCTCCAGGAGGGCGGCGAGTTGCTGTTCGTCCTCGGAGGGGTTGTTCCAGTCGTTCATGGCCACCATGTGGACGCCTTCGGCCGCGGATCCCGCACCGGTGATGAACGCTTCCTGGGCCAGGCCGATCGGCCCCCACAGCGCGACCTCGGAGCCCGACTGGCGCAGCGACCGGGTGATGCCGGAGCCGAGCGTGGGGATCGAGGTGACCAGCAGGACCACGTCGGGGTCGGCCTTCCTGATCTTGGTGGCCTGGGCGGAGAAGTCGGTGTCGGCGACCGCGGCCCGGGCCACCGTGGCGAGTTCGGCGCCGTCCTGTGCGGCGATGAGCTCCTCCAGGTACTCCAGTGTGCTGTCGCCGTAGCCGGTCTCCTCCGCGAAGACGGCGATCTTGCGGTGCCCCTCGCTGATCACCTGGTCGAACATGACCTTCGCGGTGATCAGGTCGCTGGGGGCGGCCCGGAAGACCCACGGCCAGAAGTCGTTGTCCTTGCTGGTCACGTCGATCGTGCCGTTGGTGGCCAGGACCGGGACCTTGGAGGAGGCCGCGATAGGCGCGAAGGCCATGGTGTTGCCTCCGCTGGTGGTGCCGATGATCACGTCGACCTGGTGCTGGGTGATGAGGGCCCGCGCCTGCTGTGCCGCCTCGGTGGGGTCGCTCTTGTCGTCGGCCTCGACGTACTCCACGGGCCGCCCGTTGATCCCTCCGCGGGCGTTGATGTCGTCCAGCACGACCTTGGCCCCGTTGCGTTCGCTGATCCCGAACGGCGCTGCGGGGCCGGTCAGCGAGAAGAGCAGGCCCACGCGCAGGGCGTCGGTGTCGCCGGAGGAGTCCGCCTCACCCGCCGCGCAGGCCGTCGTCACCAGCACGGTCGTGGCCGCCACGCCCGCCAGCGTGGCCCGGATCCAGGGGGATTCTCGCTTCATATCGATCCTTACGGAGACGGTGGAGGAGCCTTGCTTCCACGTGGATGGCCAAACACTAAAATGAATATGACGTCAGCGTCAATACATGGGGTGTTCCAGGTCACCCCAACCCGTCCGGGCCTCCCCCGCACCCCAGGCCCGGCACCGGCAGGCCGGGGGCGTCCCGGCCCGCCCGCGCCTCACACGCCCAGCGCCCGCAACACCTCCTCACGGTGCGCACGAGCCTCCCCGTACAACGCACGATCACTCTCGGCCCGCCGGACGTACAGATGCGCCGGATGCTCCCAGGTGAACCCGATCCCACCGTGGATCTGCACGTTCTCCAGGGCGCACCGCAAGAACACCGGACCGCACACCGCCCCAGCCATCGCGGCGGCCAGCGGCAGCTCCTCCGGACGCTCCTGCACCGCCCACACCGCGTGAGCGACCGCGGAGCGGCACTCGTCCACCTCCACCGCCAACTCCGCGCACCGGTGCTTGATCGCCTGGAAGGAGCCGATCACCCGCCCGAACTGGACCCGGGTCCCGGCATAGGCCACCGCCATCTCCACCACCCGCTCGGCCCCGCCCAACTGCTCACAGGCCACCGCGACAGCCAGCCGCTGCCGCACCTGCCGCAGCACCTCGCCGGTGCTCTGCGGCGTACCGACCATCCGGGCCACCGCCCCGTCGAAGCCGACGCGGGCGAACCGGCGGGTCAGGTCCATCGACTCCTGGGCGCTGCGCACCACCCCGCCGCCAGCCGCCTCGACCGCGAAGACCGCGGGCCCCTCCCGCGTGCGCGCCACGACCAGCAGCAGGTCCGCGACCAGCCCGTCCAGCACCCGCTGCCGCTGCCCCGACAGCCGCCACTCCCCCTGCGGCGAGCACACCGCCGTCACCTCGCCGCCGTCGCCGTCCAACGCCACAGCGGCGATGCTCTCCCCGCACAGCAGCGCCGGCAGGTACGCCCGCTGCGCCTCACCGTCACCGCTGAGCACAAGCAGCCCCTGGGCCAGCACCACCGAACTGAGCAGCGGCAGCGGCGCCAGCGTCCGCCCCGCCTCCTCCACCACCGCGGCCAGCGCGGCAAAACCGATCCCCGCGCCCCCCAACTCCTCGGGCACGTCCACGGCCGCCATCCCCAGTTCCACACAGGCACGCCGCCACAGCCGCCGGTCGACCCGCTCGACGGAGTCGGCCCACTCCCGGGGATCCACCGCACCGAGGAAGTCCCGGACCACCTCGCGCAGCGCCGCCAACTCCGCAGTCTGTTCGACGATCACCCGGCACCTCCCGCCCCGAGCAACTCCAGCGCCCGCTCGGCGAGCGCCTCCACCTGGCCGCCCCGTTCGGCCATACGCGCATCCGTCGTCTCACCACGCAGATAACGCACGTACAGCTGCTGCATGATGATCGCGGTCTTCCAGCAGCCGAACGCCTCGTACCAGGCCAGGTCCGCCAACTCCAACGGCACCCCGACCCGCTGCGAGTAGCGGGCGACGACCTCCTCGCGGTCGGGCAGCCCCAGCCGCTCCAGCCCGGGAACAGCCAACGCGGCCGTCCCATCGGAACCGGGCCAGTAGTTGAGCAGGGTGCCCACGTCCACCAGCGGATCGCCGAGCGTGGCCATGTCCCAGTCGAACACCGACACCACACGGTCGGGGTCACCGTGGGCGAACTGGCAGTTGTCGACCTTGTAGTCGTTGTGCAGGATCGTGGCCGCCCCCGACACCGGCACCCTCGCGGCCAGCGCCTCACCGGCCCGGTGCACCGGGGTGTCAGACCCCGGGGCCACCGCCTCCCAGCGGCCCCGCCACCCCCGCAACTGCCGCTCCAGATACCCCTGGGGCCGACCCAGATCGGCCAGCCCGCACTCCTCGGGCCGCAACCGGTGCAGGTCAGCCAGCGCGTCCACCACCGCCAACCCGATCCGACGCCCCGCATCGGGCTCACCGGCCATCGACTCGGGGATGCTGTCCCACACGACCACCCCCGGCCGGTACTCCATGACCAGAAAGTGCGCCCCGATGACCCCCTCGTCCCCGCAGTACAGCAACGCCCGCGGAGCACGGGGAAAGTGCCGGTACAGCCTGGACAGCACCCGGTACTCCCGGTGCATGTCGTGGGCCGCGGTCGCGATGACCCCGAACGGCGGACGCCGCACGACCAGCCGCCGCTCCCCGAAACGCACCTGGTAGGTCAGGTTCGCCGACCCGTTGGGAAACTGCAGGACGGAGAACTCCCCCTCCAGTTCGGGCAGACTGGCCCGCAGGTAGGCCTCCAACCGCGGCCAGTCCAACTCCTCGCCCGGCCGCACCGGAGCGACCTCGGCCCGCTGCGTCTCCTTCACCGCGCCACCCCGCCCTGCTCGGCGCCGAACTCCGCGAGCACCTCGGCGTAGCGCTGCTCGGCACGGGCCCGCAGCTTCGGCAGGTGCCGGCTGGGAAACAGGTCGTCCACCGGCTGCACCTCCCGCATCAGCCGCCTGGCCAACTGCATCTTGTGCAGCTCGGTGGCCCCGTCGGCCAACCCCATGTGGTAGCTCTCCAGAGCCCACCGGCCGAAGGGCATCTCGGTGGAGATCCCCAGCGAGCCGTGGATCTGGATGGCGCGGCCCGCCACGTCGAGCAGGACCCGGGGCATCGCGGCCTTGACCGCCGCGATGTCGGGGATGACCCGGCGGTAGTCGTTGTACCGGTCGATCTTCCACGCCGTCTGCAGCACCAGCAGCCGGAACTGCTCGATCTGGATCCAGGAGTCGGCGATCATCTCCTGCACCAGCTGCCGCTCCCCCAGCCTCCGCCCGGAGACGGTGCGCGACACCGCACGCTCCAGCATCATCTCCAGCGACTGCTTGACCAGGCCGACCGTGCGCATGGCGTGGTGGATCCGCCCCCCGCCCAGCCGGGTCTGCGCCACCTCGAACCCGGCGCCGCGCTCCCCGAGCAGGTGGTCGCGGGGGATACGCACGTCCTCGTAGCGGACGTAGGCGTGGGTGCCCTCGGTCTCCTCGTGCCCCCACACCCCGACGTTGCGGACGATACTCACCCCCGGGGTGTCCGCGGGCACGACGAACATGGAGGCCCGCCTGTGCCGCGGCGCCTCGGGATCGGTCACCGCCATGACGATGTAGAAGGACGCGAAACGGGCGTGCGAGGAGAACCACTTCTCCCCGTTGATGACCCACTCGTCACCGTCCAGGACCGCGCGGGTGGTGAACTCCGTCGGATCGGAACCGCCCTGGGGCTCGGTCATCGAGTAGCAGGAGACGATCTCGTTCTCCAGCAGGGGAGCCAGGTAGCGCTCCTTGAGCTCGGGCGTGCCGTAGTGGGCGAGGATCTCGGCGTTGCCGGAGTCGGGCGCCTGGCAGCCGAACACGACCGGGGCACTGTGGCTGCGCCCCAGGATCTCGTTGAGCAGCGCCAGCTTCACCTGGCCGTATCCCGGACCGCCCAGGTCGGGCCCCAGGTGGCAGGCCCACAGCCGGCGCTCGCGGACCCGCTGCTGCAACGGTCTGATGAGCCTGTTGCGCAGCGGGTCGTGCACGTTCCAGGCGTGCTCGATCACCTGGTCGACCGGCTCGACCTCGTCGCGGACGAAGGCGTCAGCCCAGTCCAACTCCTTCTGGTAGTCCTCGTCAGTGGAAAAATCCCAGGCCATGACCACACTCTCTTTCGCGTTCAACGGGACAGGACGGTGCACACGCTGATGCCCGGCGCCCCGTACACGTGGGTGAACCCGGTGCGGGGACCAGAGGGGACCTGGCGCCTGCCCGCACTGCCGCGCAACTGCAGCACGACCTCGTGCACCTGCCGCAGCCCGCTCGCACCGATCGGCTCGCCGTTGGCCAGCACCCCGCCGTCGGTGTTGACCGGCAGCCGCCCGCCGATCTCCGTGGCGCCCTGCGCGATCAACTGCTCCTGCTCCCCGTGGGCGCACAGCCCGGTCTCGGCCATGTGCATGATCTCCGCCCCGGACTCGGTGTCCTGCACCTGGGCCACGTCGATCTCCTCCGGCCCGATCCCGGCGGCCTCGAACGCCGCCCGAGCCGCCTCGACCGTGGGCCCCTCGGCCCGCTGCGGGGACAGCCACGGGCTGTACACCTCGAAGGACCCGAACCGACGCGACCGGAACTCCACCGCCCGCAGGTACACCGGCGGGGCGGGAAAGTCCCCGGCCCGGTCGGCCCGGGTCAGCACCAGCGCGACCGCGCCCTCCCCGGGCGAGCAGAACATGTACTGCGTGAGGGGGTAGTTGATCATCGGCGCGGCCGCGATCTGCTCGACACTCAGCGGCCGACGCCGCCAGGCGTACGGGTTGAGCGAACCGTTGCGAAACGCCTTGGCCGCCACCCGGCTGAGCGTGGCGTGGCTGATGCCGTACTCGCTCATGTACCGCTGGATCTTCATCGCGAAGAACTGGGTGGTCAGCATCATGCCGGTCTGGCCGTACCACGCCCCCAGCCCCAGGTTGGCCGGATCCTCGTTGAAGGCCCCCGGCGGGTGCTTGTCGAAACCGACCGCCACGGCCGTGTCGCACTGGCCGGACAGGATCGCGTTGCGCGCCGCCAGCAGCGCCGAACCGCCCGTGCCGCACCCGTTGGCCACATTGACGAACGGCACACCGGTCAGCCCCAGGTCGGAGACCAGGGAGTCGGCGTCACCGGAGGAGTAGCTGCCCCCGAAGGCGCACTGCACGTCCTCCCAGGCCAGACCCGCGTCCGCGAGCGCCTCACGCACCGCGTGCGCGCCCATGCCGCGGCCCGACACCCCCTCGATACGCCCGAACCTGTGGATCCCGACACCGACAACCGCCACACCGTCCACGCTCACCGCTCCCCCTCGTCCACTCGTCCGAACGCATAGGTCAGCACCTGCACACTGTCCTCGTCGGTGAAGACCGGGACCAGGCACAGCCGCATGGCCTGCCCGGTGCGCAGCCGCGCCGGATCGTTCTCGGTCAGCCGGCTCTCCACCAGCACCGGGCCGAGGTCGACGTAGCCCACCCCGTAGGGGACGAAGGGCCCCGAGGACCGGTAGGGCGGCTTGGGTTCGAAGTTCTGCACCGTGAACGCCCACAGCCTGCCCTCCCGCGGCAGGGGGACCCGCTCCATCCCCACCGCCCCGCACCGGGGACAGGAGTCCTGGGCCGGGAAGGTCGTGGTCGCACACCCACCGCACTCGCCGCCGGCCAGCCGCACACCGTCGGGCGGTGTGCCGGGCGGGTCGAAGAACAGCGACTCGTCCACCAACCGGGTTCCGCTCATCTCGCCTCCTTGGTCCGCCCCGCCGACGCGGGGCGCATCCTGTCTGCGCTCCACACGGCGGGCCGCTACATCGTCATCGCGGAACGACCGCCGTCGACGGCGATCACCGCACCGGTGGTGTAACTGGACGCCTCACCCGCCAGGTACAGCGCCGCACCGACGATCTCCTCCGGACGCCCGCCCCGCCGCAGCGGGAAACGCGCGGCGTCCCGCTCGAACGCCTCCATGTCCCACGCCCTGCTGATGTCGGTCAGGAAGGGACCGGCCATGATCGCGTTGACCCGCACCTTCGGCCCCAGGGCCTGCGCAAAACCCGCGGTGATGGTGTTCAGGCCCGCCTTGGCCGCCGCATAGGGCAGCTCGTTGGGGGTGGGACGCACCGCGGCGATACTGCTGATGTTGATGATCGAACCGCCGTCCCCCGCCGCCATACGCCCGCCGACCAGCGCACTCAACCGGAAGGGGCCCTTCAGGTTGACGCCGACGACCTTGTCGAACAGCGTCTCGCTGACCTGGTCCAGACTCGGGTACAGCGGCGCGATCCCGGCGTTGTTGACCAGGACGTCGACACGGCCGAACGCACCGTAGGCCGCCTCGACCAGCTCGTCGAGCTGCTCCCAGTCCCCGACGTGCGCGGCGTACGGCAGGGCACGCCGCCCGGTCTCCGCACGGACGTGCTCGGCCAGCTCCCGACAGCTGTCCAGCTTGCGGCTGGTGATGACGACGTCGGCGCCGGCGCGGGCGAAAGCCAGCACGATCTCGCGCCCCAGCCCTCGACTGCCCCCCGTGACCAGCGCGACCTTGCCCTCCAGGACTGCCCCGCCACCGGTGTTCGGCCTCACCGTCGTACCTCTTTCCACGGCTTGTCACGGTCCTCACGCGGCTCGGGCGGAAGCCCGAGCAGACGTTCGGCGATGATGGTGCGCTGGATCTCGTCGCTCCCGCCGGCGATGCGGTACCCGGGGACTCCCAGCACGTGCTGCGACCACGAGTAGGTGCCCCACTCCCCGCTGTCGACCACCAGACGCGGCCCGAGAACATCACGGGCGACCTCGGAGACGGCGAGCATGCGACGCACCCACTGCAGTTTGCGGACCGACCCGACCGCGCCGAGCGGCCGCCCGTTCTCCCGGTCGCTGCGGTCGCGGGCGTTGGCGACCCGGGCCAGCCGCTGCCCGATGGCGACCCGCGCCAGGCCCTGGCGCACCAGCGGATCACGGTCGGCCCCGGCCCAGCGGGCCAGCGCCAGCAACTGCTCCCAGGTGCCGCCGACGTGCTCGTTGGCGGAACTGGCCTGACGCTCGAACCCGAGGGTGGTCAAAGCGACCTGCCAGCCCTGCCCGACCTGCCCCAACCGCAGCGCGTCGGGAACCCGCACCTCCGTCAGGAACACCTCGTTGAAACTGGTGCCGCCGGACATCTGACGCAGCGGCCGCACCTCCACCCCGGGCAGGTCCATGGGGACCATGAACGCGGTGATCCCCGCGTGCTTGGGAACATCGGGATCGGTCCGGGCCAGCAACTGCCCCCACTGGGCGAACTGCGCCCCCGAACTCCACACCTTCTGGCCGGTGACGACCCAGGAGTCGCCGTCACGCACCGCGCGCGTGCCCAACGCGGCCAGGTCGGAGCCCGCCTCGGGTTCGGAGAACAGCTGGCAGGCCAGCTCCCGGCCGGCCAGCAGGGGACGGATCAGACGCTCCCGCTGCTGCGGCGTGCCCAGCAGCCGGATGGTCGGGGCGATCAGGTGCAGGGTCACGGAGAACAGCTCGTGCGCCCGGGGGGTCTCATAACGCCCCTCCACTTCGGCGAAGGCGTCCTCGTAGGCCACCGGCAGCCCGCGGCCGCCGTACTCCTCAGGCCAGGTCAGCGCACCGAACCCGGCCTCGAACTTGCGCCGCTGCCAGTCCTGCAACCGCCCCAGCAGCGCCCGTTCGGCCTCGTGGTCCAGGTTGTGGAAGACGGAGACGTCGTGCTCGCCCTCCCCCCAGGCCGCCTCGCCCTCGCTCCTGCGCCTGGGCAGCCCCGTCGATTCCAGCCACTGCTCGGCCTCACGGATGAACTCTTCGATCGTCGGTGTCGACACGGTGTTGCCACCACTCCTGTCCGTCGGCGTCCCAGCGAGCACGTCAGGCGGCCCTGAAGTAGTAGCGGGCCAGCATCCGCGCCACGCACGCCGGTTTGTCGGTCCCCTCCACCTCCACCACCAGGTCGACGGCGACCTGGACGGCCTCACCCACCCGGGACGTCTGGTGGATGCCCGCCCGGGCCCGCACCCGCGACCCGCAGAGGACCGGGGCGGGGAAGCGGACCCGGTCCAGCCCGTAGTTGACGGCCATGGCGGCGGTGGGCACCCGCAGCAACTCGCCCAGCATCGAGGCCAGCAGGGACAGGGTGAGGTAGCCGTGGGCGACGGTGGCCCCGAACGGCCCCTGTGCGGCACGCTCGGGGTCGACGTGGATCCACTGGCGGTCACCGGTGGCCTCAGCGAACAGGTCGATGCGGTCCTGGTCGATCGTGATCCACGGGCCCACCCCCAGCTCCCGCCCCTGGGCGGCGAGCAGTTCGGCGGCATCAGCGAAGACGGTCACGGCTCCACCACCACCAGGGTGTCGCCTTCCCGCACCCGGTCCCCGGGGGCGACCCGCACCTCCGCGACCGAGCCGTCCACCTCCGCCAGGACCGGGATCTCCATCTTCATCGTCTCCATGACCAGCAGGTACTCACCGGTCGCAACGCGCTGGCCGGTCTCGACCAGCACCTGCCAGACGTTGCCCGGCAGTTCCGCCAACACTTCATGCGGCATGTCGTCCCACTCCGTTCGGTCACCGGGGGTCAGGGGGTCTTGCGTCAGGACGGCGGGGCCGTCTCCTCGGCCGCGCCGGGGTGGTACAGGGCGAGCGCGGCCAGCAGCGTGGCCCGCGTCTGCTCCGGCAGGATGATGTCGTCGACGATTCCCGTCTCCGCGGCGGCGAAGGGCCGCGTGACGCGTTCGCGGTAGTCGTCGGCCAGTTCCCGGCGCAGCGCCTCGGGGTCCTCGGCCTGCGCGAGCCGGCGCCGGTGCAGGATGTTGACCGCACCCGCCGGCCCCATCACCGCGAGTTCGGAATCGGGGTAGGCCCAGGCGAAGTCGGCGCCCAGCGACTTGGAGCCCAGGGCGATGAACGCCCCGCCGAAGGCCTTGCGGACCACGACGGTCAACCGCGGGGTGCGGGTCTCGACGTAGGCGGCGAGCACCTCCGCGCCCTCGGTGATGATGCCCCCGCTCTCCTGCCGGGTGCCGGGCATGAAGCCGGGCACGTCGACGAAGGTGAGGACCGGCAGGCCGAAGCGGCCGCAGAACCGTACGAACCTGGCGGTCTTGCGGGAGCTGGCGATGTCCAGGATGCCGCCGCGCCGCATGGGCTGGGAGGCGACGACGCCGACCGGGACCCCGCCCAGCCGGGCGAAAGCGGTGATGACGCTGGGCGCGTACCCCGGCATGAGCTCGAAGAACTCGGAGCCGTCGACCACGCCGCGCAGCAGGTCGCGCATGTCGAAGGGGCTGCTGCTGCGTCGGGGGACGAGGCCGGCCAGCCGGCCGGCGGCCGCGGGGTCGGGCCGGCGCGGCGCGGTGGTCGGCAGGGCCCCGCCGCGCCAGGAGGGGAGGTAGCCGAGGATGCGCCGCACCGCGGCCAGGGCCTCGGCGTCGGTGTCGGCCGCGAGGTGCGCCACGCCGCTGAGCTGGGTGTGCAGGGCGGCGCCGCCGATCTCGTCGGGGGTGACCTCCTCCCCGGTGGCCGCGCGGACCACGTCGGGTCCGGTCAGGAACATGTGGCCGCTTCCACGGACCATGACGGTCCAGTCGGTGAGTGCCGGGGAGTAGGCGGCCGCGCCGGCGCACGGTCCCATGACGACAGACAGTTGGGGGACCACCTCCCGGGCCAGCACGTTGCGCCGGAAGATGGCGCCGCAGCCGTCGAGGGACTCGATGCCCTCGTGGATGCGGGCGCCGCCGGAGTCGTTGAGGTAGACGACGGGCATCCGCCGTTGGACGGCCAGGTCCTGCAGGCGCGCGACCTTCGCCGCGAATCCCGTGCCGATCGAGCCGCCGCCCCGGGCGAACTCGTGGCTGACCACGGCGACGGGGCGGCCCTGGATCGTGCCCCAGCCGGTCACGACTCCGTCGCCGTCGAAGCGGGGGCCTTCCTGGCGGCTGTGGCTGCGCCGCAGCGCTCCGGTGGGGGTGAAGGTTCCGGGGTCGCACAGCAGTTCGGCGCGTCCCCGTGCGGACAGTTCCCGGGGGGCTTTCGGGGCCGGGTCGGCCGCTTCGAGGCGGCGGAGGAGTTCGCCGTGCGGGCCTGCGGGGTGCGGGGGGGCCTCGTGCTCGGTCATGCCCCCAAAGTAGGGATTTTTGACTTTGACGTCAAGTTCATTGACAGAACCGAGTTTTCTCCTGTGAACTTGACGTCAAAGTCAAAGAAGGGTTAGTGTGCCCCGCATCACATCTATTGTGGTCTTCCACATCACCCCCGCACCCGCACACCCCACAACCCCCAGTACTCACCGCAACCGAGTGAAGGATTGGGAACCCCGATGCCGTCGACCCCTGCCCTCCCCCAGCCCCTGCGGACCTCCCACTGGCTGGCCGACACCAGCACCCCGCTCGCCAGGACCACCGTCGGTGAGCTGCTGCGCCGCGTCGCCTCCGAGGTCCCCGACCGCGTCGCCCTCGTGGACGGCCACCCCGGCCCCGCCCCCCGCCGCCGCTGGACCTACGCCGAACTCCTCACCGAAGCCGAGAAGACCGCCGCCGCCCTGCTCACCCGCTTCTCCCCCGGCGAGCGACTGGCCGTCTGGGAGGCCAACCGCCCCGAATGGGTGGTACTCCAGTTCGGCGCAGCCCTGGCCGGCCTGGTCCTGGTGACCGTGAACCCGCAGTACCGAGCAGAAGAACTCCGCTACGCCCTCAGGCAGTCCCAGGCCGCGGGCCTGGTCCACGGCAACGTCTACCGAGGCGTCCGCATGCCCGACGTGGTCGCCCAGATCCGCGACGACCTGCCCGAACTACGCGACACCCTCTGCTTCGACGACTGGGCGGACTTCCTGGCCACCGGCACACCCACCACCGCCCTGCCCGAGGTGCACCCCGACGACCCCGCCCTGATCATCTACACCTCCGGCACCACCGGCTTCGCCAAGGGAGCGATGCTCCACCACCTCGGCGTCGTCAACACCGCCCAGATGTCCACCCAACGCTCCGGCTTCCACGACGGAGACGTCTGGATCAACCCGATCCCGCTGTTCCACACCGGCGGCGGCGTCCTGGCCTGCGTGGGCACCCTCTCCCGCCGCGGCACCCAGGTGGTCGTCCCGCAGTTCGACCCCGCCCTGGTCCTCGAACTCATCGAAGCCGAACGCGGCAGCATGATCCTGACCGTCCCCACCATCCTCATGGCCCTGCTCGACCACCCCGACCGCCCCGACCGCGACCTGTCCAGCCTCCGCACGGTGATGTCAGGCGGCTCAGCCGTGCCCGCCGGACTGGTACGCCGCACCAAGTCCATCCTCGACTGCGACTTCTCGATGCTCTTCGGCCAAGCCGAACTCCACGGCGTCGTCACCCAGACCCACCCCACCGACAACGACGACGACCAGGCCGAAACCCTGGGCCGACCGCTCTTCCACGTCGAAGTGAAGATCGCCGACCCCGAAACCGGCGCGACGGTCCCCCTCGGCACGGAGGGCGAGATCTGCGCCCGCGGCTACCAGAACATGCTGGAGTACTACAACATGCCCGAGGAGACGGCGGCGACGATCGACTCGGAGGGCTGGCTGCACACCGGCGACATGGGAACCATGGACGAACGCGGATACGTCCGCTTCGTCGGACGCCTCAAGGACATCATCATCCGCGGCGGCGAGAACATCCACCCCCGAGAGATCGAGGAACTGCTGCACCAGCACCCCCAAGTCGCCGACGTGGCCGTCTTCGGCGTCCCCGACCCGCACTGGGGCGAACAGGTGGGAGCAGCCGTCCGCGCCGCCGACCCGCAACAACCGCCCACGGTCGAGGAACTGCACACCTACTGCCGGGCCCACCTCGCCCCGTTCAAAACCCCCAAACTGTGGTTCTTCACCGACACCTTCCCGCTGACCCCCTCCGGAAAGATCCAGAAGTTCGTGCTCCGGGAACGCGTCGCCTCCGGCGAACTGGTGCCCGCCGTCCTCCAGACCCCCGCACCGACAGCGAACTGACCCCGCACGCCACCCGCACCGAGGCGGCCCGCCCGGCAAGGCCGCCCTCCCCCACAACAATGCGTGGTTCGGGGCCGCACGGCCCCGAACCACGGGAGCGGATCTTCCGCTGGGGTCACCCCCACTCTGCACCCTCAACCACGGTTGAGGTCAAACCACCACGGACACCCCCCGCACCACGACAACCTCAAGCAAGGTCGAACTCCCGGTCCCGCCGACGCCCCGCGCCCACCGACCGGACACCCACCACGGCCCTACCGCCGGGCGAACCAGGTGACGGTGACACCGTTGGCAAAGGACCTGCGGTCCTCCACCGTGAACAGGGTGGGGTCGAACTCCCCGTCGAACACCGGGATCCCCGCACCCGCGACCACCGGATAGGTCCGCACGACCATCCGGTCGATCTCCCCCAGCAACGCACCCGCGAGCCGACCGCCCCCGCACAACCAGATGTCCTTGCCCTCCTGCTGCTTGAGCTCACGCACCAAGGCCACCGGATCGCCGTCGACCACGGTCACCGCCGGATCGAGACCCGCCTCCAGCGTGCTGGAGACCACGTACTGGCGCAGGTGCCCGTACGGGCTGGTGATCCCCGCGTCCAACGCGGGCTGATAAGCGCCCCGCCCCATCACCACGGTGTCGAAGTGCCGGTTGGGCGCCTCGCCCACCCCCAGGGCGGCACGCACATGCGTGGGAAGAATGTCCGGATAGTGGGTCTGGCTCCACTCGCTGTAGGCGGCCGCCTGCTCCTCATCCCCCAGGGGGAAGAACTCGTACTCTCCCCCGGGGCCGGCGATGCGGCCGTCAATGGTGACGGAGATGCAGTAGACGAGTTCCCGCATGCAACTACTCCAACTTGTCGTCCGGGTCGGATAACTCGCGTCACCCTAGTGCAGACCCCCGGGCCACCGCCGCCGAA